>JSZA02000271.1 GCA_000785145.2 Candidatus Thiomargarita nelsonii
AAGTGTAGGGTGCGTCCTACGCACCTTTTTTTGTTTAAGACATTAATTTATAAACATTTTTTTATTTAATGCCATATCGTGCCGCTAAAAACCATTTGTTAGTACAACTAATTTAGAAATAAACGAAACCAAGTAATTAAAAACGACAATTAACAAATCATTCAATTCGTTTATTTAATAATTAGTTGTACTAATGTGGGTGAGCTTTGAGCCTTTTTAAAGTGTTGCATTTCAAAAATCAAGGCAAAATCGAAAAATCAGTCCAGACATCCTCAATCTCATTGCATCGATTGACGAATTCAAAGGCACCAGAACGTCTCTCAGCATGACGGCAATGCCACCAACGCCCCAGGGCAACCATAAAGGATTGCCCCTACATGGACCGTGATTTCAAATTGGTGCGTGGGACGCACCCTACGCTTGCTCCTCACTAATATAGACAATTCGTTTGAGTATCATCCCAACCCGGATTGAGTTCGTCAAGCCATTTTTTCAATTTCTTGGAAACCTTGGTATTCAAGCAATTGTCGTTCAAATCTAAATCACTCAAATTCTTCAGCTTCATCAATGAATTGGGGAACTTTCCACTCAATTGGCAATTGTTCAGCCAGAGAGTTTTTAATTTCTTCAATTTCTTGAAATTATTCAAGCTGGTGCCATTGAGTTCGTTGTCAGACAAAACGAGAATTTCCAATTTCTTCAATTTGAAAAACTTTTTCGAGATAGCGCCCTTGAGATTGTTGGATGGTAGTTCGAGTTTCTCTACAGAACCTTTCTTACAAGCGACTCCGTACCAATTACAAGGCGTATTTGTCATTTTCCACCCGCTGTTAAGTCTCCAGTTATCACCATCTGTGCTGTCATAGAGTGCGAGAAGGGCTTTACATTCATTTTTTGAAATGCCTGTGACTTTATTGCAGCTAAAAGCTGAATCATTATCTGTGATCGTCACCTCCGCCGTATCTGGCTCACCTAATTGGGCACCACCTGTGGGATTGCCTAATGCGACGATGAGTTTTTCATTATTTTCCGGTTGGCTATCGTCAATGATGTCTACCATGAATGTCTTGGGATCGGCATCGCCATCTGCCCAGTTCAATGTGTCTGATGTTTGGGTGTAGTCGTCGGGGGCTGTGGCGGTGTCGTCGCTGGTGGCGTATTCTACTGATACTGCTCCTTGATTATTTTCTGATCGAGTGACGGTAATAGTGAGTGAGCCGTTTCCTTCATTGATATTATAGTTAGTCGCTGAAAATTGTAGACTGGTGCAGTAGGATGAGTTTTGTGTCTGCCAATCAGGGTCCATTATATCAAGCCAAGCAATAAAGGCAGGGTCATAAACTAACTTATCATTAATTAGGTTGTTGTTTTTTAATTTTAGACCATATCGCGATGAATACAGATTTGTCAAATTCATCAACTCTGATGGGATTTTTCCGCAGAGTTGGTTGTCATTCAGCCAGAGAGATTCTAAATTGATCAAATTACCTAACTCCGGTGGGATAGGACCGGTGAGTTGGTTGTTATGCAGTTTGAGCTTCACTAAATTGCTTAACTGACCAAGTTCTGATGGGATAGGACCTGTGAGTGAGTTGTCATACAGCCAGAGATATTTTAAACTGCTCAACTGACCCAATGCCGATGGGATCGTTCCGCTGAGTTCGTTGTCATACAGGTTTAGTTGCGATACATGTCCATTATTACACGTCACCCCATGCCAATCACAAGGCGTATCAGTCTCAAGCCAGTCGCTGTTATCTTTCCAATTTCCACCATTCGTACTATTATATAAAGTCACAAGAGCTTCACACTCCGCCGATGGAATTTCGGTAACACTGTTGCAGATAGTGCTGCTCTGAAAGTTGGCGTTGACGGTATGGTTGGTGTTCATGGTAACGGTACAAGTGCTGGTGGTGCCACTACAACTACCACTCCATCCGGTAAATGTTGAACTCGGTGTTGCCGTTAGGGTGATTGTTGTTCCTTGGGTGTAGTTGTGGGTGCAGTCTGTGCCGCAGTTTATGCCGGTTGGGGTGCTGGTGATTGTGCCGTTGCCGGTTTTTGTGAGGGTTAGTGTTTTTTGGTTTGTGTCGTTGTCTGTGATCGTGACTTCTGCCGTATTTGGCTCAGCTAAATCCGCACCACCTGTCGGATTGCCTAAGCTGACAATGAATGTTTCATCACTTTCCTGCTCACTATCGTTAATGATGTCCACTGTAAAAGTCTTGTCAGCAGTGTCGCCGTCTGCCCAGTTTAATGTGCCCGTTTTTTGGGTGTAGTCGTCGGGGGCTGTGGCGGTGTCGTCGCTGGTGGCGCAATCTACTGAGATTGCTCCTTTGCTGCCAGCGGTACGTGTGACGGAGATTTCTAGGTTGGTGTCATTTTCCGCTACTGTGTATCTGGCGGATGAGAATTGTAGGGTTCCGGGTTGTGTGGTGTTAAATCTTAATATTTCTAATTGCTTGAAATCATCCGCTACATAGATGTAATTGCCAGATAGCGCAGTGTTGAAAACATTTCCACTGGTGTTATAGAACTCCACCGCCACGGGGTTGGTGGGGTTGCTGATGTCTATGATTCGCAAACCCAAACTTGCTTTCGCTATATAAGCGTAGTTGCCGGACAGTGCTACGCCGTAAGCATGTTCATCATAGTGCCCCACCGCCACGGGGTTGGCTGGGTTGCTGATGTCTATAATGTGCAAACCTGAAAAACTACCCGCCACATAAGCGTAGTTGCCGGAGAGCGTAACGCCTTCTGCCCTGCTCTCGGTGTCATAGTGCCCCACCGCCACGGGGTTGGCTGGGTTGCTGATGTCTATAATGTGCAAACCTGAACTCCTTGAACTCCAATCCGCCACATAAGCATAGTTGCCAGATAGTGCCACGCCACGAGCAATTCCATCGAAGTCATAGTGCCCCACCGCCACGGGGTTGGCTGGGTTGCTGATGTCTATTATTTGCAAACCGTTACTCCAATCCGCCATATAAGCGTAATTGCCGGATAGCGCAACGTCTAGTGTCCAGCCCGGAGTGTCATAGTGTCCCACCGCCATGGGATTGACTGGGTTACTGATGTCTATTATTTGCAAACCTGAATAACCATCCGCCATATAAGCGTAGTTGCCAGATAGCACTACGCCTCTTGCATCTCCCGAAGTGTTATAGTGCCCAACCGCCACGGGGTTGGCTGGGTTGCTAATGTCTATTATTTGCAAACCTGAACGACCATCCGCCATATAAGCGTAGTTGCCGGACAACGCGACGTCGTAAGCAGAGCCCGATATGTCATATAGTCCCACCGCTACTGGGTTGGCTGGATTACTGATGTTTATGATTTGCAAACCTGAAGAACCATCCGCTACATAAGCGTAGTTGCCGGACAGCGCAACGCCTTTTGCATATCCAGAAGTGTCATAGTGCCCCGCCGCCACGGGGTTGGTTGGGTTGCTTATGTCTATTATTTGCAAACCTGAACGACCATCCGCCACATAAGCGTAGTTGCCGGACAGCGCAACGCTTGAAGCATATCCCTCAGTGTCATAGTGCCCCACCGTCACGGGGTTGGCTGGGTTGCTTATGTCTATGATTCGTAATCCTGAAGAACCAGTCGCCGCATAAGCGTAGTTGCCGGATAGCGCAACGTCCCAAACCGATCCGATATCATAGAGCCCCACCCCCACGGGGTTGGCTGGGTTGCTGATGTCTATGATTTGTAAACCATCATTCATAAGCCCTACATAAGCGTAATTGCCAGATAGCGCAACGCCTTCTGGATATCCCTCAGTGTCATAGTGCCCCGCTGCGACGGGGTTAGCTGGGTTGCTGATGTCTATGATTTCCAAACTTGAAGAACCTGCCACCACATAAGCGTAGTTGCCGGACAGCGCAACGCCGGAAACATGTCCCGAAGGCTTATAGCGCCCCACCGCCACGGGGTTGACTGGGTTGCTGATGTCTATTATGTGCAAACCTGAACTCTGACCTACCACATAAGCGTAGTTGCCGGATAACGCAACGTCTACAGCTCCATAGGCGTCACAGCGTCCCACCACCGCTGGATTAGCGGGATCACTGATGTCAATAATTTCTAAACCAGTCAATTTAACGGCAACATACGCATAGTTTCCAGCAACTGCTACGTCTCGATACGAACCTGAACCCCAATGTCCTACTTTGAACAAGTCAGGGACTGTATCTTCATCTACAATGGTAAGCGGCACCGTAGTGGGCAAACCTAGCGAAGCACCCGTAGCGTTTTGTAGGTTAAGATAAATAATTTCATTATCTTCCTCTGTCGTGTCATCAAGGATGCTGATGGTGAAGGTTTTGGGGGTACTGTCTCCATTTCCCCAGTTTAAGTTGCCTGTTTTGGGGGTATAGTCTATCCCAGATGTGGCGGTGTTATTAGTCGATTCGGTGCTGTAGCTGACTGATGCATTGCCGTTGCTGTCTCCCGTGCGGGTGACGGTGATTGTCATTGTCTCGCCGGTTTCCATCACGCCGTAGTCTATCTGTGAGAATCGCAGCGTACTTGCTCTCGCTAGTGGGTTTGTTGCCATTAAAATTATTATGGCTAAAATTAGGTGTTTTTTCATAGGTGATGCTTTTTTCCTTTGTCGTTGAATTTTGAGAGGTTTTTTGTTTAAAACAATCTATCATACCAAATTTGGGCTTGTGTTTGCAATCATTAATTAATCTCCAGATAGCAATTCTATTGATAACTATTGACATCTATACTAAATGAAGTATATCCTTCAATAATTATGAATAAGGGAGGTATCAACCCTTTATCCATTCGTCTAATGAGAACTCAGGTTACTTTTATTTAGCACTTGAGTTGTCTAGTTACATAGAACTTGACCCCGTTTTTTTAATGTGGAGGGCTAACCACCTCAAGTGTTGGTATTAATTAAACAAAATTATAAAAATAATGTCAAGTTTTTTTGACATGTTTTTATGACATCAAACATATGTTAGAATATAAAAAATATAAATAGTATTAATATGTCAATAGTTGTCAATACTTTTGCGTACTATATTTCCAGCCTTCACCAGTGGCTCGCTTTATGTGAAATCCGGCATTGTCAAGCTCAGTAGTGGTTTGCCATTCTAAGAGTCAATGCCATATCGTGCCGCCAAACCGGAGCAGGTTGCCAAAACCTCGTAGGTTATTTTTTTTTAGGTTTACAACGACCTGCGAGGTATGGGTCTCCTGCTCCGGTTTCATTAGCTGGCATGGTCTAAATTTTCTCCACTAATCGGTGAGGTTAGGGTGATTGTAAAAGTTTCAGTACCTTCAGAATCTGTGCCTGTGGTTTGGGTATAGTCGCTGCCGTCGGTGGTAGCGTAGTTTGCTGATATGGCTCCACTAGCAGAACGGATGCCATATCGTGTCGGGCAACCATAAAGGATTGCCCCTACATGGATCGTGATTTCAAATTGGTGCGTGGGACGCACCCTACGCTTCCTCCTCACTAATATAGACAATTCGTCTGTGTCTCATCCCAACCCGGATTGAGTTCGTCAAGCCATTTTTTCAATTTCTTGGAAACCTTGGTCTTCAAGCAATTG
>JSZA02000387.1 GCA_000785145.2 Candidatus Thiomargarita nelsonii
ATCCTTGGCTGGTTTTCATACGGATGCAATTAAATATTGTCAGGTGCAGGGGATTGGCACGGCTGATGAAATTCCTATGTGATAAAACATAGGGCAACCACTAGGGCATTGCCCCTACAGAATTCGTTGGTCTGAAACCGTCCACGAGTACCAACACGGTGCTTAGTCTCTGAGTCGGCGCAGGAAGAATAATTACACCTGCATCGGACATCAAAACCACCTACTGATACCTCTACGGTACTTAGAACCTGAAAAGACGCAGGAATAATAACACCTGAATCGGACGGTAACAAGGAAACTTGAAGTCGTTTAAGTAGCTAGGAGATTTACCTCTAAAGCTCTTGGAGTAAATTGACTCAGGGGATGTCCCCTCAATTAATGAGAGAAGTTATTGATAGATATTCTACTTAGCACTTGTCTTTGCTAATACTAGGAGCCGGACTCGTAAAGAAAGTCTCAAGTCCGGTTTTGAAGACTGGCTTTGTGGGGTGTATCCCAAACTCCTGCCTACATGGGGGATAAGGGGAGTGACCTGCATCGCCAAGTTTAACTTACTTACTAAAGGCAAAAAGATAGGAACTTATATTGGGCGAGTCGCTGTTAGAGCAAGCGGGTTTTTCAATATTGAACGTTCCGTTACTTCGTTTCTACGAAAAATGGGACAAACTCCACAGCCTAGATAGCGTTATCAAAACCTACGGCATTGAAAAATACCAAAATGCGCTACTCCTCATTCTTGAAGATTTTGGTGTCAATATAATCGGGATGAATTGGAAAAAGGGAAATAAATTCATCCATGCGCTCGTTTACACTATCATAACAAGGCGCAAAGCGGGTGAGATGGTGTTCGATTTTAGTTTTTTGTTGGGCAGTTTTTTTTAGCAATCGTTTGGCTACGACAAATTTTATATCTTGACGAGTAATGAGGATTTGCTCAAAACGATCTTTGACGCGCCGTAGAGAGTGGGCTACAAATTCAAAGCGTTGATTATCGAAAATGGTTTCTTGTAATCCGGCGATAAATCTAAAGCGTAAATCTTTGCAGATTTCGCCAATTTCGCGTAAAAAGCTCAAATTAAGTATTCGGCATTTTCTGCGATACTAGAAATGATTGCCATTAAATGGGATTTACCGGTGCCATAGTTGCCTATAATTAATAAGTCATCAGATGTCAGCCGGATCAGACAATACCATGGAATTGCCAGAATCGGATGCTGTATTGTTACCAGAGGGTACTCAAACTGAGTTACCGTAGTCGAAGCCACAATTGCCTTGATGTGAGGTGCTTGGCTTGCTTACTAACGACACGCCCCGATAAGCCTGGGCTTATTGGGGCGTAATTATTAGTATCGCGCTTTCAACGAGCATCGTATTTGCCCAAACTTCGATGCTACTACCCTTAGAAGTCATAATCAACTGAGACAATAGAGAAGTTGCAAAATAAAAATTTTAACGCTCATAACCGACAAAATTGTTGATTTAAATATGGTAAGTCCAGGTGCTGTACTGGTGGCTCCCAATGCTTTCCATTCTACAGCTACAACCAAGACGGCACCAACCGCCAAGAAAACATCACTGACTGGGCACTAAACCACTACCAAACCCACTACCAAGACAATAAAATCACCAAATGGGATATTTTTCACTATGTCTATGGGCTACTGCATCACCCAGTTTATCGTGAAAAATACGCACCCAACCTCAAACGTGAACTCCCTCGCTTACCAATGGCACCAGATTTTTGGGCATTTGCCGACGCTGGAAAAAAGCTGGCAGATTTACACTTAAATTATGAACAACAACCAGAATACCCCTTAAAATGGATGGTTCAACCAGACATGCCCCTAAACTGGCGGGTGGAAAAAATGAAACTCTCCCGCGACAAACGGCAAATAGTTTATAATGAATTAAATAGTTTATAATGAATTCCTAACTATTGGCGGCATTCCTCCCGAAAATTGGGGGAGTTGGCTTTATGATATAATCATTCAACAGATTAAAACTAAACACTAAACACAACAATCATGAAAACACAAATTGAGCAAATTAAAGTTAAGAACTTTAGACTATATAGGGATTTGCATATTACTGATTTACAACGACTAAACGTTTTTTTAGGTGCCAATGGATCAGGAAAAACCACTTTTTTCAAAGTATTCAATTTTCTCTCCACCTGCTTAAAAGACAATGTCACCGTTGCCGTGAATCGTGAAGGTGGATTTAAGGAGCTGATTACTCGTAACTCTGATCCTGAAAAAAATTTCATTGAATTTGAAATTAAGTTTCGTAATTTTGAGCAAGGAGAAAAAAGCCCTTTAGTCACTTACCATTTAAAAATTGGTTTTAATCATGGTAAAGTTTTTATCGACAAGGAAGTTTTAAAATATCGTCGGGGGCAAAGAGGCAAGCCTTGGCATTTTTTAGATTACTCAAAAGGAATCGGTTCAGCCATCAAAAATGAACAAGATTATGATCCTAAAAGTAAAGAGATACGTGAGGATCAACCTTTGGGCGCTGAAGATATTCTGGCATTAAAAGGCTTAGGGCAATTTGAGCGGTACAAAACCATTAAAAGTTTTCGTACCTTATTAGAACAATGGCTCGTATCTAATCTGCAAAATGAAGAAATGCGTAAAATTGGTGACGTGGGGGCAGATCAGCAACTTTCCATGTCTGGTAATAATTTGGCACAAGTCGCCAGTTTTATTCATGAATATCATCCAGATATTTTTCAAACCATTTTAACCAAAATGAAACAACGAGTACCAGGCATAGATAAAGTGGATATTGCCATCAATGAAGCCGGGCAAATTTTACTCAAATTTGGGGATAATAGTTTTACTGCTCCCTTTATTTCCAAATACACATCTGATGGCACCATTAAAATGTTTGCCTATTTAGTGTTATTGCATGATCCAACACCGCGCCCATTGCTCTGTATTGAAGAACCGGAAAATTATCTTTATCCGACTTTATTAAGAGAACTCGCGGCTGAACTCAGAGAATATGCAGTACGTGGCGGACAAGTCTTTGTTTCTACCCATTCCCCTGATTTTGTGGATGCTTTACAAATAGAGGAATTGTTTTTAGTCAAAAAAGAACAGAACCAGGGCTGTAGTCACATTTTTTCAGCTAAAAAATATGATGATGGGCAGATAAGCGAACTTTATGACAATGGTTGTGAACTAGGTTGGTTATGGCAACATGATTATTTCAAAGGGATTAATCCATGATATTTTTTTTAGTTGAAGATTATTCAATGAGACAATTTTTGGAAGGTATTCTACCTCGTTTAGGCTTTCATTCTTTTGAAATTAAGCATCATCGTGGCAAAGAAGATTTAATCAGTAACTTGGATAAAATTATTCCAAGCTTATCTAAACGCGCTCAACAAATTATCGTCATCATTGATCAAGATAAACAAGATTGTGTCGCATTGAAAAATGAAATCGAGGAAAAAATGGCACACTGTTCTTGTAAGCACAAAATAAGAATAGCCTGTTATGAATTAGAAGCCTGGTTTCTAGGAGATATGGCAGCGATTGCAAAATGTTCGCCTAGATTTAAAGCGCGTTCTTTTCAAACTAAGGATAAATACCGTGATATTGATAACATCGAAAAACCATCAAGTGTCATTGCAAAAATAGTACCTGATTGGAAAGAGAAATATGCGAGTAAGCCTAAATTTGCACAAACAATCGCTCAGTTTGTATCTTTGGAAAGGCAAGCCAACCGCTCGCATAGTTTTCATGTTCTTTTAGAGACGTTATTTTCTTTGTCCAGACAGTAATTAATAATCGGCTTGCACGCTGATATTTTATGGATTATCAAACAACGTATATTATGCCAAACCTAAACCTAAACCTAAAACCAACCCACAAAATAATCAAAGCCTACTACCAAGAAATAGCCAAGCTTAGTGACAAAAAAATCACTACAGAAGGCTCCGTAGCTCCGTCTTTTGCCAACATACTACGCCACTGTGCAGCCCAAACCAACCTAAACTTTATCGAACAATACCCGCTTAATCGAGAAAGTAAACAACCAATCAGAACCGATGGCACCAGAATAGAACAATTTTAGCTCCGTTACGGAGTATGGGAAGCCAAAGACATACAAGACAAGCTCGCCAAAGAAATCAAACAAAAATTCAAAGCTGGCTACCCAAACGACAACATCCTATTTCAAACCCCACAACAACTCATCCTCTGGCAAAATGGGCGAGAAATCTTTAACGAACAAATCACCGATCACCCCCAGCTACTAATTGAAGGCTTAAACCTATTTTTCAACTACAACCCACCCGCCTATAAACAATGGCAAGAAGCCGTCTTAGCCTTCAAAGACAAAGTAAAAGATCACGGAGACGCACTACTAAAAATCATTAATCAAGAACTCAAAACCAATAAAAAGTTTATCCAAGCCTTTTTCTCGTTCCACGCGGAGCGTGGGAATGCCTTCCCCGACGCGAGCACTGCATAAATACTAACCATGAATCGCTAAATTTATGAACATCCCATCACCAATCCCAACACTAAGTACCTTCCCAAGAATTTTAATGTATTTTGGACTCCAAAATCTCCGATAATTCATGATTCAGTACTTACTTAATTATTAGTATCGCGCTTTCAACGAGCATCGTATTTGCCCAAACTTCGATGCTACTACCCTTAGAAGTCATAATCAACTGACACAATGAAGGCACGCACTTTCTGAAAATGACAGAAAATCACGACATTCTGATTACACCAGAAACCCTCAAATCTTTGCTGGAGCAGGTTTGCTTTCCGCGAAGTAACGTTTTATGTTTTTGCTATGGATGAACAATAGTAATTGGGTTCAACAGCAAGATATCTAAAACACGGATGGGGCAACCACTAGGGCATTGCCCCTACAAGCATCGTGAATTAATTTTTTGAACTCACAGCATGGCAGTCACAGTAATCGCTTGTCCAAAGGGCTTTCCCGGTTCATCTTGCCATGCTAGGTATGTGTAAATTTATACTTGGCGACGCGGTAATGAGTGTGGATAACACCAACTCAAGCAAGAGTCAAGGGACGAAATGTACGCAAAATTGCGTGCTGGAGTAGTTACACGGCAACAACTCCAAAAAGAAGTTTCCTTTCTTGATGACGAATGGAGAAAGAACTTTGACAAAATACGTATTATTGAGCCAAATGGAGAAAGTTATAGTGCAGCAGGTTTAAGACAAACATGAACAAACTTACTTTTACAGAAGTATTTTAATCCTGAAAATTATAAAATTTCTGATTCAGACAAAAATTGCAATTTATGACGGAGTATAGAGAGTATACAAAAAAGTATTATTGAGGCAAGTCGAAATGCTTATATAGTAGGTTTAAAAAAATAATTTTATGATAAAATAGTTATAGTTTTTTTTAATTGACAAGTAAAAATACAGAGTACAAGGGATACAAGGGATACAACCCACCATCTGCTGTACTCCGAGCTAGAACATCGAATAAGGAGAACCCAAAAATGCAATATCCCTTAACTGAAAAAATCGGTCATCCAGATTTACTGGTTGGGCGTCAAAACGATTTTCGTAA
>JSZA02000267.1 GCA_000785145.2 Candidatus Thiomargarita nelsonii
TTAGCTTTGTGCGTTGCTTGACAAAGCTAAAGCTTTGTACTCCAACCCAAAATTTAAAGTTTGACAAAGTACTAGCATTATCCGTTTTTAACGATTCATATTCAGAAAGCAATTGCTTAATACAACTTTGATAAAATCCTACGGCGTTTTCCATTGTAAAGGTTCCTTGTCTGAAAGCTTTTTATTTCGACTGCTATCTCCTCATATTCTCGTTCAGCCGCAATCATTCTCTCCGCCCCTAAATCAACCGCTAATTTTGGATCGGTGTTTAGAACATAAGGATCATGACTAATCGTCCAGCCTTCTCTAATTAACGCCGGTTTTACAATGTTATGATAACGATCTCTTCGAGACATGGTGGTTTCCTAAAGGTTAATATGATGAGTCTCTTGTAAATCTCCGCAAAAATAACTTGTCCATCACATAAGGTGCGTAGGACGCACCCTACACTTGCTATTCTAATTGGCTAATGGATTCACCACCCGCGTCAGCGCCACCGTGATGATGTAAAATAATATCATTAATGCACCGATCCCAGCCATGATACGAATAGTTTTGGTCTTGCCGACTCTCAGCGCAATACTGCCCATGACGATATAAAATAATAAAGCCAATAATTTCGCTGTCAACCAAGTCTGTGTCCATGGATATTGATGGAGAATGAATACTAAAGCAACTCCACTAATCAATAGCAGACTATCAATCACATGAGGGATAAATTTGACCCACCGCTGCTCTAACCAGTGGCTCTCTTGTATCATCCATACACAGCGTATGGTAAACAAAACCATAGTTATTGTAACACAAAAAATATGAATATATTTAATTATCAAGTACATAAATACAATGAACTTATGTTAATTATTTTTGAGATCAGTCGGAGCCACAAATCCCACCAAACTCACCACGGCACTCTCATTTTCGTGGACTTGCACCTCCAAACGCCGTAACTCATCATCCACCGTTACCTTCACAGTCCAATACCACTCCCGCTCCGCCATCATAGCACGCCCCTTTTTTTGAGCGGGCCATTCTCCCCGTACTTGAATTTCTGTCAGCACATTCATCGCCACCCAATGTGCCAGCGTTTTGTCGCGCAAATAACTAGCATTTTCGGCATTTTCAATACTAACCTTCATGGCAGCCGCCAGCGCAATGGCAAGAATAGCCAAGGCAACCAGCACTTCTAATAATGTAAATCCTTGTTTATATCTCATTTTATGCTTAACTTCCCTATCACCGTCCCTATCAAGCGATAACGTAAAGATTCATCAGCATCAGCCCAGAATATTACCTCAAACGGTGTCATTTCTCCGCTAGAAAGCAACAAGACTTGTGGCAGACTTGTATCAATGACAGGCTCACCATCTAAACGAATATCTATCTGCAAGCCTTGTGGCAGGGTGCGAGGACGGAAAATATTATCCCCCCCTGTGATCGCTTGCCATTCTTGCGCTTGCAACACAAAAAAACGATAGCCATCTTTTTTAAAAGAAATGCCCATTTCTTTAGATTGCATAATCGCCTCTTGGCTTGCCAATTTTAACAGCGATGCTAAGCGTTGTCTCTCTTGCTCTAAATTTTGCGCCAATCCAGCATTACCGATAGACAGCGTGGCAAAACTTAAAATCACGCTAATAATAATCATGACAACCATGATTTCTATTAGCGTAAAACCGTCACTTGACGTTTTTTTATTTAACATGTCGATTTCCAGACAGACTCTTGATAAGTAGTTTAACATCCTTTGTCCAAGATAAATCTTGGACTCCTATTCCCATCTATTGCATAACTAATAGTTATTAAAATATAATACATAAAAAATCCTCCTTTTGTCATTTCGACCAACGGATTTTGTCATTTCGACCAAAGGGAGAAATCTATAGGACTATATAAGACTATTATAATTAATATGAAAATTTTACAACTAGAACTAATCGCATTTGGATTATTTACCAATAAAACCCTAGATTTTTCGGTCGACAAACCCGCCATGCACCTCATTTATGGTGCCAACGAAGCCGGAAAAAGCACAATGCGTCGCGCCTTAACCCACTTATTTTTCGGCATCCCAGAGCGTACCCCTGACGCCTATCTCCATAGCAACAAACAACTCCGTATAGGCGCACGACTCTTAGGGAAAAACGGAGAAGAATTCTTATGTTATCGGCGCAAAGGGCGCAAAAATACCTTGCTTGATGACAACAACAACCCCTTAAATGAAAAAGACTTACAAATCCTGCTGGGGGGCATGAAAGAGGCGCAATTTACAGCATTATGTTGTTTTGACCATGAACGTTTGCGCCAAGGGGGCGAAGATTTACTCAATGCCGGTGGCGATGTTGGAGAAAGCCTATTTGAAGCGGGCACGGGCACATTGAAAGTGCATGACGTATTAACCGATTTGGACAAAGAAAAAGACGAATTATTCAAAGCACAAGGCAAAAAACCATTATTAAATCAAACAATTTTCGCCTATCAACAAGCCCAAAAACGCATTCAAGACAATTCGCTATCCGTTAACCGATGGAGCCAATACGCCCAAAATTTGGACGAAACACAGCAACAACAAACCCAATTAATTCGCCAAATACAAAACCTGCGTGCAGAGCAACATCGCTTAGAACGCATCCGACGTACACGCCCCCTCTTATTGCGCCATCAAGAAATCAAAGCAGAATTAACCAATCTCGCTCACGTTATTCTATTAGCAGATGATAGCCCCTCAAAACATTTTCAAACCAAGCTTGCATTGCGTACAGGGCAAGCTCAAGAGGCTCAAGCAAAACAAACAATAGCCGGATTACAAAAGCAAATCGACAGCATCAAAATTCCGCCAACCTTATTCGCACAAAAAGCCACGATTGACGACTTGCGCGGACGATTAGGCAGTCATCAAAAAGCCGCACGCGACTTACCGGGTGTGCGTACCGAAATGCGAACCGTTGAAAATGATGCCCGTGCCCTATTACGGCGCATTTATCCCCAATTGGCATTACAAGATATATCCACGATAGCCGTCACAAATCCGCAACGTGAGCATATAAAGCGACTCGCAGACAACTATCCCGCCTTGCGCGAAAAACAAAACAGCCTCAACAAACGCTTAGAAGAGCTCACTCAAAATTTGGCAGCACAACGCAAAGCCTTAGAAAATTTGTCACTTGTCCCTGATTTAACCGTCTTACGCGCAGTCTTAACAAGAGCCTGTCAATCTGGCAACTTAGAAGAAACTTATGCCAAAGATGAAATTGAGCTACGTTTACAGACAAACCGAACTAAGGTGAGCTTAAAACAGTTAGGCGGTTGGGGGAGTTTAGAGACTTTAGAACAAGCCACCTTGCCGAGAATGGAAAGAATTGACAGTTTTGATCATCGCTTTAATGAGCTTGAAAATGATCGGCAACGTATCAAAGAGCGTCTATTAGAAGCCCGACAACGCAATGAGCGCAGCACTCAAAAAATTAATGCCTTATCTTGGGCGGGAGAAATTCCCACCGAAGAGGCACTGCATAAAGCCCGAAAAATGAGGCAAACACAATGGCAAAAAATTAAAAAATTAAAATCATCCCCCCCCAAAACGCCCAAAAACGAAGTGAATCTCACCTTTGACGGAGCCGAAGCCTACTCTACCCTCTTTGGCAAAGACAGTGATGATGGCAAGGAAATATGTCAAACATTTGAAAAAGCCATCACTAATGCTGATGACATTTCAGATCGATTACGCCGTGAAGCGAGCCGAGTGGCAGAATACTCAATGTTATTGGCAGAACAACAAAGTGCTCAAGCGGAACAAGAACAACAAACAAAAAAATGGCATCAATTAGAAGCCTTATTAACCGAATTACAAAGAGAATGGGAACAAACTTGGAAACCCATTGGCATCAAACCTTGGACAACCGCCGAAATGCGGAGTTGGTTAAATGAAAGTCTCAATTTACGCCAACAAGCGAGCCAATTGCGAGAACGTCACCAACAATTAGAAGAACTGCAACAATTAATAACAGAATTGTGCCAAGAAATCACAGAAGCACTTGCCCCCTTAATAAAATCTGGAAAAATACTAACACGCTTATCGGATTTAATTAAACAAGGCGATAGCTGTGTCACAGACATCACGAATCTACAACAGCAACGTGATAATTTACAAATAGAGATCAACAATTTCATTCAAGAAAAAGAACGCACAAAAACGGCCAAACAGCAAACCACTCAAGCATTAAAACACTGGCAAACCGAATGGGCACAAATCCTTTCACCTCTACAATTGCCACCAGAAACGCCGCCAGAAACGGCCCGCAATGTACTCAATGACTTAGATCAAGTTTTAAACAAAATTGACAAAGCCAATGGATTACAACAGCGGATAGAAATGATGGCGAAAGATGCTGAAATATTTCGGCGTGATGTCGCCAACTTAGTACAAAAAATGGCACCCGAATTATCCAAAGAAGCCGTTGAACAAATAGTACCCGCATTATCCAACCGCCTCAGCCAAGCCGAAAAAGATTTAACGCGCACTGAACAATTACAACACCGTTTAGAAGCCGAACAACAACGCTTAGCGAATGCCAGTCAACAAGTACAAATCAATAAAGCACATTTACAGGCATTATTCGAACAAGCGCATTGTAGCGACATGGATGCCCTAGAAGAGGCCGAAAAAGCGTCAGCACATAAAAAAGAAGTACAACGGGAACACCTAGAACTTGAACAACAATTATTAGAAATCGGAGAAGGGCTTTCCTTAAAGGACTTAGCAAATGCCGCAGCGGCGGTGGATATCGATCAATTACCCGCCCAATTACAAAGTTGCATTGAGCAAATTAAAAAATTAGAAGAAGAACGCTCGACGATTGACCAACGAATTGGAGAAATACGCACCCTATTAAAACAAATGGACGGCAATGCAGCGGCAGCCCAAGCGGCAGACGAAGCCCAATTTGCGTTAGCTGAAATGCAAAATTTAAGTAAACGCTATATGCAAGTCCACATCGCCGCATCGGTACTGAGAAACTCGATAGATCGTTATCGAGAAAAAAATCAAGGACCCTTGTTGAAACGTGCGAGCGAGTTATTTCAACGGCTAACCTTAAACCGCTTTAGTGAACTCAAAACGGACTATATTGGAAATAGCGATAAAGCGATATTAGTGGGCTTGCGAACATCTGATAAAGCGGCGATACCGACGACAGGGATGAGTGATGGGACACGCGATCAACTGTACTTAGCCCTGCGACTAGCAAGCATTGAACGTTATATAGAGAAAAATGGCCCCATGCCTTTGATATTAGATGACATCATCATAAATTTTGATGATGAACGCTCTAAAGCGACACTATCAGTATTAGGAGAATTATCTCAACGCACACAAATTTTGTTTTTGACTCATCATCCGCATTTAGTGGAATTGGCACAAAATGTGGTGCCTAAAGCGTGTTTGGTGAAACATGAACTATGATTCTCGTTCCCACGCTCTGCGCACTCATACACAAGGGCAACCATAAAGGATTGCCCCTACAGAATCCGACGGTTT
>JSZA02000268.1 GCA_000785145.2 Candidatus Thiomargarita nelsonii
CTTGTACATGCCCTTCCCTGCACACTAGCAGAACATACTTGGATTCCTTAAAGTTCACCGCTAGCTCACCGAAAGAGTTAGTACATTCCAGAGTGTTTTTCATCAGGATGAAGTTCTTTTAAAATCATCAGTCAGGGAGTGTAACTTTAGAGGAGTCGGCCAGATTTATCTTGGACGTCTTGAAACTCGGCTTTCAATAAGCATGTTTCGTGCCAACGCCAATAAATATATATAACAATATGTTTATATTAGATTTTATCTAAACAGTCTAAGTAAATTTCCTGACAGGCAGCGTTGCAAAATGTTACACTCCCATCGCACCGGCTCGCAGTAATGAGATAATATCCATTAATATATTAGTATTTTATAAAACGAATGTTACAAATATTAACGTCATGTTGTATTATGAAACGTTTAAAATTTAATTTTTGGCGTAGAAAAACTATTCTTGAAGGTATTGCTTGGTACCGTGTTTTTTCATGTACAAAACGATAAGGAAAATTTAACTATGAGCAAATACACACTATTTATTATCAGCCTTGTGGCTGCACTATTAGCCTACTGGGCTTGGAATTACGATCCCCGCGTCAGCGAATTGAATGATCTCTTATCACAGGATAGCGAACTCACCACTTATCCCTATCAGTTCAAGGTGATTGACTTGGACGAGGGGACGGCAGTCATGTCGAGTCCCAGATCGGCGAAAGTGTCCGTTTTGAAGTTTCTGTCAATTATCAAGCCAGAACTTCATCGCAAGAATTCTGATAGTCCAGAAGTCATTGCGGCTCAGAAAGAATTGGCACATCATCAGCAAAAAGCTAAAAAAATGGTTTTGTCTCAGCCTGATGTTAAGCAAATTCGGTGGGAATTGGATAAGGGCTGGTTTGCGGGTTATGGCATTTATGTTGATGATTATTAAGGTGAGAACTTGGAACTGTCTGAAAATATGACAAATCCCGGTCATTTTTCAACCTAACATTTTTTGCCCAATCATGCCCACCGTAAATCCAAGAGCAGCCCCCAAAGGAGGGCTCCAATGATTTTTTAATTTAGACATCGGAGCAATATCTTGGAACGTTAAATATAATATGCCACCGCCAGCAAATAGCATCAGAGCGGCGATGATTTGAGGAGAGTCATTTAAAAATAGGTAGCCTAAAATCGCACCTATCATACCTAATAAACTCAGCGGAGTCAGAATCAGCAAGGCATGATGCCTCGAATAACCGCTCTGGATTAAATCACGATAAGAATTAAAACCTTCTGGGAGATTTTGTAGCCCAATAAATATCGCCAACAATAATCCCAGTTGAGGTTCATGAGCAAAAATAGCACCTAATGCGGTGGCTTCTGGAATAAAATCCATTAGCATCGCCATTAATTGTGCAAATTTGCCGCCCCGTTGACTGAGAAATCGATCTAGCAACAGAAAAACCACGGCCCCAAATAAGAATGTCAAGCTCAGGGCAGGAATGGAAAATAATGCCATTCCCTTAGGCACCAGCACAAAGGCGACGGCGGCAATCAGAACGCCACCGCCAAAGGCGATAATACCATGTAAGATTTCTTCTTTTAATACCGTGTCAGGAAATCTATCAGCACTTGCCAGCAAGCCACCTATAATAATAGTGATACCTGACACCAATGAATATAAAATAACTTGAGTTATCACTTCCATCATTTATTTTATGATCTTAATAACCGAAAAGTCCACATTTTGACGCTATCATTGAAAATAAACCATGCCACCGCGTAAAGCCAAAGATACAAGGCATATTCCCAGCCAATCGGCGCAATCCAAAAACCATACACAGCGAACACAGTGCCCAGTAATGCCGTCCAAATGCTCGCATGGACAAGAAGACTTGAAGGATAAGGCGGTTTAAAAAACCAGTCCTCAGTACTAATAAGGAGTTCTGGCATATTCCAACGTACAGGATGCTTATCTACTTTAGTATTATCGTAAGCAATCGCCAAAATGGGAATATCGTTTAACAGTGCCAAAATAATAATCATCAGTGCCGTGATCGGATAAAAATTAAACGCAACAATACCCAGCGTCATCAGCAAAATAATGCGAATAGTTTCAGCAATTCGATAGATAGAATAACTCTTCATCCGCTCAAAGGTGATACGCGCTTGTTTGATCGCATCATTAATGACACTCAAGCCCGGTGCAGTGAGAATAATATCTGCTGCTGCCCGTGCCGCGTCGGTGGCATTGGAAACGGCAAAACCACAATCAGCTTTTTTCAGTGCTGGCGCATCATTAACTCCATCACCAGTCATGCCGACAATATGACCGCCTTTTTGCAAAGTATCAACAATACGATATTTATCTTCTGGCACCACTTCGGCGAAAATATCCACCGATTCAATCAGTTCCACAATGCTGGATTCATGGCTATGGATAAATTCACGATCTAACTGTTTGACATCAAAACGGGTTTTGACTTCTTCAATCACGTCATTCGCAAAATGCTTAATTTCTGCGTTACTCACTTCAGGTTTAAGCCGCTTTAAAATGGCACTTGTCAGCACTTCTGCCATTTCTAATAAGCTGCCACTACCACTTAATTGTTTGGCGCGAATAGCACGTTTTTCTAAACCCAGTTGTTGACCGATTTCACGGGCTATCGCAATATGATCACCGGTGACCATTTTAAGCTGTACACCGTATTCGCCCATTTTTTCAATCACCGCCTTAGAATCTTCTCGCGGCGGATCAGATAGTGGAATTAATCCTAATAATTCTAGTGGCTTATCTGTATATTGCCGCCCCACTGCAAGGGTCAATGCCATTAAGTTAAGAGGGCAACCATAAAGGATTGCCCCTACAAACCGTTATATGACGTAGGGGCAATCCCTTGTGGTTGCCCTTAACTTAATGGCATTGATTCAATAACCCCAGTGCCAATACTTTTTTGTCAAAAAAAAACCTCCGAGATTTTAAAAATCGCCGAAGGTTTTTTATATCTTCTAATGACTCGTTTGAGCCGCTATTTCATCTTATCCGCAAAATACTGAGCCGCATTCCAATGAAACAAAATCGGTTCCAATTTAAAGATATCCACACCTTGTTCAACGCTTGTTTCATCCCACGTTGGACTGAGTGTCGTCTCACCCACGTTAAGATCGTACACGGCACTGATGAAATCAGCTATACGATTCTCATCCAAAGGTAAATTGGGGGAAACTGCCAAAAAGGTTACAATTTGTGGCTGATTTGGCAGATCGACCATTTGCCACGGATAATGATCTGCTGAAACAGTCGTTTTAGGGATAAAGTGTGGTATTTTCTGAATAGACACCAGCTTGATTGGCAAAGTTGTCGGATCACCAGCAATACAGCCCGGTACCTTAATATCCAAAGGACAATCGGCAGCTGCTAAATAAGAAACTGGGGCTTTACTGGTTACGAACATAGCATCATATTCACCAGAAATAACTTTAGGCAATGCCGTTACCGGAGAGTCGTAATAGGCTGTCACCTCTTCAACTTTAATATTATTAACAGACAATGCAGCGTTTGCTGTCACAAAAGTACCCGACAACTTTTCACCCATGTTGACTTTTTTGCCAACTAAATCAAGACTGCTCTCAATGCCACTGTTGGTATTAACCAGCAAATGGACATCCTCCAAATAAAGCGGCATGATGTTTTTTCCATACCAAAAAGAGGTTTTCAGCAAATCTTCTGAAATGATTTCTTGGGTTTGATCAGCAGAGACAAAATGGTTGCCCACATCGCGTTGCACAAGGTACATTGCACATTCACCCTTATATGATTTCACTACGTTCTCTAAACTGCCAGCCGTGCTTTTTTCAGTCAAACGGATTCCCAAAGTTGATTTTACCACTGGGATCAGAGCCTTAACCACCTTCGTGTACATTCCCTGTGGGCGGGCACTACAAAAATAAGGTTGCGGTTTACTCGCTGGCAAAGAAACACCGGCAAAGTAATAGATCACTTCAAGATTCCAACCATTCATTATCGCAATTTTGATGTTGGCAACGGCGGAAGCTTTATCAAGCAGTGCCCATTTGGCATCATATTTGTCCGCATAGCTGTCTTTATTGGCATAAAGTTTATCCAAAAAAGACCCTAACTGAGTACGGTCGATAGATGGTCCAATGGTCAATAAAGACCACACGGTAGCATTGTTGGTGATATCGCTGTGCAGCCAAGGATAGATCAAAGCTGGAATGTTAGAAACCACATACTCACGATTGAACCCGGGGATGGTTGCCGGAATTAACGTAACATTGGCATCGGCTGGTAAATTCGCCAGTGTGGAAATGGGGGCACCTGCTACATAAAATGTGGCATCAAGGGTACCGGCCACGACTTTAGCAACGGCCGTCGATGGTGCTTCGTAAACGTATTCAGGTGCAGAAGCCATATGATTGTAAACGTTCAATAGCTTATAGGCTGTGAGATAAGTCCCTGAGTCCTTTTCACCGACATTGACTTTTTTGCCGGCGAGATCGGCAACGCTGCTAATACCACTGTCTCGATTAACGAGAATATGCACGATTTCTGGATAAAGTGCTGCCACACTCCCCTTATTGGCACTGAACAGCTTAGACTCAGGTGTTGTTTGGAAATCCGCACCGGATTGTATGTAAATGTCGCTTTGGACAATGGCTAGATCACATTGACCAGAAACGATGCCTTTGACATTTTCCAAACTACCCACCGTTGAGACGTTTTCAAGATCGAGACCCAATGTCTCTTTCGCAGCGTCTATGATCCCACCGGCATACTGGTAATAGGTACCAGTAGTGGGACCAGTACAAATTTTACCGGCTTTGAGTGTAGATGCAGCACTGCCCGCTGGTATACCTAAAAAAAGAGCGGTTGTTAAAATGGGTATAAGAGATAATCTCTTGGTCATAAAAGTTTTTTGCATTTTATACGTCCTGTTGTTAGGCAACTCCCAAAATTTACCCCTGATCGAGCATGTAGGGGCAATCCCTTGTGGTTGCCCTGGGTATATTATTATTTGGGAGTTGCCTTATGGCTAATAAATAAATATAAAAAAAAAGCAAAGCAAAGCAAAGCAAAGCAAAGCAAAGCAAAGCAGCATCATATCATATCTCCGCACCATGCTATTAACTTTTTTTTGACACGCAAACGTGAGCCAACCACCACATACATACGCTAACTATTCAACACTTACCATCAGGAGAAATTTTTCCTTGGCGATTAACATGGGCAATCACTATACTGCGTGCGGGCATAATTCTACCCAAACTTTTTATGTAGCTCATCCAAGATAAATCTTGGACTCCTAATACCACGAATACTAGCATTTATTCTTAACTTAATGGCATTGAACCTACGCTTGCTAAAGTCAAAACCTGCCCGGGATCCGACTTAGTGCCCTTTAGGGTACTTTATCCCTAAGAGTCCAGGGATTTATCCCAAGGCATCTTTTGGAAGTTTACCT
>JSZA02000270.1 GCA_000785145.2 Candidatus Thiomargarita nelsonii
TCTCTTGGTGAGAGTGGAGTAGGATTTTAGTCTCCCTTAAATTTACGAGTTTATCTGAGTCGTTTAAGTCACGACGAGTCCAAATCCTATCAATTTGGCGATCTAGGGATTTGTCTTTGACGATCCGTGCATACGCGATGAGGTTGGATGCTACTGAGTTTTGTTGTAGGGCTTTGGTTAGTGTACTTAAATAGTCATTGCCACCAATGGCTTTGAAATTGTTTTCGACTTGTAAATGGTCGGTAAGTGTAATGGGATCGGGATGTTGATTTTTGGCGGTGACTGATTTTATGGCGGTGAAGATTATTTGATGTTCAGGTAAAAAAAAATCTTCGGTGGATAGAATAGCCTGAACAAGTGACCATTCGGAGTCATTAAACATTAAGCCACCCAGTATTGATTGTTCGGCTTCAAGGGAGAACGGCTTGTCTTGTGGTTGATTTTTTGGGTTGGATCGTTTACTTTTAAACATGTTTTTTCCTTGTTGAATTGTCTCGTCGGGTGTTCTGTTGCCAAACTTTCGCACCTGACGAGGTATTTTAGTTAAGATTTTTACTTTCAGTCTCACGAAAATTTTTGACCAAAAGTATTACTGCTGGTATGAGTGGAACGGGTATCCGCATCTGCTTAGTTGGAGCCAGTTTTTTTCTACCTGATCCCTTTCTTGCACCGCCACGCTCTCGTAAAGTTTCTTGTTTCATCATAGTTTCCTATTTTGAAAAATGGTGACTTATTTTAGTTGTAAATTTTATTATTTGTCAACGTTTTTCAATTGATGTTTTTTGATTTTTTAAGCTTAATTTAATTTTATATGGTGACATTTTTTTGATGGGTAGTTGACACAAAAAAAGCCCCTTATTTTGTGACAAGGAGCTTTTTTGTTGCTTGAGCCGAGTGGCAGTGTCTTTTGAGGAGTTGATGGGGATTGGTGGCTAACGCTGCACATGACTACAAAACGCTTTTGATATTTGGCAAACCCGACAACGTTTTGCTGAGATTCGTGAAATATCAGCTATTAAAGAAGCTCCTTATCACAAGATAAGGGGCTTTTTGTGAATCGGGCATTAAATAAAACTAATTTTAACTTGGTCTTGGTTGAGCAACATCTTGATGATCATCCTGATTGCCGCCTTGTAATCATTGACACGTTAGCATACGTCCGTACCCCATCTAAAAGCAATAATAATCTTTATCTTGAGGAAACCCATTTGCTGAAACCTATCATGGCATTGGCGCGTCACCGCCAGGGGCTTTTTATAATCATCGTCCACCACGTCAACAAAATGCCAAGTGATAACGTGTGGGAGCGCATTAGTGGCTCGTATGGGTTGCTGGGCATGGTAGATGCGGGACTGGTGTTAACACGTCAAAGCGATATAACACTCATCCATTCTAAGGGGCAAAATCAAAGAATGCACTAAAAATGGGGCTTGTGTGTTTTTGAGGTCATTTTAAAAATCAGGGTAAAATCATAAAAGCTAGATAAATGGGCAGATTAACCGGGCGGCAATCTCTGCAAACGATTGTTTTCCCAATTGGTTAAGGGCATCATTTGTGATTTAATGGCAAATTGCTATATTTTTCTGGAATCTTTAGGATTATCAGGGATAATGTGCCTGATATTAATATAATTATGCAATCACAAGATTTTAGGTGATTCTAAATTCAAAAAAACGTATTGGCAAGAAACTAGTGAAACCATACAATTTATAGTGGTAGAAAGATATGCTGAGTGGATTAAATATATAGAGAATCCACACCAATCGGTACAATTATTGGCTATAAAAGGGTCGGGAGCCAATATTCAATATATAAAAAACCCAACTGAAGCTCTACAATTATTGGCTGTAAAACAGAAAGGAGCGTATTTTAAATATATCAAAAAACCTTATCCTTCTGTCAAAAATCATCCTAATGTGATTGCTTATAAAGAATGTAAGAATGATAAAGTATATTCTTATTCTGGTTCTGTAGGAACCTTTAACCAAGGTGGAACAATAAGCAGGGTTTGTGAGTAAACTGAGAAATGTTGCAAAGGCAAAAGCTGATTTGCAGGTTTTAAAATAACCAGTGATTTATCGTTGTTTCGGGATTTGACACTTAGCGAGCGTAGGGTGCGTCCTACGCACCTTTTTGTCGGTATAGATCAATTATACGTGACAAGAAGGTGCGTAGGACGCACCCTACATTTAGCCCAGGCTACGCTCGCTGAGTGAACTAGAAACGCTATTGCGCTTGTACCAAGAACCCACCGGTTCAAACCAAATCAGTCTGTTGAAACGTTTACAAAATTATGTGACTAATCCACAGCTCATTGAACAATTGAACGTTGAATTGGCAAAAATAAAGCCCGCCTTATGGTTTTCAATCCAAGGAAAATAAATATGACTAAAACTTCACGACGCGCCATCTTAGCCGTCATTGGTAACGCTGGTACCTTACCGCTTCAAGTCACCGAAACTGCTAAAAAACTCGGATGCTTGGCAATTGATGCTGGGTTTCGTTTGGTGACAGGCGGTTTAGATGGCGTGATGGCAGCTACGAGTGAAGGTGCCCACGATTCAGCACACTACCAAGATGGCATGGTTTTGGGTATTATTCCAAGCTATGCCGCAAGCCAAGCTAATCGGTGGGTGGATGTTGTGATTCCTACTGGTATGCAAATGGGACGTAATATTTTAGTGGTTGCCAGTGCTGATGTTGTCATTGCAATCGGTGGCGGTTCAGGCACCCTGAGTGAAATTGCCTTGGCATGGCAATTAGGCAAACCGATTATTGGGCTGAGCGACATTGAGGGCTGGGGAGAAAAATTATCGGGTGCGTAGCCGGCTACTTCTTGTTCGTCTCGGGTGTTAAATGATTTTATTTTTAGGTTGGAAAGGAGTTGTTCAACTTCGTGATCTTTGAGTTTGCTGCCTTCGATACGGGTTGATGAGCCGGAGCGATAGATGGTTGCTATCCGCCGTAGTGCTGATAGGCGTTCTGGTGCGAGGGTGCCTAAGGCTCGCCATGCGCTTTTGAATTCAGCGACTTAATTTAATGGCATTGGGTGAAGGGTGCCTGTCCCGGTAACGAGCGGCGTGTGTTAAACTGATTATTATTCACATTACAGGATTACTAAAAATGAGTAACTTTTATAAAAATAAAGAACTTAATGATCTAAACAATTTGTTGGAGACAACTGACGATAAGGATATAATCAAAAAAAATCAGATTAGAGTAAAATTAGCAGAAATCTTAATTACAAGTGCAAACGATGGTGCCCAATATGAAAAAGCTTTTGGGCATTTGGAAAATGCTTATTTTATATCCAAAGATATAAGTCATGTTTGGAAGGTATGTAGTTGCCTGATCTTAAATTTTCCATCCCCCTATTTAACAAAGATTTTGAATTCAACTTTTCGGCACACAAAGGCGTTCCGTTCTCCGTATGGCAAGGACAATAAGGTGCATTATTGATAAAATCATTGTACTGGTCTAATTTTGAGGCGGCGTATTGATTTAAGATACACTTATCTTGTTCGGTTAGTAAGTTTAACAATAATTCATACATAATATATTATATAGCCTTTTATTATAGTTGATCTTTAGAGCTGGAAATTGAGTTTTCAATCTCCAGCTTTATTGCCAAGGCGGCTGATGCAATCGACGCAAACAGCTGGCATCGAATCAGTTACTTATATTTTTTTTCCAAACGATCGATATCCTTGTTAATCGCTCGATTTATCGAGCGAAGTTTATCATATCCTTTTCGTGATATAGAGCCACTCTTAAACAGCTTTGAGTTGGATTCAGATTGGCGCCTGTTATCCGCTCGTTGATCTTTTAGAAAAGAGCGCATCGGCTTGTTAATAAGATGCTCCTGGGTCCCTTTTCTAATTACAGGGCCAGCCTTTTTTCCAACTACAGTTCCAGGCCTTCCGCCTATTATGCCACCAAGTAGGCCAACCCCAGCATCAATCATTTTATCGGCTGAGGTTTCGGCTGATGCCATTGGTAATGCTAACATAGCAAATATAACGCTTGTAACTCCAACGAAATTTATCAGTCGCATGAGCGATTCTCCTATAAAAATTGCAAAATCCAAAAAATTGGGCACTAATCCAATCCAGTGCCTTGCTATCAATACGAAAAAAATCCCATTTTTTGACAAATTTTTTTATAAAAAATTATAACCTGTTAATTTATAAATATAATTTCTTATCGAACACCGCAAAACTCCAAACCATAAAATTTGCATGCCGAGTACGATAACGCAATTGGCAAACCTGATCTGCCAAAGCCAATAACCCAGTCCGCGAGACATGACACCAAAAATTTTTTTTGGGCATGACATCAAAGCCATGCCCATGTACAGTTATCAGTTAATAGATAGCTCAACCTAAAACTGAAAAACGGTTAGACACCGTTGGACACCTTGGACACCTTGGACACCCTTACTTTTAAAAATAAAAAATCCACGTCTTTATTGGCTTGAGAGATATGTTCATGGTGTCCATCAGTTTAGACACCTTTGGACATTAAGTATCGCGAAATATCCATACATGTAGGGTGGCTATTGCTCCGCGTATCCACCTGATTAATCTATAAATTTTGGTGGATACTCTACAGGCTTAATCCACCCTACATGAGCTTAACTTAATGGCATTGACCTTTGGACACCCCTTTATTTTTGGTGTCCGAAGTGTCCAAGGTGTCCGAGGTGTCCAAGGTGTCTGAGGTGTTCAAGGTGTCCAAAGTGTCTAAAGTGTCTAAAGTGTCTTTTAATGAATAGACACCATTATTAGAAATAACTAATCCTTTTTTCTTTAGCTTTTTTGCCAACATTTTAGTGGCGTTTAACGATTTTCCTAACTCAAAAGCAATATCAGGCAATCTAACATGCCCTTCACGGATAGCATCAAGAAAAAGCTCCTCAGTTGGAGAAGGATTAGGCAACAACTCCCCAATCTCCTCAACAACCCACACTCCCATCATTAATCCCGCCTCTGGCACCGTCTCCTCTGGCAGCGAAACCAAAAACGGTTGCTGAGTCTTGCCCCGCGTCTTTTCAAAATGGATTTCAAACTGCGCCCCTTTAAACATTAATGACTTCTCTTTATCTGGCTTACGCAGATTGATCGAGGCATTGAGCACATCCTCATGTTTTGAAGTCCCACGTTGAGCCCCTGTTTTATTAGAGTGATTAACAACACCGACGGCTATTCCATCAGCACGGCACTCAATAAGCCAATCTTGTACTGGTTGAAATTCTTTGGCTGAATTCTCATCTATGCCACCAGCTAAAGTAGATAAATTGTCCATAACAGCAACTTCAGCACTCGCATCATTAATAAATTTTGTGGCAAAAGCTTGACCTTCGGGCGTGGTAAGATTAATGCGCGTC
>JSZA02000388.1 GCA_000785145.2 Candidatus Thiomargarita nelsonii
AAAATGGAAAAAACTTATACTCCCCACGCTATCGAACAACACTGGTACAAAACTTGGGAAGAAAAAGGCTATTTTACGCCCAAAGGCACAGATACGCCCTATTGTATTATGATTCCGCCCCCCAATGTGACAGGTACATTGCACATCAATGCCATTAAGTTAAGGGCAACCATAAAGGATTGCCTTCAAAAATATTTTCGGTAACGAAAAAAAAGAAAGAAACTTCGTTACCCAAGTAAATTCTCATTTCTTTTTTGAATGCCGTCTTAGATTTAAGAGGTGTCAAAGAAATTCAGACGCTTGAGATTTTAAATCCACTTCCGCATGTCGTCGATTTAAAAGAAAGTAGCTTAGATGTGCGAGCGGTTGAACGCAAGTTAAACCAAGTCATTTTCATTGGCGTGTTTGATTTGAAAGAATTCAATAATGACGGTAGCAAGCCGCTTTCATTGGACAAAACAAGAACTTGAGGTGATGGAATACTGGGAAATGCGTGAACGAGCGGTTCAGGAGAAGCGTCAGGCGGCGATTGATAAAGGTAAGAAAATGGGCGATTTGCTGAAAAACAAGAAATCGCTCGCAATTTGTTAGCCAAGGGTATCGAACCGGCTATTGTTGTTGAAACAACTGGGCGCACCGAAGCTGATTTAACTTTATAATTCATCAATTAACCAAGGATTTTTTGTTGTGCTAGATCGGTTTTCTAAATAGCTCCGAAAAAGGCATGTAAGCCAAACATGCCTACGGCTCGTCCAAGATCAATCTTGGACTCCTTTTATAAAACAAAAAAAAGGTGAGTTTTGCTATCGCAAAACCCACCCTAAAATAAATAACCTTCCTACGCTCAATTATCTACCGTCTATACTTCACTCTGCGAGCAAGGACTTATGCTCCGCTTCTGGTAATGGCGCAGCATTGTCTAGCTCGGCTGGTCCCTCCTGAGTCGTGATGTTACTAACAACAGATGACACTCCGTCTATATTTCCCGTTACCAGACTCTCGGCTGATAGGGTATGTAACTGAACCCAACGGCTGTTGTTCATCCGTACCCAGAGGCCATATTGTGAGCCAAAGTCAATGATAACCTCATCTTTACCGTTGCTGTCCAAATCGCCGGTGACCAGAGTCTCAGCTGACAGGCTATGTAATTGAACCCAACTGCTGTTGTTCATCCGTATCCAGAGGCCATAAGTGTCACCAAAGTTAATAACCACTTCATCTTGACCACTACCGTCCAAATCGCCGGTGACCATACTATTGGGTGATAAAGTATGCAATTGAGCCCAACCGCTGTTATTCATTCTGACCCAAATCCCAATCGTCTCGCCAAAGTCAATAACAACCTCATCCAGTCCATTACCATCCATATCTCCCGTGATCATGCTCTCGGGTGATAAAGTATGCAATTGAGTCCAATTGCTGTTATTCATTCTGACCCAAATCCCATAGAGTGAGCCAAAGTCAATGAGCACCTCATCTTGACCATTACCATCCATATCTCCCGTGATCATGCTCTCGGGTGATAAAGTATGCAATTGAGTCCAACTGCTGTTATTCATCCTGACCCAAATCCCATAAGTGTCACCAAAGTCAATGAGCACCTCATCTTGACCACCACCATCCAAATCGCCACTGACTAGACTATCGGCTGACAGGTTATGCAAAGAAACCCAATTGTTGTTGTTCATCAAGAGCCAGAGGCCGTATTGACTATCAAAGTCAATGATCAGTTCATCTTTTTTATTATTATCGAGGTATCCAATAGCCATGCTTTTGGGTGAGAGCGAATGCAGAAAACTCCAACTGTCGTTATTCATCCACACCCACAAGCCATGTGGGTAACCGAAGTCGATAATAACATCATTTCTAGGGAGGGGCTTTTGAATAACCCCATCCCATTCAAATGCGCCGATGTCGGGGGCGGTACCTGCATACCCATCATTAATGCCGGGCAAGATAACGCCTTGATCAATGAGAGCGCTTGTAGCGCTCAAAGTATAATCCCCATTGGCGGGATCAGCAAAACGGGAAGTGACTGCCAGCCCATGAGCTTCTTGTCCTGTGCCAGCCGTAAAATCGGGGAGGGTAGCATAGGTAGTGCTGTTCCAACGGGCTAAGTTTCCACCGTGATTCCAGAGATTATCGTAATCCATATCTAGGGGTTGGCTGGTGTTGTAGCTTTCAAAGGCATATTCGGTGCCCACCCAGATATTGTTGCGAGCGTAGATCATTTCCCATGAACCGGGTGATTTTATGTAGAAGCCATTGTTGCCGGGGTAGACAGCATCGGCAGTGTTGTGGAAAATATACATAACACCAGATGGTGGTCCACCGCTGTTAAACTTGAAGGGGTAACCGCTATAGATACTGTTACCAGCCCCGGTACGATAAATCAGGTTGCGCATCACGTAAACTGGCCCCTCTTCTACAGGCGCAAGTGAGATGCCAACGAGAACATTATAAAAACGATTGCCCCAAATGCGAACGTTGCTACATGTTCCATCCGCCGAGAGGCCATCATCCCCAGCATTGTAGACCAGATTCTCATAGACATCCGTTTCATTCGTGGCATCTCCGTTATCGTTTGGGCAACTAGTAAAGCCATCAAAGTAGTCGTGAAAGCTGTTACGTCGAATCACGTTACCGCGCCCGGTTGTCGGGCTATAGAAGTTAACGCCCCCCGTTTCCAGTTGTCCCTCCTCTTTGACCGCATCCCATGGCCACATGAAGTTCGTATCGTAAAACTCACTCTCCTGAATGACGTTGCGATGAGAATCTCGCTTGATGCCAATGCCTAAGTCGTTAATGGCAAAGATGCTATTTTGGACTAAGTTATCGCTTGCATTATTGAAATAAATCGCCTTGGCATAGCTTCCTTGTCCATAATGGCGGAAGGTCAAGCCTGAGATGTAGATAAAATCACGTTCCACCAAGAAGGAGTGGTTGAAACGCGAGATGACCATTGTAATATCAGCAGGATTCGCATTTCCTACGAGATGCACATAGAGTGTTACCCCATCAACATAAAAGCCAGAAATATCCCATTTCAAGGTTTGTAGATCGTCAAAGCTCTGATAGGGGTAGAGACGTTCCCCATTTGCCGTGACCAAATGCGTGTCGGGCACATTGACCGTTGTCTGATAAACTCCACCGCCTTGATCTGTCCAGCCATAGGTAACAGGATCGCCACCATCCAAAATAGCGCTTTCATTCGGATAGCTGCGGATAACAATTGGTGCGCCATTCGTACCAGAGCGCAATAACTCCATTTCTCCTTGATAATAGATTCCATCCCGCAATAGCACCTCATCACCCGCTTGGGCTTGGTTTAATCCCTCAACCAACGAACAAGGCGTAGTTAGGCTACAAGTGGTTCCACTGCCATCAGGCGTAACAATGTAACTGCTATTGGGAGCAGGAATCGTGATTTCGGCCCGTGTTGAGTACGTTCCGGCCACGATCTGACCATCGAGCGGATCACCATCGGGATCACTAAAAGAAACCGCAACCTCGTAGCTGGTGCCAGGCTCCAACCAAAAGAGCGAACCAGCAAAGCGCGTCTCATTCACGCGGGTGAGCGGAAACGCTGTACGCTCCACCCCGCCGCTAATGTTATAGGTGACAGTTGCGGTCGCATCGCTATCGGGATCATCACTCTCAGCGATGGTAATAATCACACCCATTGAGTGAAATGTGCCATAAAGTTCCAAAGTGGGTTGTAAGGCGGTGCTCACCTTAAAACCCGTAATCCACGGCAAGTCTCCTAAAAAAGAGGAGTCAGAAGGCGTTTTGCTTTGTGCAAATATATGTGGTGTGGTGATGATAGTGAAAATTAGCGTGAACATGGTAAGCAAAGCATACAAGTGTACTCTTTTTGTCATGGTGTACCTCGGTAAATATCAGTAAATAGGAGATTAACACTTAATCTATCACAATATCGTAACATATCAAGAATATGGGTGGAGCTTACAACGAAGTAAGCTTAAAAGGAGAAATATAATGAAGCAAGCGTAGGGTGCGTCCTACGCACCATATCAACGCCATACCATAATATCGTGCCGGCAAATCTACAGGTTAATATTTATAACTTCCTGAAGGGTTTTGGCAACCCCATCGGTCTTAATTTTTAGGCGGCACGATATGGCATTGACGCACCATATCCCCACGCACCTAAAATTTACACCAACATCAAAAATGTGCGTGGGATGTACCCTCACAATTTGCGCTTTTCTTGTCATTTCTTGAGCCGGAGAAATTTATAATAACCCACAGCCAAGTCAACATAATCCAAGATAGTCAGCCTTAAAGGACTTTGTTCTGCTAATGCCAAACCTTCCTAACGTCGGGACAGGCTTAATGGCATTGTCAATCTCACCAATATGAATATGTGGTTTACACTATGATCTAAAAAATGGGTGATGTCAAAAAAATTTTACCTAAAAATAGCCAAATAGTTTTAACCATTTTTAACAGCTAAAAAGCAATCAATAAAAATTATGACATTATTATGATTGCTTATTATTCGATGCTCAATGTTGACAGGTTTAGTCCAAGGAGAATAAAATCCTTCAAAAACATCAGTGCCCAAAAATTCCTATCCGGCTCTGCATATGTTGAGTACAGCGAATGCTAAACAACGAATAAAATCTCATACGCGAGCCTTGATTTTTGTTCCTATTTTTTTTTTTTAATATTTTGAGATGACTTGAAAATTTATGTTCGTATCAAATTCACCCGACGCTACAATGCCAAGCGATTTGAGAATCTGCTTAATTTTGGATCGATTTAAGAGTAGATATCTATCCATTAATCGTTCAGACATTTTAAATTTAGTACAACGGATTAGTGGAGTCCAAGATTTATCTTGGACGAGTGCCCGTCCAAAATAAATTTTGGACTCCGAAATGCCTTTTTGGCACTACAGTGTGAACCATTAGGCTGAACGTTTAATTTTCACCAGCTAATAACCTCTGTTGAATCTTGCTAAATCGGCTTCAATATTTTTGGCAGGATAGTTCATCACAGATATCTTGTGTTTTTGACAAGCATCCATAAATGTATAAATATCTACTCCCGCAAATTCACAAGCCGCCCCTAACTCATATATATTATAAATCAATTATGATGTATTGTTTAGCATAAGCGGCTTTATATAAAGTGACACATCGCGTAAAATATTTCCTCATGAGTGCAAGGCGTACCTTGTACAATCAATCTCTCATCACACACAAAAAAAAATGGAAAAAACTTAAAATGGAAAAAACTTATACTCCCCACGCTATCGAACAACACTGGTACAAAACTTGGGAAGAAAAAGGCTATTTTACGCCCAAAGGCACAGATACGCCCTATTGTATTATGATTCCGCCCCCCAATGTG
>JSZA02000269.1 GCA_000785145.2 Candidatus Thiomargarita nelsonii
CGCGTCCAAATTAATTTCATAGCGATCCTCTAACGGAATCTCTGTGACTGACCATTCAAAGGTGATTAAATTATAGTCTAAGAAAACTCGCTCAGAAACGGTGATGCCAGGCTTTATTTGAAAACGCCCTGTTATTTCTTGATGATTTGGCGCACTGGCTCTAAATTTGTAGCGTCCAGCGGGTAAGTTTTCAAATAAAGCTTCACCGTTTTCGTCCGTCGTCAGGGTTTCATCAAGGGTAAAAACGGGATCATTTTGAACCCGAATTTTTGCACCGGCTAAGCCTTCAATCACATTCTCTTCTGCATCCAAAGTTGCCGTATAAATATCTTCAAGCTTAAATAAAACGCTTCCGATACCCGATTGTGTGACTGCCACAAAGACTAGAATATCTGTCGTCGCATAATTATCACTGCTCGCACGCACTAAAAATTCATAAACACCTTCACCCGCTGAAGGCGAAGCCATTATCTGAATCTCACGCGATTCGCCGATTGCTAAAGTGCCCAATTTTTTTGTTGTGACAAAAATCCAGCCCGGTGCTGGCGAGCCATCCGTTTCAAGTAATTCAACCTGTAATGAATTCAAGGCCGCTAAACCTTGATTTTCCAAGCGTAAGGTTTCAGTCACCGTTTCGCCCAAAGCGACTCCGGTTTCAATAAAACTAGGCGAATAAAAGAGTGCTGGAGAGGCTTCTGAAAACTGGTAATTGACTAAAACCGAACCTAACTCCCTTTCATCACTTAACACTTTTAAAATTAAGTGCCCTGTCGGTTCTGCCGTATTATCCGCTTTTATGCTAAAGTTCAATTGGGCTTCATTTCCGGCTTCCAAAATCGGTAAAGCATTTCCAAGCGTGATTGTCACACCGGCTGGTAATTCACCTAAAGGTTGATCAATCGCTTCATAAACTAAACGTATATTATGCCCTTCGCTTTCTACCCCTGCTGCAACGGGCACTGAAATAATTTTTTTTTGTGGTGATTTTGAAAATGAGGCTAAAATAAAAAATATATATAAATTAATGCTTTAAAGCAAAAAAATGTGCGTAGGACGCACCCTACATTAATCCAGGCTACGCTGGCTCAACATAAAATAGCAGCCAATTATTATTGGGTTACGTTATTTTGCTACGCTCAATAAGCTAACCCAACTGACCTAGCTTAAATAAAATAAAGATAAATAATGCCATTAATAAACCAATGGAAGCCCCCATGAGCAAAACAGGTATTATTTTTCCCATCACAAAAGCTACCCAAACATTACAGTTTTTTCCACTAAAAAAATTAGACAGGATTATTGCTGTCAAAAATAAAGTAACTGAACTCAAAAAAAGAAGCAACTTCATTCACCTCCACAAAACTGCACGCATAAACCTCCACCCAAACCAGCACCTAAACCACCTAAACCTACAGCTTTTGTTAAAGCATCAAGTGCTGGATCAAAAATCAGTCCATTTTTGCCGATATTTCTGGGTTGTATATCATTAAGGTAGGTACCCAACCTTCGACTACCCTCAAAATATGCTTGACGAGATTTAGGGTTTAATAACCTGAAACCATCAGGTAATGTTTCACCCACATCTCTTACAAATAATTTACCATTTCTCCATTGGTATTGAGCCCCGATATCTCCCAATTTTTTTAGCCCATCCGCTTGAGCTTTCATGCTTAGACGACCCCACCATTGCAAAAACTGGTTAGAATTCGGATCGGTTCTTTTTACCCACCAATCACCATATTGTCTCACTTGAATTCCAGGTGGTCGTGATTCCCATAAAGATTTTGCAGTATTTTTTTCAACTGAGCGACAAATGGCCGATTTCATTACAAAAACGTCCAATGGAAAACCTGCTGGAACAGTCACTCCAGAATCAAAAGGAGGTGCCTTTTGAAAAGAAGGTAAAATTATATCAAAAGTTATCCACAATCCAATACCAACAGGTATTTGTACCCATTCGCCTGTTGGGTCAATTCCAATAACAGGATTCCCATTAGCATACCCATACAAATTCACCCCCCAAACCGGATCAACCCTAAAATACCTCCCCATTTCCGGATCATAAAACCGATGCCAATTATAATACAACCCCGTTTCCAAATCAAAATACTGCCCCGCAAACCGCAAATGACTCTCCACAATCTCCAAATCAACTCGCGCCTTACCAAAACTCTCATAAACCGCCTCCCAAACAACACCCCCTTGCTCATCAACAATTTTCTGCGGCGTCCCAAGATGATCATTCAAAAACCAAAAATACTCTCCCCCCACCTTCAAAAACAGCGGATTAGTCGTCCACGTAGAATTCGGACGAAACCCATACCCCCTCAACTCAACCCCACCCTCATCAAACTCCCCAACCAACCCCTCATCCGAATACACAAAATAAGTCCGAACCCCCTCAACCTCCTTAAACAACCGCCGTCCAAAAGGATCATAAAAATACTCCGCAACAACACCCCCACTACCATCCTCAACTCTAATTAAGCGATCCCCAACATCATAAACAAAAAACCTCACCTCAGAGCCAACAGACTTCCTAACCAAATTCCCATTCAAATCATACTCAAAAACCGCCTCATCAACCGAAAGCAACGCATTATTTTTATCAAACGTCGCCCCACCATTCAACCGATTACCAAGCAAATCATAAACAAAACTCTCATCATCAAGCACCGGACTCATGGCACCCAACCAAATTCCTCCAACAATTCCAGTGCGTCGTCAAAATGTTGGTTATCGGCTTTAGCCCTAAACATTCTTTTAACGCTGCGTTCTGTCGCGCCGTCCTGCCGTAGGACGCACCCTACATTTTTCAAAATAAAGGTAAGTTGCCGCTTTAGACACTTGTAGTGCCGAATCTACCGTATTCATCGAATGGTAAGCCACAATGGCACACAATCCAGGCGGAGCTTGCTCAACGCCATCATAGTTAGTCGTACAATCCCTTATGGTATAAGGCGGCTTAACTTAATGGCATTGAGGCAGAGCTTGCTAATCGCAATATATATTCTTATTATGCTCACTTTCAAGTAAGATGTCATCTCCTTTGCCAAATTCATCTATACCATTTTTACCTACAGAATAAAGTAAGAATTTTTCCCCTTTTTCTTTAACAACATATATAAATAAATTACCCCAAGCATCTATTTTAATTTGATTAGGATACTTAATCTGTGTTTTTTCCAAGGGGAATATATCAGTATATTTTGGAAAAAATTTTCTATCAGATTGAAATTGTCTAATAGTAGTACTTATCTTTTTTATAATATTTATCGTATGCTTGTATCGTTCACATTGCCATTTTTTTTCACCACAAAAATCTGATGGGAACAGCATTACAATAATAATAATTAAAATGATTATGCTAAATAATAACTTGCCCATTATTAATACAATAATAATTAAAATGATTATGTTAAGAAACGCATACAAAATAAGTTAAGCAACTACATCGATTGATATAGGAATGCTATTTTATATCAGCTTCGCAGGTACAAATTATTAAATTATTTTAGGCACGTTCCTAAATAATAACAGCTTGCCCATAATTCATAGCTATAGTATTTCAGAAAATAGGAGTCCAAAATTTATCAAGGAAGTCCAAGATAAATCTTGGACTCCTACCAAAATATTTATCTGAAAAACCCTGAAAAACTATAAAAGTCTATTAAAAATTTAGAAGGTTCACTACTTTCTAATACTGAAGCATGTATTATCAGGTTGAACAGATTAACTATATGATTATTATTAATAGTTAATGTCTAAAAACTCATACTTCAGTATTTAACTACTCACTCTTCAAAATTTTAAAATTTAACTGAAGACTTAGTGGATTATTGTGACTCACTTTACTGGAACCATGACCAGAATTCCCAATCGTAAGTTTTATTATCAATAGTTATGTAACTTCTCTTTTTTCCGAACATTCCATTTGAACCATCAAAAGGAATGAACGGAAAACCATTTAGATAACCTCTTAGAAATGTGCTTCCACCAGTTACTATTACTCCTGGAAGAAGTTTACTCAATCTTTTTGCTAAATTATCGTCGCCTTTAGCAGTGTTGCAAGCAGCGAATTCTATATGAGCATTATGATGCAATTTTTCTTTCAGGAGTTCATCAAGTTTCCCAGCCTTATAAAAATCTATATAGCCTTCATCATTTTTAGAACCTGTAATATTTATAATATGCTGACCATTAACCTTCATAGCACTATTAATACTCTCCATTGGGTTTAAATCGAAACTATTCTGATTTCCATGTCCAGTAAGTCTAAAATAAATTATTGAGGAATTAGGAAGTGAATTTATAATATTTACCAATTGCGAAACTGTAGGATTATTGTGAATTTCCGACCTACCAATACTCTCCACTAATACTTGAGATTCAGCCAACCCAAGTGGATCCACCAACCTAATAGGCTGTCCAGACACATAAGTATACAAATTCACCGCCCAAACCGGATCAACCCTAAAATACCTCCCCACCTCCGGATCATAAAACCGAAAATAATTATAATGCAACCCCGACTCAACATCAAAATACTGCCCCGCAAACCGCAGATTACTCTCAACCACCGAAACTAAAACCCGCGCCTTACCAAAACTCTCATAAACCCCTTCCCAAACCACATTCCCTTGACTATCAACAATCTTCTGCGGCGTCCCAAGATGATCATTCAAAAACCAAAAATACTCTCCCCCCACCTTCAAAAACAGCGGATTAGTCGTCCACACCGAATTCGGACGATACCCATACCCTTTCAGCTCAATCCCACTCTCATCAAACTCCCCAACCAAACCCTCATTAGAATACACAAAATAAGTCCGAACCCCCTCTACTTCTTTAAAGAGCCGTCGTCCAAAAGGATCATAAAAATACTCCGCAACAACACCCCCACTACCATCCTCAACTCTAATTAAGCGATCCCCAACATCAAAAACAAAAACCGTCACCTCCGCACCAACCGACTTCCTAACCAAATTCCCATTAGCATCATACTCAAAAACCGCCTCATCAACCGAAAGCAACGCATTATTCCCATCAAACGTCGCCCCACCATTCAAACGATTACCCAACAAATCATAAACAAAACTTTCATCATCAAGCACAGGGCTCACAGCACCCGACAACCGATACAACTCATCATAAAAATAACTATACTCACCATGCTCCGTCGCTTTCGCCACAATATTACTCGTCGGCGAATACTCATACCCATAATCCAACACCAC
>JSZA02000273.1 GCA_000785145.2 Candidatus Thiomargarita nelsonii
ATAATTAAAATCCTGTCAATCCTGATTCAGAGAATATTTCTACTGACGCTCAAAAGCCCCAAGATCAATAGCCCCGCCAACAATACGAGGTTTACCGATTAGCGGAAAATCGTTTTTATTCTGATCCGATCTGTTGTTCTGCCCAACTTTGCACGGTTAACATCATATTTTCAGCCGCATTACGACTCAAAATTTCAATATCCGTGTCATCATAGCGCACAGTGACGGCACAAGGATTAAGCTTTCCGATCTCTTCAGGGCTGACGGGAGGCGTGATATTTTTCTCCTTTAACCGAAAAGAGAGCGCTTCCAAGTCGTGAGTCCGACGTAATTCAACACCATGCCGTATGAGCACTGCCTTTAGGAATTTTTCAACTGCCTGCTGAGCATGAAAACACACCGTCGTTAGGTGAATGTCCGGTGCATCCTTGAGCACCATAAATGCTTTGATGTCTCGGTAGGCAAGCTGCATAAATCGTTGCGCTTCTTGACGTAATTCTTCTTCAGTTGGTTGTGTCATAAAGAACTTTACCTTCTTTTAGAGCATAATAGAGCGCAGAACTTGGGATGTGTCCTCGCTTGTTGATTTCCATTTGCGAGTAAACCAGAACATCCACGCCAATTCCGATATGACCAATTGCATTTCTTAATCGCACCATTTCCATGCCTTTGTTGGTCAATTGGGGTTTTATGACTAATAAATCTAAATCTGAATTTTCTGTTGCTTCGTTTCTGGCATAAGAGCCAAATAGTATGATCTTACATGGCTCAGCAGTTGCAACGATTTTTAAAACGGCTTGGTTAATGGTTTCTTGAGAAATCATAAGTTAAGTCAAAACTAAAGATTACGGAGTACAACAAGCGTTGTACTCCGGCACGATTACTGACGCTCAAAAGCCCCAAGATCAATAGCCCCACCAACAATACGAGGATTACCGTCAAGATCAACATCAAGTTCCATCACGCTATCATCACCGACATCAATAGCCGGAGAATCTGAGCGTAAATGGAAATCACCATTTTCAGCATCTACGAAGCGTGGATCGCCCATGATGAAGTGAGTACCTAAATCAACTCCGCCTGATATGTTATTGACAAGGGTGTAGTCCACATGCAAGTCTCCGCCAAATGGTGTAATGTCAGTGGCTTCTTCGCCTATTTTATTTTGTGCGAAGATGGTGTTTAGAATAGTGCCTTTGCCATAAAATCCGCCGCCATTGTTATTGACGATGGTGCAGTTTACGATGGTATTATTACCAAATCTATCAGAAATAGCCCCACCATTTTTAGCACTGTTTTTGATGAAGGTGCTGTTGGTTATGGTGGAAGACCCATTATAAGTATAAACCGCCCCGCCATTAGAAGCACTATTGTTGGTGAAAGTGCTGTTGGTTATGGTGGAAGACTTTTCAAAATGAACCGCCCCGCCATTACCAGAGGCACGATTATTGGTAAAAGTGCTGTTGGTAATATTGCCAGAGTCAGAAACAGCACCACCACCAAGAGAAGCACTATTGTTGGTAAAAGTACTGTTAGTAATATTGCCTGAGCGATTAATAGCCCCACCTTGAGAACGAGCAGAACTATTATTGGTAAAAGTGCTGTTGGTAATATTGCCTGCCCCATTAACAGCACCACCATTCTTATAAGCACTATTATTGGTAAAAGTGCTATTGGTAATATTGCCTGCCCCATTAACAGCACCAGCATAACGAGAAGCACTATTATTGGAAAAAATGCTGTTGGTAATATTGCCTGATTTATAAACAGCACCGCCATCAGAAGCACTATTATTGATAAAAATACAATTAGCAATACTTACTTTTCCATTACCATAAATTGTACCCCCGTTACGAGAATATCCATTTTGAAAGGACAGCCCTTCTATCGCCACAGAAGCATCAGCAGACACAGTTAAAATTCCGCTGTTTGGTGGCTCTTCTTGGAAACATACTACATCTTTCCACACACCGCCTGCCTCTCTACACTGCTCCCTGTTTTCAATCCCCTCTATCCTTTTAGCACCACCATCAAAAACCGTCACCGCCGCATCCTCACTCTGACTCACAAACCCACTATCCCAACCACCAGAAATCTTAATCCCATGTTCAAACGTCTTACTGCTAGGAATTTCCAGCCCATTACACTCATAAGTCCCTTTCTCAATGCGAATCTCATCCAAATCCTGAGCCGAATTAAAAGCCATTTGCAAACCATTACAACCCTTAAAAGTACCATGTTCTCCAAAGCTCAACACCCCAAAAACCTTGATAACCCCTTCAAAGTCACCCACATTGCCGCCAGCATCAACCACTTGCACCGTCAATTGTGCCACACCGCGTACAGTTGGCTCACCTTGAATCAAACCCGTCTCACCACCCAGCGTCAACCCATCAGGCAGCGTACCCGAACTCAAACTAAACTGATAAGGCGGCATACCCGTTTCAGGCTCAATCGCAAAACTGTAAGTGTGTCCAATCACGCCATCAGGTAAGGGCGTCTCATCAAAAGTCACTTCTACCGGCTCACTAGCGAAAATCAATGAAGTTTGGACGATATCGCCGATTATCTCAATCGTATCAGGCACCGTCACCGCTGCATAAAAGATATATTCCCCCGTGGGAAGAGTCTCCGGTAACACAAACGAAAAAACCTCTCTTGAGCCACTTGCCACTTGCGCCCGCGCATACGGTGTCAAATCAAGCACAAATCCTGATGGCGTTAAAAAAAAGAGGGTATCATCCCCCGGCAGAGTCACAGCGACATAAATATCCGCCTCACCCGACCAATCTTCGGTCAGTGTCACAATCAAATTGTCGCCGGGTATAAACTGCGACTGATTGAGCGACAGCTCCATCGCAGACGCTGCGCTAGTAAAACACAATAGTAGTAGGCTCGATATGCAAACCTTGAAATATTTCATCATTTAAAATCCTCAGTTATCAAAATGTCCAGCCAACACAATAACAGGCTGTTACCTAGACTATTTAGTGGCCACATTTTATAAATCAAGGCAAGGCTAAATTTCTGCATTGCTCAGTCTTAGAGCGATAAAATTCTCTTGAGTTTGATATTGCCAAGCCGGTTTGGGTTTTTTGTCAAAAAAATAATGCACGGCGTTATGCCGTAGGGGCAACACCCTAGTGGTTGCCCTTATATCCCATGTTTATTTAAAATGCTTTATTGAAGTGATTTTTTTCTCGAAGGCGAAAAGAAAAATGCCTGTTTTATAGATAAGGAGATGAGTTCTTCCTGTTTAGTCGTCAATTGTTCGGTAATGATTTTTATTTAAGGCTCATTCTATGCCACTGCAAATTGACTTAAAGAACGCCTTTCTGGGTGACGGAATCCTAAAACAATATCCTCATTAGCTACGCCTGCCTTTAATAAATCAGTGGCAATGCCATTTTCTGTCCAATCTTGTTCAATCCAAATTTTGTCTTCGTGTAAACGGAGGTGAAGGGTAACTCCATGCACACGATGATATTTTTGCCAGCCCATTTGTAACCATATATATTGATCGTGTTCTTCATCCAGACTCAAAATGGTTTCCATAGAAGGAGTCGATTGACTACCAACCCGTTCGGCATGTTGGGTTAATAGGCTTTCAATTAGCTGGCGATATTTGGTGGTTTTATCCATTCTATAATCTCCTCTGTTTCAACATTCACGATAAGCAATGGTATTTGATATTCCTTTATGACGAGTTGGTAAGACTTTATGACTAATCGCAATATACAATTGGTGCTGTGGATTTTAAAAAAAACTTTATAAATATCTTATGGTTATAAAGCGATTTTCAAATCAGATAGAGGTGAAGGACTAATGAAACTTTTGATTTCTACTACAATCTTATAACTTTCTTTTTCAGCCGCCAAAATGAGTTCAGCACCCAAATCAGCATACGCTGTCACTTCTGATAGTGTACGGATCATGCGTAAAAGGATGTGGAGCAAAAACTTTCACATCGTTTAGACAATACACCTAAGTAGCTCTTAACCATTACCATTAAGGGCAACCATAAAGGATTGCCCCTACAGTTTAATCAGGTTTTTTTTTGATTATATCACATTCTTGTCGTTATGAGACTTTGAACAAAAAATGTGTCCAAGATAAATCTTGGACTCCTAAAAATATAAATTTTGCTAAAATACATAAAACAATTTTTTTCAGCAAGCTGGACAGATTAAAGCTTACATTTTTGGCTCATATCACCTTTTATCCAGATGATACTCCGGGGCGTGATCGAATTGCCCATTTATGGGGACTCGCTAATGGTATGCGGTGGGAGAATTGAGCCTGGACTACTTGATTTACAAAGAAGAGCGAATCTCAGATAAAGTCCAAGATTTATCTTGGACGTACATTAAACAGGTTATGAAGCCGTTGACTATTGGCATCGTGGCTGAATAAAGGGTTTTGACTTATCCTTCGCGATCATATTCTCGGTGTAGTTTATTAGGGGTGTTGCAAAATCAAAAACTATAACTACACGGTGAGTAGGTAAGCATGGATAAGTCAAAACAAAAGATTACGGAGTACAACAAGGATAAACCGCTTTGATTAGGTTTTGACTTATCCATCGCTTACCTACTCACGGTGTAGTTTATTAGGGGTGTTGCAAAATCAAAAAAACAATAACTACACGGATTGTATTTAAGCAAGGATAAGTCAAAAACTAAAGAAGTACCATGTTCTCCAAAGCTCAACACCCCAAAAACCTTGATAACCCCCTCAAATTCACCCACATTGCCGCCAGCATCAACCACTTGCACCGTCAATTGTGCCACACCGCGTACACTTGGCTCACCTTGAATCAAACCCGTCTCACCACCCAGCGTCAACCCATCAGGCAGCGATCCCGAACTCAAACTAAACGGCGGCGTACCCGTTTCAGGCTCAATCGCAAAACGGTAAGTGCGTCCAATCACCCCATCAGGTAAGCGCGTCTCACCAAAAGTCACTTCTACCGGCTCACTAGCGAAAATCAATGAAGTTTGGACGATCTCGCCGATTATATCAATCGTATCAGGCACCGTCACCGCTGCATAAAAGATATATTCCCCCCCCCGTGGGAAGAGTATCCGGTAACTCAAACGAAAAAACCATCAAGCACAAATCCTGATGGCGTTAAAAAAAAGAGGGTATCATCCCCCGGCAGAGTCACAGCGACATAAATATCCGCCTCACCCGACCAATCTTCGGTCAGTGTCACAATCAAA
>JSZA02000389.1 GCA_000785145.2 Candidatus Thiomargarita nelsonii
ACTCACAGCTTAGTGCCATCGTAGCTAGCCGTACAAACCCCTTATGGTATAAGGCGGCTTAACTTAATGGCATTGATCTTTTTGATGGACTATCATCCGCTGCATAAGCCAGTTGTCCAGTATAAGCCACGATTGCACAAGCAATCAATATATTTCTAACGTTCATGAGATATTGCTCTCCCTTTATTTAGTTTAATAACTGCTATTAACCCGTCAAAATAACGCTGACAAGAGCATAGCAAAAAAAAAAATGTGAGGAGCAATTCAATTATTTATAAATTTTCAGCTATAAAAGCAAAATTTCGTTTAGGAATTCAACCGCATGAATAAAATTCTACCAAAAATCATCGCTATTATTTTTTTATTTTTTATATCAATATCCACTCTCGCTGCGGGCAAACACGCCTTGCTGATTGCTATCCAAGACTATAGCAAAACAACTTTCAACTCTCTCAAAGGTCCCGCCAATGACCTCAAATTGACCCAAGGCGTGTTACGTGAACGCTTTGGTTTTGTCGAGCATGATTTTATTATTCTCAAAGATGAAAAAGCCACCCATACCGGCATTGAAAAAGCCTTCAATGTGCTGAGTGATCGAATAAAACCCAATGATTTTGTTTATATTTTTTATTCTGGCCGTTAGCAAATATTTTTTTATCTCTGTCTGATAAATATTTTGATACGGCTATAAAAAATGGTGATTTTGTGGAATTATAACATGAGAGAATCTATTAGAATATTTAGTGGCTCTACGCGGGTTAGCGGGTATTCAATGAGACTTATCCTATCTAACCGGAGTCGGCCAGATTTATCTTGGACGCCGATATTATATATCTTGGTGCTCAAGTCCAAATTCACTGGGGGCTATCGCAATGCTCGTTTTCTGCACTTTGATACCCGCCCGATTAACTGCATTGAGTTATGCTTGTGTAGGTCAGTTGGCTTAAACAAGCGTCCAGTTGGTACAGTCATGACAGCCGGTGCATTGCATATAGGAAGTCCAATTTTATTTCACTTAAACAATTGGCTATGGGTTCCTAGTCTTAAAAAACAGTGTCATTTTCACAAGGCATATAAATCACAAGCATATCACCACCCAAGTGGAATTCTCGGCAATCTTTATATTCTCCCAGTAAAGAATGATCTTTAGATTCTTCTGGCAATGGTTTTTCTAACCGTAAACACTCAGAATATTCAATAAATTTCGTAAACGGTCCATCGGTTAATTTTGTTTTATTCCAATCCTTTAAGAATTGTTTATGGCGTTTTAAATTCATTTTAATTCCGAGCTTGAAAAATCATCAATGTTCTTCCCTTGACGGGCTTCTTCAATTACTTTCTGAGTCAACTTATTTGGAAGCTTAACTTCAAAAGGAAGTCCTTTATTTAAGTTCACATGGTATAAAAACAAATTAAACGCTTCTCCCATTGTTAAGCCTAATTGATTAAAAATATATTTTGCCTCTTCTTTTGCTACCTTATCTAATTTCACACTGGTTGTTTCTTTCACTATTGTGCCATACATTTTAACACTCCAAAATGAAAACGCGAGAATATACTCAAAAATGTCATTTGAGTCAAGCTCAATCATTACTTAGTGAGAATAGAAGGATGCGCTTTATCTATTTCATCAAACACAATGACACTAAAAGGACGTTGTAATTTTTCCCGCAAAATAACGCTGACAAGAGTATAGACGTAGCAAAGAGCAAAATGTGAGGATAAATTATTTTAATGGTATGATTGATTAAATATTAAACGTCGATAGGATAGAAATCCTATTTTTTGAAAAAATAGGATTTCTTTAGCTGCTAGTGTAGGACTTGAGCTTTTGGGATTTATCCCAAGGCATCTTTGTCTCTCTAAGGCTCAAGGTGTGTGAGTCATTTGCACAATGGATTTGCTTTGGCAACTATGGCAGTGTTGAAAATAGGCGGAGCAATCCTATTATGGGTAGTGAACAAAGTATCTACCCTTTCAGTTGGTGAGCTATAATGAATACGATTAAAACACAAGAATTGAAAATAGTGCCCAGTGATTTAACTGACTCATTTAATAATAACAAATATATTCTTATTACACACAATGGAAAACCATATGGTGTTGTGTTACCGTTTAATATTGATTTGATGGAGCAAGGTTTGATATCTTGGATGGCTCTTAAAGCATTTGAGACGGGTGACATGAGTTTAGGTCAATTAGCTGATTCTCTTGGGAAAAATAAAGTAGAAACCTTAAAAATGCTTGGGCAGTTCCATATTCCGGTTGCTGATTATAATTTACAAGAAGATATTGATGCGATAAAGAAACTTTAACGATTATGAAAAAAATTATCATCAGTGATACGACAACACTTATTATTTTAGAAAAACAACAACATTTATTTATACTTTGTGAGTTATTTAAACAGGTTATTATACCTATAGCTGTATATGAAGAATTATTGGCCGGTTTAAAAAATGATAACCCTTTAAAAAAAACAGAATGTATAGTCGTTGAAACTGTCGTTCTATCTAGCCGACTTAATAATTTGTTGACTATATTAGATAAAGGAGAAGCGGAAGCAATAGAGCTTGCTGTAGAAAAACAACTGCCATTAATTATTGATGAAAAAAAAGGACGAAAAGTTGCTCAGCGTTTAGGATTGGTTGTTACTGGTTTGGCAGGTTTATTAATACTTGCCGTTGAAAGAAATATACTGACTTCAAAACAAGCTAAAAATTTGTTGGATGCGGCGGTTCAAGATGGTTATCGTTTGTCTGAAAAGTTATATGAACAAGTAATAAGGGGATTGGGTTATTTGAGATGAACTATCTCAGTTGAACTATAAATCACCTACACCTCTGCTAGACATTTTCTTTAAATAAGGCAATCCCACCCCTGATTCCGTTAATCCATGTACTATCCTGCTCGATTAACAACGCGACTCGAACTCATCTCTGTCATTATTTATAAATGGTTCAAAAAAATTGCTTCGGCAAAAGTTCCACTAAAAATTAATTTTCCGCGTTTCCAAGGCTTCGAAGAAGAATCCGCCATTTCAATCGTGCGTTCCATTAAGGAAATCGAAGATTAACAACATCCACTTCCACTCGTGTACTCATGGTCCATAATCATCATCAATGGCTTATCGACGCTTGACTTGTTGTCCACTTGTCCCCATCAAGACGAAAAATACTAATTAACGAGGTTATAATGAAAGCACAAAGCGCAAATACAACGACTGAGTCAACTATCCAAAACGACTTTATTCGTCAAATCATCGCCGAAGAGGTAAAAACCAACAAAAATGAAGAACAAGTCGTGACTCGTTTTCCGCCAGAGCCTAATGGGTATTTGCATATTGGTCATGCCAAATCAATTTGTTTAAATTTTGGTATTGCAGCAGAACATGAAGGCAGACAATGTTATCTCCGTTTTGATGATACCAACCCCAGTAAGGAAAATCTTGAATATGTTGAATCCATTAAAACGGATGTGCATTGGTTAGGCTATGACTGGGGAGATCGCTTACGCCATTCGTCGGATTATTTTGATCAACTTTATGACTATGCCATCGCCTTGATCAAAATGAATAAAGCCTACGTTTGTAGTTTAACCACCGAACAAATCAAAGAATCTCGCGGCACTTTGCGTGATCAGGGTAAAAATAGCCCTTATCGTGATCGTTCAATCTCGGAAAATCTGGACTTGTTTGAACGCATGAAAGCGGGAGAATTTGCCGACGGTGAACAGGTTTTACGGGCAAAAATTGATATGGCTTCGCCTAATCTTAACATGCGGGATCCGATCATTTATCGCATAAAAAAAATGCCGCACCAGATGACAGGCGAAAAATGGTGTATTTATCCCATGTATGATTTTACCCATTGCCTTTCCGACGCAATTGAAGGTATTACTCACTCTTTGTGTACTTTAGAATTTGAAGATCACCGCCCATTATATGATTGGATATTGGATACGTTAAAAACACCGCGTCATCCACAACAGATAGAATTTGCCCGCTTATCGCTGAATTATACGGTCCTGAGTAAGCGTAAATTACAGGAACTGGTTGAAAATAATCTGGTTAGCGGTTGGGATGATCCACGTATGCCGACTTTGAGTGGGATGCGAAGACGGGGCTATACATCTTCCGCCATCAGAGACTTTTGTGATCGCATTGGCGTCACAAGAAAAAATACCCAAATTGAAATGGGCGCGTTAGAAAATTGTATTCGTAAAGATTTAGAAGCCAAAACCGTCCGCGTGATGGCTGTCTTAAAACCTTTACGGGTGGTGATTGAAAATTACTCTGAAGATCAAGTTGAACAGCTAGATGCGCCTAATCATCCAGATGATGCTAGTATGGGCACTCATCAAGTGCCTTTTTCACGGGTTTTATATATTGAGCAGGAAGATTTTCTTGAGGCGCCGCCCAAAAAATTCTTTCGTTTAGCACCGGGGCGTGAAGTCAGATTACGCTATGCTTACTTTATTACTTGTCAAGCCGTGATCAAAGATGAGAAGGGTGATATTGTCGAATTACGCTGTACTTACGATCCAGAAACACGGGGCGGTTCTGCCCCTGATGGTCGAAAAGTCAAGGGTACTTTACATTGGGTGTCAGAATCCCATGCAATCAAAGCGGAAGTTCGCCTATATGATCGTCTATTTAATCACCCCAATCCGGGCGCTGACGGGAGTGATTTTAAAGCGGCACTGAATCCTAATTCGATGGAAGTGTTAAGCGATACTCTGGTTGAAGCCAGTTTAGCCAATGCCCAAGCTGGAGTCCGTTATCAATTTGAAAGAAAAGGGTATTTTTGTGTTGATCCGGTTGACAGTTCAAAAGAGGCTTTGGTTTTTAATCGTATTGTGACTTTACGTGATTCTTGGGCGAAGATTGAAAAGGCGAATAAGCGAGCGTAGCCGGCATAAACGGGGGCAACCATAAAGGTTTGCCCCTACACCCGCCCCTACGAAGTGGTTGCCCTTGATCCCTCCTAACGTCGGGACAGGCTTAATGGCAGTGATGTACAAATGCAAGGTAAAATCACTCATTTCGTTTAGGAATTCAACTGTATGAATAAAATTCTTATTATTTTTTTATTGATGCCAATGTCCACTATCGCGGCGGGCAAACACGCCTTGCTGATTGCTATCCAAGACTATAGCAAAACAACTTTCAACTCTCTCAAAGGTCCCGCC
>JSZA02000408.1 GCA_000785145.2 Candidatus Thiomargarita nelsonii
AGAAAGGATTTCCTCACGTCTTGTCATCGGATCGAGGGAGAGGCTCGCCCCATACTCGACGACAAGATCAAAACCCCCGTCAATATCCGCTCCTTTGATCTCAACTGCTTCAATTGCCTTTTCCTTGCCGATAACTTGAATCGTCCGACCTGCACTCCAGTGCTTGCGAACAAGATTTAGAAATGACTTGTAAATAGACTCCACGAATAAAACATACTTGTTAAATAACCGCCGCCTGATCATGTTTCCCTGGTTGGTCGCATATTGCATGCTAAATCCAGACTGTTCCCGAGACTGTTGCCCAAACATCGACTCATTGACACCAGATAGCTCATCGATACCCATGCGGATCTGCTGCCGTAAGCCCGTGATCTCTGGCATAAGCTGAGGCGCCCTCACAAAATGAGGCGGTTGGGAGCCGGTCATCTTGACGATATCCCAGGGACTGTTGGTGATGCTTTTATCTGAGATCTCCGCTCCTTCTGGTAGAATCAGCCGAGACACACCGTGAGCTTGGATGTTGTCTAAATTGACAGCATCCAGACGGTTTAACATATCTTGAAGACCGGACACATACTCGACAAAAGATTTCCCCCAGACTTCCCCAGGAATATCAATGTCTGTAAACAGATGATAAGGGAGTTTTGCAATAGGCCTAGAATCTCCGACGCTGAATCTATGAGGATTTGCCTTCAGATCGACAAGTAACCTACCGTCTTCCAGATGCAAAGCGTAGCGGCCGAGAAAGCCGTTTTGAGGCAAGCCTTTCTCCCAGTATTCAAAGATTTCAACCACATCGCTTTTTTGAGAGTCTTTTAGCTGTTTCAGCATCTCCTTTGCTGCCGGAAACCGAAAAACCGCCTCCTCATAGGGCATTTGGACTTTTTGAAAAACAAACCTGACATCATCCCAAGTTTCTGCATAGGGATCTAGGAAGATGTCTTTCGGAGAAGGGATACTGAGAACAACATCCCCGGTAAGAAGCATCTCGCCCTCATCATCTATATCAAGTATCCCCCCTGTCTCTGCGTCCCAGATACTTTTGATAAAACCAGAGCCGTAGAGAAGACAATGAAGGGAAGCTCTATCTATTTTTTCTTGTAGCTTGTAGGTGCGTAAAGCATACCTGACGAGTCTGTCTGCAGCATCCGCTTTTCGTCGATCCTCTTGGTCGTTTGAGGTTGGACGTACGACGACAGAAGGAGGGTTGGCCGATAGTTGAGCGTGGATAAAACGAAGGTTTTTGAAGATATAGAGGATCTCGGAATTTTTGATCAGCTCTTCGTCCGTATCCTGGCGCAGGGGGAAAAAACCACCCTCAAAACCATAGAGAACCTGTTCGTTTAATTCCCAGATGACAGCAAAACGCCATTGAGCCTCTTTAGCTTGAGAAAGTCTGGTTTTAAGTTCTTTTCTGGTAAAATCTACATCCCAGTTTAAAATTCGAGGCATACGACTATCTCCATCTTAGTAGTTTTTTTACTCTCCAGGCTTTATTCAGTTTTTTTTTATGAACCCTAGTGGCTGTTTGCTTTCTTTTTTCGTTGGCTTCGTACAACTGAGCATGCCAATTTCTAGGTTTTTCTAAAGCTTCACTCCGTGGCATGAGATCGACAAAATATTGAGCACTATCCAGAAGGTGGTAAGACTGAGCAAAAACAATCTTAGAAAGGGTTTCGTTCCAACGACAGCTTGTAAACTCCTCGATTAAATCGGTACACCAAGGGGCAATGCGTATCGTTTTGCCAAGAGCGTCTTGTAAGTTTTTAAGCAGAGCACCTTTTCTCTCTCGCTTGTTGTAGATAGTCATATAAGAGGGTTTAATCCCCATAGAACTAGCGGTGCCTAAATACCAAGACTCGTGAGTATCACACACACGACGGACAATATGGACATGAGCAGTTCTTTTTTGCATCTCACCGACAATGTCTGTGGGAACAAAGATGTTTTCTATATACTCAGAGGCAACACAATACCAGATAAGATTGTTTGGAGATTGAGCCCAGAGGGTGTAGCCCATCTTAGACTTAAGAGCAGGATCAACAGATTCTACATGCCGCCAAGTCGGAGAATAATCGAGCGGTTTTTCTACATGAAGCTTAGAATCGAAAGCATAAACCGCTTCTTCTCCCAAAGACCAGTCTCCGTAAAGAATCGTTCGCCTGTAGGAAGAACTGTAGGTCTTCATCGACTCAAGAAGTTTTTCCTGTCTCTCTTCGCTGGCATAAATAGGATTCTCTAGCATAGAGAGGTAGTATTTTTTTGCAACTGGCTCCCTGGAGGAATCGACAAGTTTTCGGATGCCATCATTCACGAGTTTCGGCGTAAAGGTCGCGAGAAAGTGTCCCTCTCTTGCTCGGAGGCGGGTATGAAGCTCCTCGATGAATTCAACAGATTTAGGCATTTCATCCAGCCAAACATAGTGACTCACATAGGATTGGGCTTTTTCTCTTGCCTCATTGATGGAATGATGGGAGAAAAAAATGATTTTATTGCCGTTTATATGTTCAACTTTTTGAATACTGCCGTTTAGGATCAGAGGTTGTTTGAATTCTCCAGGATCAAGAAAAGACTGGATCTTTACCCAAAGGGACTCGGTGACCTGTTTGCCTGTCCTTCCCAAGACAAGAAGGATAAGTGGCTCATCTTCCCAAGATGCAGGTCTTTTCCAAAATGGATGAGACTCTGAAAAAACCCAAGAAGTCTCTCTGGCTCCTAAGGAGGATTTACCGGACTGGTTGCCAGCGACAACATAGCGGTGGCTGATTCTTCCTATATCATCAAGAATCAGCTGTTGAGCCTTGGTGGGTTTTGAATCAGGAAGGGTCGGGTCAAAGCGGTTCATCAACTCTAAACGACGCAGTCGTTTCATAGCTGCAACCAGGGTTTTTAGATTGTTATCACTCATCTGTCTGTCTTCTTGAGGAGGTGGAGATTCTTTCGTAAATAGGCGTCTAACTGATCTCGTCCCATTTTGTTGATACGCTCATCAAGGACTTTTTCTACCTTCACCCGCGGAGGCATCTTATTGGAAGCTTCGATGATCAACTTTGCGGTGTTGACCTTAGCGTTTTGATTGCCCTCAGGATCAAGCAAGATATCTTCTATGGCATCGAGAGCAAGATGAGCCAAGTATTCAACGCGTTGGCGAAACTCGTCTTGATTCGTAAACCATTCAAGGAAACCTGAAGATTTCCACCAGTTTTTAAGCCGGGAATCTCTGGTGATCTGTTGAGCAAAAGATAAGGTGATTTTATCTGCAGAAACAAGTGGATTCTCCGCATGCCTGACCCAGAAAGCTGCCTTCGTTCGTCGCTGCTCGCTTGAAGGCCTGAAGATCACCTCATCGATGACTTCTGCAATAAGGGTTTTATCTTTTTCAGTAGAAATAAGGTGTTTTTTCTCCAAGGGGTTAGACATGAGAAGTCCTCCTTTTTTTTGGGGGAGTTAACCGTACAGTGGCAAAACCACGGGCGGAATTTAGCATCGAAAGATAGCCTCCATCTTGAAGCCAAACTAAATACTCTCGGAAACGATCTCCTGGAACACGAAGAAAGCGCGCGAAGTCAGGTATATATAAAGTGGCAGTTTGTCCATCTTCTGCCCACAGGACAAAGGAATGATCTCCATAGAGAAGAAGGACGAGAATCTTAAAAGGGTTTAATCGGTGCCGTCTGAATTTTTGGTTCATGATTTTCAACAAAGAGGATAAAGACTTGTTTTTACAATGAATTATAACATAAAACAGGAATATAATAAAGAAATAAATACAAAAAACTGAAATAAACTAGAATTGATAGGGAAAAATAAAACTAGGTGTTCTTCTTTTTGCTTTTCCAAAACTTATGTTCCCTGTCAAGAAACACAATATAGAAGATATTTTCAACAACATGCCCTGCTATAACCGCTTTTCCTTGTAGATGCATAGAAGCCCATTGCAATTCTTCTGATAGATAATTTGGTACTGAATACGCTGTTTTGTCTTTAGGAGGAAAACTATCATAGATTTTAATGATCCTATCTATCATTGCTTCACTCATTGTCTTTTGAGATACAGCTCTGATTTTATTAAGAAGTTTCACAAGGAGCTTTTCCTTCTCCCAACATTCAAAAGTTTCTTTAAGATGCTGGGAGGAGTCTAAGGACCTAAAAGAAAATACAACAGGGCTTTTAAAACATCCTGTGCTACTACCCGCCAATGATGAGCTGTTTTTGCGAGCTTTAGCTTTTAATCGATCTCCCTTTCTATGCATCTAATAAGGAGGTATAGTATTTCAGCATTGTCTTGTTATCTATACAATTTGTACAACTCTCAGTCTCAGAGAGACGACCTCTAGCTTCAAGCCAAGGTTTTTCTCTATGAGTCAAACATTCTAGATGATAAGACGTTTTATCTCCATATTCTTGTAGTACATCCTCAATAATTTCCATTTGCTCTGGATCTAGGGTGTCTTGAACATTATCTCCCATCTCTGGATCAGGTTTTAGTTTGGACCACCTATTGGCAGACACATATGTCTTAATATAGGCGTACACTTTTCTCGCGACGGGGCCGTGTACCCAGGCTTCAAAATAATCCTCAAATAGGGGTTGCCCCCTAAAGACTAGATGCCAACTTTGAATATAATAGAGCAGTTTTTGAAGCTTTAAATGGTTTAAATAGGGGAGATTTTTTTCATTAATAATATGATAAGCCAACTTCAAAATATCTATCTGTTTTTCCATGGTTGAACCTTTAATTGATTATCTATATAAAAACAAAACATCCAAGCCCACCCTAGCAGAGAACAAAAGTCCAGTAAAGAGATATATCGGAAGGTTCCCGTACATTGATTAAGTGTTCTTAAGGAAGTTTGAGTTTTTAAAGTTTAGCGTTACGTGAACCTTGTGTCAAATAGGCTTCAGGCTTCCATTTCTTGTTTTGATTTGTCCTTCGTTAATAAACTAGAGTGTCATCCTTATCGTGCACGCAAAAAAGCTTTTATGAGGATTGCAAGGCAAATTTCCCTCCTTTATAAAAAAAAAAGGAAGAGATATCTAGCTAATTTATATAATGAATTATAACATAAATACAGTTAATAATCAAGATATAAATAGAAAAACATGAATAAAAATAGTTAAATATTAAAATTTACAAAATAATCGTTGTTATT
>JSZA02000407.1 GCA_000785145.2 Candidatus Thiomargarita nelsonii
TAATTCTTTGGAAAGCTGCTGCTTCTCCGCTTTCGCTCTCTTCGCACCGGCAGCAAGTCGGACGTATTTTTTGATTTGGTCCCTGTTGTTAAAATCTACCTTAAAAGGTTTAAGATGACCCTCAGAATCACGGATAGAAACAACTTCGCTGGAGTCCATATCCTCTGTGGGAGCCTCTTCACTAGAGACCTCTTCTGTTTCTTCCTCCTTAGAGGGAAGGGCGGAAGCCTCTTCTTCAGTAGGTAAAATCTCTTTCTCGCTGGGTTTTTCCTCCGGTGAGGCTTCCTGCTCCTGATTGCCTACAAAGGCTTCTAAGGCTTGCTGAGAAATAGAGGATAAATGACTCATGAGACATCCTTTTTATGTGAGGTGTTTGTGGATTTAAGTTGTGAATTAATGGAGTTTAAAAGAATAAGGCCAATTATAACAAATTATCCGTAAATAGTCCAGGAATAAAAGTAGGTATATATATTTATATAGCCGTTTGTTGCGAATAAATTAAATAACACTTTTCTATTTAGAAGAATTACATTATTATCGATTTTGCGGGTGTCATCCATTTTTACCTTTGATCTTGTGTTAGTGAGTGCTGATGTGTGGCGGTGCTGGTAGCATCGAGAAAGGAGGTGATAAGATGGCTAAAAAAGGATGTGGTTGTAAAACTCCACCTAAAGGCAGAAAGACTGTTAAAGTCCTAGCCCATAAGCGTAGAGAACCACGTAAAAACTGTAAGAAATAGTTAAGGCTATCATTACAATACTTTAACCAAAGATGGCACCCGCACCGCTCTCTTTACATTCTTAATAAAATTTAAAATAACAAGGCCAATTATAACAAATTATCCGTAAACAGTCCAGGAATGAAAGGGTATTAACCGATAAAAATTGAATACTTTGTACTCAACAAGTTGGTAATAGGATAAAAGAGCCTTTAGGCAGAAATCTCCGCCCGATCATCTAGTTCACTATAGTTTAAGTCATTCCTTCTAGCAGATTATACGCTGAAGTTAATCACCCATGCTAAACCTGTGCAGGATACCATCAAAATTAGATAAATAATACAAGACATCTTTCTTTAAGAAGAAATTGCTAGAAAGCATATCATTTAAAACAAGGAACTCTTCTTTTTGAAGAGTCTCCGGGTCATAAAAACCAAACGTAGTTTTAAAAAATCTTCGGTCTTGTTCAGAGTCAAAACGAATTATCGATTCTTTATAAACTAAGATGGAATCTTTTATGATCATTTTTTCACCCTGGTTGCTTGAAAACAACTCCAAGATCGATTCCTTTCCCCTAACAGGAGCAAATTTCGAATCAAAGACGAGGATTTTGCCCTTCGTAGGTCTTCCATGAGAATGCAGATATATATAATACTTATTCTCAATAAACAGAACTCGTCCTAGAGATCTAGCATTAACATCGTCTGCATTATTTGCATCCGATATAAATATAGTTTTATTTTTTATTAAATCGTAATAGTATAGTTTTCCTATACGACTTTTCATTTTTAGATAGATTATTTTATAATTTTTTATATACATTATACCAAAGAAAGGCTTTACAGGAAGAAATTTGATAAAATTTAAATCCTTGTCATAAACCTTCACTTCATAAACAGCTTCATGTACGTATAAAGAGTCTTTATAACAGGTTATTTTTGGTGAATTAAGCGTGCCTGACCGATTATGTTTAGATATTTTTTGTATGATTTTGTGTTTTTTTAGGAAGCGATCTTCTTGGTATTTATACAACGTGTAATCCTCCGAGATCATATAGATATGACCTGAAGACAAACAAAAATCAAATATTTCCTGACCAGGGGGATCCTCTAAGGCAATAGGATCCAAGGCTTCTAGCCGGATAAAAAAAGAGAAGCTTAGAAAAGCATATAACAGAAAAAAAGACCCGATCCTTTGTCGTCTAGAAAAAGTTTCAAAATTAATAGATAGCATCAATATTTTACTCCTATATAAAATAAAAAATCATCAGAATCTACATGAGGAACGGAAAGTTCTTTGTAGCCGGGATTAAAATGCAATCCCATCTTGAAATATCTTTGCACCTCCGGATCATCTTTATCCCTTGCCCAAATTGGGAAACATTTATTATACTCCCCCCCTCTCCAATAATAATCTCCAAAACAATCAGAACGTTTCTTCTTCAACCCTGAGGGACTCACCCAATGGGTTGCACCCTTTGTAGGGTCATCTTTTTTATCAGGATCAGATAATCTTTTATTCGCCGCCTCCAGGCTTTTTATAAAATTAGGAACAAAGGTATACCTTCCTGTCGTATCAATTCCAGCAAAACGGGCATTGAGAATTTTATAGTGGCTTATCTCATTCTTTTTAGGCTCTCTCACTTGACCACCTGTCCTATTCAGATAAGCGTAGGCAATCGCTTCTTTTGCTTTGTTATTAGAAGTCCCAGCTTCGTTAACAACCACATTAGCAAGGGTAAATAAATCATCCCCATGCTCATTCTTCTTCACGAGCTTATTAAATAAAGTTTGGTTTTCTTTACACCAGTTGATTTTAGCTAGATAAGTGGAAAAAGGCTTGTCTGTATCAAGTTGCCTCAAAACTCTTTCTTTATACTTAGCAATTTTGCCCTGATAAGATTGAGTGTAGAATTTTATCTGTTTTGCAAAAAATTCATCAACAAATCCAGTAAACTCTTTAACATCCTGTGTTTTACCCAAGATAATTCTCCTATTTTTTTATTATAAATAGATTTCTGTCTCTGAGATTCTCCGTGCAAAGAAGTTTTCAAAAAAACTTGCACCTATAGGAGATATCACAATCGGATAAATAATAACAATATAGTTTCCCAGGGATGTACCCCTTTCTTCTTCGCCTATAGGGTGTTCTAGCGATGATTATATTTCTCTAATTTCCAACCAAACGATTTTTATAGAAGGATTTTACTAATTATTTAAGGTATTTAACCTTGAAATGATCCCTGATAACTTTTTTATCAATCAAGTTACCTGCACCCTTGTTGAAAGCATCAATCCAAGGTTGTTCTTCATGGGAAAGTTCTCTTAATTCCCACGCGACAAAACCACTAAAAACACGTAATGCATCTCCAAGGAGATCACATTCATCAGCAACAAAATAGTCTTTCAAATCTTTATAGTCTTCAGGAATTGGCACAGGGTTTGAAACATAAAATTTAAAAATATGGTAAATATCAGGAACTACCGGGCCATGTTCCCACGCCTCAAACTCTTCGGGGTACAACTCTTTGTTAAAAGCAGCTAGAAAATTTTGAAGTTTCAAATGAGATTACATCAGGCTCAGCAGAATCTTGTGTTGTTAAGATCCAATCACAGATTATTTTTAGATTATCAGACATGGACCCCTCCTGCTAATACACTTCTTGAACACTATTTTTAGTTATAATTTTTCTGGATGGGAAGATCGTTTGCTTCAATGGAAAAGAGAATGACCCTACGCCCTTGCTCGCTAAATTGTAGAACATTGCCCTCTGGCTCTAGCCCATCAATCATTAGATCACCGTATAGATACAATTGATTGCCAATACAGTATAAAGGACGTTCGGTGAAATAGTGGATTTTTTGCACAGGTTTTAAGGATGAGTTTAATACCACTATATGATTTACCCCCCTAGGCACCACGGCACCTTTTACCAGCTCTCTTATGTCAACAACAGGATAAACTTCCCCATCAATTTGCAGATCACATGTGTGGCTGACATGGACAGTCTGCCTATATTTATTAAGCACGCCATGCTCAAGTAACTTACTATGTATAAGCAACCTATTATTATTAAGATGGAACTGTTCGTCCACCTGTGTATCTTTTTCTGCTACAGCTAATATCATAATACCCATAACAATAATAATAAAGTGCTTCATAACTAATACCTCCTATTTTTTAATTAACTTAACGCCGTAGTACTGGAAAAACTTTTTGAAGAACGAAATCTAGTTTTTCAGTATAATTCCCATCTCCACCACCATTGTATAGCTTGTAAACATTTGCAGTTGTGAATGCCCGCCAGCCAACAATGACCAGCCTATTTTTGGCCTTACGGTATTTTAATTTTTGCCCTATTTTTATCACATCTCTTTTTTGTAGTTCATTTTGTTCTTCTAACTCTAAAACGGTTGTCTCTACCTTCTTGGCGATAGCACTCAAAGAGTCACCGCTCAAAACTGTATAGTCATGCTGCTCTTTATTAGTTAGATCTAGTAGCGAACGTATTCCATATTTAGCCATTTTCGTATATAGATACGCTATCCCGGCTTTAATATTTAGTTCTGGGTTGTTGGTAACTTCGTCTGTTGATTTGATGGCCTCAGATAACTCTTTGCTCATGATTAACTTAGAACCTTCCTCAGCTCTTTGAAGGACTGGCAAAGCCGGATCACCAAGGTTTCCAATTTGCATAGGCCTCGTTTTCCATGCCTGCGAAGCCCCACCACTTTCAACCCACAGCATAGCCTTTATTAGATGCCAATCAACCTTTTTTGAAAGATGCACTTTGACTAAATGCGATTCTTTACCAAAACGTTCCTGGTAAGATACAACTTCTTCCATGATAATCTTATCATACTCATCCCATCGCTCATCGGAAATTCCCTCTTTAATTGTTTTTATCCATCCTTTGTCTAGTGCCATAACACACCCCCATCCTTTTATAAGCCAAAAGAAATCAACAAGTAGATAGATAAATTAAAGCATTTTTTGCAAGTAGTATCAAGAGCTTCTCTAATATGGAAAAATACAGCTTGATCATCGCTTTTTAGTTCTTCAAGCAAATATGCATCAAAACTAGACCCTCTATTTTTATTAATCATCTGTGTTCTCCTTTTCGTTTTCAGGACATCTACCCAACAGTAGTAGGCACCTGCTCAGAGGCAGGTGGTAATACAGGTATAACAGGGGGCTTCTCCTGCCCGGATAGCTTCGCACGGTCTTTAACATGTTGCCGGATAAGATTTTTATGCTCTTTCTCCAGATATTTAAACTCGGTGGTCATAAGATACTGCAGAGCAAAGGCAAGCATATTATCATGATCTTCCAGTTCCTCCGGAGGAAGGTAAGCGTTGCTCGAGATCATCTCTTCAAAAATCTCCCGCTGTCTATCTTCTGCAAGTTGCATCATATCGTAGAGTCCTT
>JSZA02000367.1 GCA_000785145.2 Candidatus Thiomargarita nelsonii
CCTCGGAAACATAAAATGCGGTCCTCTGTAGGGGCGGGCAACCACAAGGGATTGCCCCTACGCCAATGGCATTGATATGTAGGGTGGATTAAGCGATAGCGACTCCACCAATATTTACTACAATTAAAAAGAGACAACTCTAACATTTTAAAAAAAAAACGGTGTAATTACCATGAAACATTTAAAATTATGGCTAATCATCGCCTATCTCATTTTCAATTTCACCGCAACAAGCCAAGCTGAACAACGATTAGCGCTCGTCATCGGCAATGCCGCTTATTTGGGTGGCTCTGATTTAAGAAATCCCGTCAATGATGCCAAAGATTTAGCCAAGGTATTGCGCCATTTAGGTTTTGAGGTGATTTTAAAAACCAATCTGAACCAACAACAAATGTATAGCGTGGTGAGTCAATTTGGGAAAAAGTTGCGTCGTGATAAGGAGAATATCGGTTTATTTTATTTCTCCGGGCATGGTGCCCAACATAACAACGAAAATTATTTAATGCCAATTGGGGCGATGAATTCATTAGATAGCCCAGAGCAATTATATTATAGAACGCTGAATGCCACTTATGTGTTAAAGGAGATGAAAGCCGCCAAAAATAAAATGAATATTGTGATTTTGGATGCTTGTCGATATAACATATTTAGGAGCAAATTTAAGGGAAAAAGGGATCGTCCAGGTGATGCGCCCCCGCCAGAATTCAACAATGGGCTGGCAGCACCAAAACAAACGCCCAGTGGTTTTCTGATTGTGGCATTCAATGCCATTAAGTTAAGGATTTTTTGTAGGGTGGGTAGAGCGAAACCCACCATTGTTAAAAATTTACGCCCGGATCTTCGTTTCAACGAGTTGGGGGGTGCAGCGAAGCTCTACCCACCCTACAAAAAAGCTTAACTTAATGGCATTGACTTTGGCATTAGGGTTAGAATTTTTGCCTTACTCAGCTAAGGTTCCGTTGCCAGAAACTTATCTATTAATCAGTGCAGGGTTAGTGGGGTGTTGGCTATTAACGGGGTGGCTAGGAGATAAGGATGAAGATTGGGTGGTCGGCGTGGCGGGCGGCGGGGCGATTGTCGTAAAAAATAGTTTAAAAACAGGCACTCCCTCTTTATTAGCCCGCCTAGCTTTCCTGCTGCTGCTTGCCGCCCACCTCTTTTTGATTTGGTTCAGCTTTTTGGGTGGGTGGCGGCTGTTTGCCTAGAAAAAGCTCATGTAGGGTGGATTAAGCGATAGCGTATCCACCGATATTTACATAATAATCAGGTGGATACGCGGAGCAATAGCCACCCTACATGTATGAAATGCGGGGCAGAAGTTTATGATTTTGATAAAGAGGAGATCGTAAAATGGCAAACTTAGAACAATACCGAACCGACATTGAAAACGTCATTAAAGAATATAGTCAAGGGAGAGTCTATAACTTAGGAGTCCAAGATAAATCTTGGACTCCTAACATATTTTTGTTTATCCTGTAGTTTTTATCAATGAAGTCTAGCAATCAAAAGCTGGTAACGGACACCAAAATCCCCAGCGGCTTGTCCCAATTTCTTATCGGCAGTCACCAAAACCGCATCTAATCTAGCGGCATAAGCCAAGTGCAAAGCATCACAAGTACGTAAAGCCGTTTTACGCTCTAACAACCAATCTTTAGCTTGTTTAAAATCTAGAATAGAGAATGGTTGATAAGTGTAGTAGCCGAGAGCTTTATGTTCAGCAAACTTTTGTTGTATCGCTAAAGCTTCCGCTTCTGTGGTTTCATTCATCCGTGTCCAACGCGCTATAGCTGAGGCAACTTCAACATCAGTGAGATCACTGATAAACTTTACTAGGTGATATTGAAGCACGAAAATCACTGAGATCAGGAAAACGATTAAGTCTTCCCGCGAGGGGCAATAACCTCGCAACGGGTTCACCCTCTTGCGTGATCAAAAACTCATTTCCGTTTATCACCTTCTTCACCAATTCAGATAGTTTGGCATTTGCCAAATTAACGGTAAGCATCATTATTTCTCCGTATTCAAAATAAAACTCCGGCATCATCACGATGCGCTCGCTAAATAGCGCAAGTCATGGCAATATTTGAGCAAACACCGCAAAAAAATGAGGCGGTTCAACCTTATTCGTATGCCACCGCTCAAAAGCGCAGATGATTTTGCACTGCTTCGGTAATCGCCTCTTTGGTAATGCTACCATGCCAGTCTTCAAGAATGCTCTCCCAAGCCATTCCACAGGCGACTTGTTCCAAGACATCTTTTACAAAAATACGAGTTCCCCGAAACGTTGGCTTGCCATGACAAATACTAGGATCAGTGACAATATAACGACCAACAAAATTCAGACTGAGTCTCCCCTTTTTTTCTCCTGATAATAAAGGAGTACAACGAGAAATCACCGAATAAGGCAATCTCTTGGTTTATTCGTTCATTTCTCAAATCGTTGTACTCAAAATAGTGAAAGATACTTATCTGAACTTATTTTGTTGCATGGGAACAATATAGAGTCACTATAGCTTGTCTCACAATCCCACTCCATAGACATCCCACCCATCGTTTCCTTTGGAACTAGCGCAATTATCACACCATCCCCTAGCTCTTGACTGGGTTTGACTATTAATTCACCTTTTTTTCCAATCACCATATCGTCAATATATTTTCCCGACGACATATCCGTTCTCTTTAATCCAATTTCTTCAAACGTCGACGGATACTTTCCAGTCATAGAATAATACTCCATCACCAGTGGTTTTATGGCACTCATTGAAGCCAGTACTTGCGCGAATACACTTTTTTTAAAAAACACATTATAATTCGGAGTAACACTATTACTTTCAACAAGAGGTGCCTCACTAGGCAACGATTCACTACGACTTTCTAGTGGCAGATTTCTACCTATCAATACCAATACCACACTTAGAACAACCACCATTGATAGTATGACGCCTTTGCTATACACGCCACTCGCAATCCGACTTTTTAAATCTCTTCCTTCGTTGCGGGATTGAATCACGCCATTAGCTATACTCTCGACTTCTTTTCTGCTGACATGAAATACATCAGACAGAGCCTCTATATGTGCCTCAAGAGACTCTTTACTTTCAACAGAATCATCTAATCTATCCTTGTATTCAGCGACTCTCTTTGTAATTTCTTTTAGAGTATCTTCATTCATCTTATTGTTTACTTATGGCACTATCCTGCACAGCCATTTTTTGAGCCAATTGTCCTAATTGATTGTCAATCATAAACAGACCATCGCCCTTGCCACCAACCCGTTTTATTTTATGGATTATTTCATTCACGGTGGCTTCTTCCTCGATCTGTTCGGTGATAAACCACTAAAAATATGAGTCGCATGATCCTTTTTAGCAGCGGCTAGATCAACTAACTCATTGAACTGTTGCGTGACAGTTTGCTCATGTATCAAAGTGTTTTCAAACATCGCCAAGGGACTGTCAAACATTGAAGGTGGCTGCTCAACCGGTAAGAGTTTCATTTGAGCGCCTTGATCAAGGATGTATTTGTAAATCTTCATGGCATGTTGGGTTTCTTCCTTATTTTTCTGGATAAACCAGTTTGCAAAGCCTTTCAGCCCTAAAAAATCACTGTATGCCGACATTGATAAATAAAAGTAAGCGGAATAAAATTCGCGGTTGACTTGTTTATTGAGTTCTTCGGCGATCTTTTTACCAATCATCTTTAAGCTTTCCTCTAGTGGTGAGACTCGTCCAAGATAAATCTTGGACTCCTTTTATAATATAGGGAAATTTATGTAATATATCAAGTTTTTTGATGAGCCACCAACACATCCAAACCGAAGGTGGACTCCTAAGCGATAAGTCTAATGTTAATGAGCCGATTTTTGAAAAAAATTGTTTGTGTTTGACTTTTTTTTTTAGAGGGAGTCTAATGCGCTAAAAAAATTTTTTTTTGTGCGACACAAATAACAAAATAACGAATTCATTGTCTTTAGTTACTCATCCAGCTCTTATGATAGTTGTAGTTGTGGAATCCACAGCTGGAGGGGTGCTATTGCCTATTGAAAATAGGCTGATAATAGCCAATAAAACTTTAATAATAACACTGTTACTCTTAGTTCTACGTTTTTTGATCTTGACATCAAAGGCACTTGGACTCCAACAACAATGTCAAGTCAAAAAAACGTAGAACATCGAGTGTTAATGTCAAGCTTGACGAGGTCCTACCTATGAAAGAAAAAATACTGTACACACCCAATGAGGTGCATGAATTGATTTCCAAAGGTACCGCTGTTTTACTTGATATTAGGGATGCCGAAGATTATAAGGCGGGACATCTCCCCGGTGCCGTGAATGTGCCAGATATTTTTTATTATCTGAGTGAGACGACACCGGCTGGTTTGGATGCACTGCATCAAAAATTTCAAGATATTTTTTCTAAAGCCGGCTTATCAAGTGACAAAACGGCGATTGTCTATGAAGATTGTTTGGATACTCGCTATGGCGGTTCTTGTCGAGGATATTGCGCCACGTAAGGGGCGCATTCCAGGGGCAAAATGGATTGAGTGGTATGACTTTATGGATCGATCACTTGCCATACCTGCCTTTAAATCTACACAAGAAATCCAATCCATTTGTGCCGCGCAAGGCATTTATCCCGATGACGAGATTATTATCTACTGCTTCAAAGGGGCTAGGGCTTCTAATACTTATGTGGCCTTAAAAGAAGCCTGTTTCAAAAAACTCAGAGTTTATTTTGGTTCTTGGAATGAATGGTCCAGATACCCTCAATTACCCATTGAAGAGGGTCCAAGATAAATCTTGGACTCCTAAACTGGTTGGAGTCCAAGATTTATCTTGGATTCCTAACTAGAGGAAAATAATGAAATTTGCCAATATATCTCCGATCACTTGGATAGAACTTTGGAAAAAAGTTCAACCTTATGCTGAAAAATCTGAAAATGTTGAACAAGTGGCACAAAAATTCATCGACGTCATATACGATGAATTTGAAGAGTCACTTGCTTTAGCAAGA
>JSZA02000280.1 GCA_000785145.2 Candidatus Thiomargarita nelsonii
TATTTTGGACGAGGTGCCCAAGATAAATCTTGGACTCCAAAAAGCTCAGGAGTCCAAAATTTATTTTGGACGAGGTGCCCAAGATAAATCTTGGACTCCAAAAAGCTCAGGAGTTCAAAATTTATTTTGGACGAGGCGCCCAAGATAAATCTTGGACTCCAAAAAGCTCAGGAGTCCAAAATTTATTTTGGACGAGGTGCCCAAGATAAATCTTGGACTCCAAAAAGCTCAGGAGTTCAAAATTTATTTTGGACGAGGCGCCCAAGATAAATCTTGGACTCCAAAAAGCTCAGGAGTCCAAAATTTATTTTGGACGAGGTGCCCAAGATAAATCTTGGACTCCAAAAAGCTCAGGAGTCCAAAATTTATTTTGGACGAGGTGCCCAAGATAAATCTTGGACTCCAAAAAGCTCAGGAGTCCAAAATTTATTTTGGACGAGGTGCCCAAGATAAATCTTGGACTCCAAAAAGCTCAGGAGTCCAAAATTTATTTTGGACGAGGCGCCCAAGATAAATCTTGGACTCCGTTTTCATCTTATTTTATTTCAAATACTTAAATACTTATGTCTAACGATGAGCGCACCGCGTGGGAACGATAAAAGAGATTAGTTATCCATCATTCTACAATCCCGCCCCCTTTCGCCTCAATTTCTTTTAACCATTCAGGCGAATAATCCTGCCACTTAAAAGTCTTTTCAACATAATCAAGACTAGAAAACGACTTCAACATAGGCGGTGGTCCATCCCATTCGGTGAGAATAAACGGCGCCATATTCGGCGAGCCTTCAAAATACACCCCAAACATTTCATGAATATCACGCTCAAAAAAAGCGGCAGGAGTATAAATATCATAGACAGAGACATAATGCCCCGGCTTTTTAGGAATATAAATATGAGCCGATACCAAAGTATTAATCTCATAAGACCAAATATGATAAACCAACTCAAACTCATCCGTCGTTGGCCAATCTACGCAAGAAATGGCTGATAAATGTAAATAACCCGCTCGCCCTTTCAATAATTCCAACAGCGTCGGGAGAGCTTCCGCCCGTGGCTTGAGCCGTAAGCGACGCGCCCCTTGTTGTTCAAAGACAAGATGAGGCATTTCCTGAAAAACAGACTCCAAAACATCTGGTAATTGTGTACTCATTCAATGACTTCCTCGCGTTGCAAGACTAATGGGCTGCGTCACATATTCTGAGGCAAATTGCGCCAATAAAGCGGTATGCTTTCCAATGGTATTGTCACTGAAAAGCTGATAATGCTGCGCTTCGGCAATCACATCGGTTGGTGTATGCCAATTTTGGCCAAATAAGGCTTGCTGATTGCCTAAGTACTCATCATAGTGACCATAATAGTCCAGCCAAGCGTTGGCCTTACCTTTATCAATATTATCAATCAATTGCAAAAAACTTTGCTGAATCGCCTCCGGTCTTGGCATACAGCCAGCTATATACATATCGACTGGGATATATTCTTGTAGGCGCTTAATCGTAGCGTAACTATGCCAATACATGCCGCCGTTAATGGTACAAGAGCCCATGCCAATAACATATTTAGGACCTGCCATTTGTTCATAGGTCAAAATGACCCGCTTTAAAGTTTTAACAGAGAGATAACCCGTAATCAATAAAATATCTGCTTGACGCGGACTCACCATCGGTTGAATACCTAAACGCTCTGAATCAAAGCGAGAAGTGATAGTGGGCGGCAACTCGATAGCACCGCAACCTGTGCAATAGTGTAATATAAATAAAGAGCGTGCTCGGCAACGATCCGCGATGCGATCAATCACTTTGCGTAATAATGAACGCTCTTCTGGATCAGGAGTACGACAAACGATGTCAGTATTTGGAGCAGATTTAATGGGGATGGTCATTGAATTTCCTCGTCAGATTGATGAAACCGGCGACACAAAGGAGTCCAAGATTTATCTTGGACTATTTCCCAAAATGTTTATGAACAAATCTTAAAGTTTGTTCATGCCTCAATTTACAAACCACATTTTGATTAGCAAAAACGCCTGAGAAAGTTTTTGCTTGTTCTTTTGGTACCGTCTTGAGCCATTTCACACCCACAACCCATTTTTCACTCTCAGCGCCATTTAATTCTGACTGCAAAAGCGACTCTTCATGAACAACAAAATCCTTAATCATTACCGCTTCTTTTATAATCTCCCCAAACCCGACATAACCGAGCCCCTTCGCATAAGCATAGATTTTATCTCCCACGCTTAAACGTTTAAATGCTAACGAATGTCCTGCACTTATAAAACCATATTTTCTGTTGTCTTCCCAAGTGCGATAACCCCAATCCCCATTATCAACATTCACAAACCAATATCCCGTCCATTCAGGGGGAGGTGGCGGCGGGGTGCCCACTATTGCTACAGAAAACGACATGATATTATTCAACGTCGCTATTTCATCCGCATTTAGCATATCCTCGGAATTTTCAGAAGTATCTGATTGTAACTGAATCGCATCGAAAAACGCTCCCATAAAATTAGCCAATTGATAGGCATTACCAACCTTTTTCTCTGCAAACTCACCTTCTTCTTGTTTAAACGTTTCTGATTTTCTCAGTTCCGTCAAAAACTCGTTAGTCTCCGTCACCTTCTCATCAGAGATGTTTTCTGCTTCGCCCACATCATGTAAATAATACAGCAGATTATTGTACATCGCACTAAAAGAATGCTGTAAGCAAAGAGTGGCAAACAAAATACGCATTTTCTCGTTGACATGAGACACCGAATCGCTTTTTAATACGCCCTTTGTCTCAAGGACAAACTTCAACAATAGCAAATTATTGAATAGCCACTTGACGGTGCGCGGATTGAAACCTGCCGAATAAGTGACGAGTTTGAGATACAAAGCAGCATCGTCGTTCTTATCTTGTTCTGTTGAGTATGTGACACCAAGATGCTCATCAAGCATTGTCATTAAAAAATCTTGCGCGTTATATTGGCTCACGGGCATGTTAAACGACACCTGGATCAATTTCTCAAAAAAGCCCTTGAGATCATTTTCACTCAAGTTAAACTTTTGTTTTAAACCTTGCGCGATAACGTGGTAATCACAAGCCAGCACAAATACACAACCCTTAAGCTCTAAAAACAATTTCAGGGCTTCTAACAAATCAAGGGCTTTTTCAGGCACTAAACGGTCAATATCATCAATAAAAACAATAATGCGATTATTTTCATTTATCAGCGTTTCGGCGACCAGATTAGATATTTCTCTCTTTAAATCTCTAATATTTTTAGAGTTTGTTTTGATGGGCTCTTTAGTCACTGTGCATGCCATTAAAGCATTTTTGGCAACTTCTAAGGAATCTTGCGTACCACCAAAGCGTTCCATTTCGTCAATAAAATGGGATAACAGCGAGATGCTCAACTGTTCGCTATTATGGAACTGGGAAAATTGCCAGGCATTAAACCACAGAGAATAGACTTTATCACCTTGCGCCTTCAATTTCTGTTCGATCAGGTACATCAGACTGCTTTTGCCACTACCCCAATCACCATGAATACCAATAGTTATGGGTGTATCAGCAGACAAGATAAATGCGCTCAAGGCTTTAGCATAGTCGCTTAAACCCAATGCGTCATTATCATGGATTTGAATGGGGACATCTTTGAGTCCCTTTATTTTTTGCATATTGTTTTCTCACGTCCAAGATAAATCTTGGACTCCTGCAAGTAAAAATTTAACCATAATGCCCATCAATTCTTGGATAAATCAGGATAGGAAAATAAACGTACAAAAATCCACCAAAGCCTAATATCCAAAAAAACTGAGATAAGGCTATCCAATATATATACAATGAAATATCTATCAAAGGAAAAAAGATTCTGACGATACTACCACAAAAGATCAATACAAAAATCCAGAACAATGATTTAGGTGGCTCAAATACATTCCTACCGGTATGCCCCAGCGAAACTCGCGCCATCATCCCAATCGTCATTATCCCGATGCCACCAAAGGTAAAAGCATGAACGACGAGATAATTGGAGATTCCAGCAATAACAACTGACACTTTAAGCGCAAACCCAAGCACGATAAAAGCATAACCAAAATAGAGAACCCACAACAAAGGCTTTTTCCAAATACCTGGCGTGTACCAGCCTATCAATATAACACTATGAATTATAAATAATAATCCAGCAAGCCCTGCCGTTATATAGGAATAGGGCACTATCATATCCGCTATAGCGAATACCAAGAAAATAATCAGATGACTTTGATCAACCCATTTCCAGTTTTTTAACTCAACAGGATAACCCACCCCTTTTTCTATGAAAAATGGGATCACTCTTCTTCCCATGATGAAAATCACGGCGATAATCAGATATAAGGCACTATATAAACCATAATGTGTGCCATTAGACAAATACCCAAACAATCCCAAATAAAATACAATATTGCTGAACATTAATAATAATACTAACGACGCGAGCCCAACACTTTTCCAATGTTTGGCTTTCAATAGCGGCGACAATATTGAAATGCAGAGAGACAAAAGAAATAAATTGTCAATGATAGCCATCAAAATCCAAGCACCAAAAAACGGCAAAATTCGCGCCAACAACCACAGCAAAAATAAAAATAACAGCGGATAACCATGAAGCGTTTGTCTGCCCGTCCAGTTTTTAATGGCAGTCAATAAAAAGCCAGCGATAACAGCTATGGTGTATCCAAAAATCATTTCATGAGCATGCCATGAGATCGAAGAAAAGGGGCTAAAATCAAACTGCCATCCAAAAACGTATAAAGCCATCCATATCAACATGGATAAAAAAGCAAAACCGCTTGCGCCAATGAAAAAGGGTCTAAATCCCAAATGTAGAAATGCAAATTTTCCGACATTTTTAGCCGGTTCTAGGTTAATAATCATATTAAATTAAAATTAAAATTAAATAGTTTCGGGAATGGAGCGGAGCGGATTTCCCGAAAAAATTCGTTGTTTCGGGAATGGAGCTACGCGGATTTCCCGA
>JSZA02000276.1 GCA_000785145.2 Candidatus Thiomargarita nelsonii
CCGCATTGCAAACCTTTTCTCTTTGACGGACAATTTTCTAAATTTTGCCAAATTTTTTTAAATAGGATTATTTTTAGAAGGGATAAAGCAAGTGTAGGGCAATGCCATTAAGTTAAGGATAAAACCATACATGTAGTGTGGATAAATAGAGGGCGTATCCACCCGACATGAGCTTAACTTAATGGCATTGAGGCGGTGGCTCGGCGTATGCTGAGCCTAAAATAAATAGAGTGCCTGCACTCATAAAGAGATATCGCAGGGCTAATGGACATTTCATTTTTAAGTCTCCTGTTTGATTTAAATCCTAATGGAACGCCAAAGCGATGACGCAGTGCAAATTTTATCACTCTCATCAAAAAATGCAAGACTATTTGGGATGGATAATAAAACATTAATAAAATTAATATTTCTCACAACAAAACTACAGGGATTGCATTTAAAAAGGGATAAAGTCAAAACCGTTTCGAGACTTTTGCTTGGCTTTTTTAACTGGCACAGAAATCCTATTTTTTCAAAAAATCGGATGAGATTCTATAAGTCTCGTATTCTTTTTCAATCCGTTTACTCCTCGAATCCGTTGTACTTTTTTTTATTAGTACAACGGATTACTCCCCGCGAAGCTCCGTTACTTTGGGTGAGCTTTGAGCCTTTTTTATATAACAATAAAACTATACGGATTGTATTTAAAAAGGGATAAAGCATAAGAAAATTCAATGCCATTAAAAAACAAAAAACCCATAAAGGTTTATTGCCGTTTGTAGGGGCAATCCCTTGTGGTTGCCCTGGGGCGTTGGTGGCAAAGGAAATTGGTGCGTGGGACGCACCCTACGCTTGCTGAATTTTGGTATTAATCCTAAAAATTCTTCTAATCCTGAAAATCAAGGTTCAGACATTTTGATTGATTTGAAAAAATACGACCCCTACGTTGATAAAGTGGCTTATCAACAGGTATTAGTCTGTCTTGATATTGTTTTTGTAATTCTATGTAGTATTCTACGAGTTTATAGGGATCATGCCCACATTTTGCAGAAATACGTCTCCGTGCATTTCGTATGCGGGTGAGTGTCGGTTCACTATTCATCGCTTTGTTCTCCTAGTAATTCAAGGGGGGTAATTAAATTGGGTATAAAAATCCCAAGGAGCGTGTTAATTTGCTTGATATGTCTAAACTTATTGGCATTGGCAAGATGTTTACAATTCCATGTCAGCAAAAAATCACATTTATAGTGAGATGCCAATGCTAAATGTAATACGTCACCAGTTGGATCGTTGGGCATCAGTTTATGTTGAAGATAAGTTGCCGTTATTTGACTGACTTCTGGTTCAATAACTAACAGGGGAATGTCATCAGATAGGCAGTTATCTTTTTTTGCATATTCTCCATTTTTCAATTCATCAATAACCGCCGTACTACTTACTAAATCGTAAGCATAGCTGTTATTATCCCACCATTTGCGTGTCCATTCTCGGCGGGCAACTGCTGCTGCATCGCTTCTATCTTCATAATAAAAGCTTGGAATACTGGTTTCAATATAAATTGTTTGTCGCATAGTTTTGCTATTGACTCCTTGTCAGTTGTAGTTGTGATTTTTTAATTAATATCAAGGGAATCAGCCGCCCACATATCGCGTATTTCAGGCTTGCCCAATTGATTGTCTCCCAATTTTTGTGCGATGATACCACATCATCGGTGTCAATGCCATATCGTTCCTACGGGGCAATCCCTTGTGGTTGCCCTGCACGATATGGCATTGATCATCGGTGTGCCTTTGATGGCTCTGCCACTCATAAGCAACCCCTAGCGTCTTAGATTTAGGTGGGGCGTAGGTTTATAAAGAAATCCGATTTTTTTTAAAATCGGATTTCTCACAACAAAAACTACAGGGATTGCATTTAAAAAGGGATAAAGTCAAAACCGTTTCGAGACTTGTGGTTGGCTTTTTTAATTGGCACAGAAATCAGATTTTTTTTAACAATGCCATTAAGTTAAGGAAAATCCAACCATGGTAGGGTGGATTAAGCGATAGCGTATCCACCTGATTAATATTGATATTTCTGTGGATACGCGCAGCGATATCCACCCTACATGAGCTTAACTTAATGGCATTGATTTTTTTTAAACAATCGGATTTCTTACAACAAAACTACAGGGATTGCATTTAAAAAGGGATAAAGTCAAAACCGTTTCGAGACTTGTGGTTGGCTTTTTCAACTGTCACAGAAATCAGATTTTTTTAAAAAATCGGATTTCTCATTACTTCCGGCGTCGATACTTCATTCTGCTGGCAAGGATATAGTCTCAGTTTCTGGTAATGGCTCTGCATTGTCTAGCTCGGCGGCTGGTATTTCCTGAGTCGTGATGTTATTACTACTAACAGATGCCTGCCCATCTATGTTCCCTATCACCATACCTTCGGCTGAGTTTGAGTGCAATTTAACCCAAGTGCTATTATTCATTCTGACCCAAATTCCAATCGGTTCGCCAAAGTCAATAATGACTTCCGCCAGAGCATTATTATCCAAGTATCCCGTGGTCATGCTTTGGGGTGATAATGAATGCAATTTAACCCAGCTATTATTATTCATCCTGAGCCAAATCCCATAAGGTGAACCAAAGTCAATAATGACATCATCCAGTCCATTTCCATCCATGTCTCCTGTGGTCATGCTTTCGGGTGATAATGAATGCAGTTGTGTCCAACTGCTGTTATTCATCCTGAGCAAAATTCCAGTCTCTGAGCCAAAGTCAATAATGACATCATCCAGTCCATTTCCATCCATATCGCCCGTGATCATGCTTTCAGGTGATAAGGTATGCAGTTGTGTCCATTCGCTGTTATTCATTTTGACCCAAATCCCGTATTGTGAGCCAAAGTCAATAATAACATCGGCCAGTCCGCCACCATCTATGTCTCCCGTGGTGATGCTTTCGGCTGACAAGGTATGCAATTTAGCCCAGTTACTGTTATTCTTCCAGAGCCAAATTCCATTTGGTGAGCCAAAGTCAATAATGATGTCGTCTTGAGCACTACCATCAATGTCGCCGATGTTCATGCTTTTGGGTGAGAGGAGGTGAATGTCATCCCAAGAGGCGTTATTCATCATTGCCCAAATGCCGTATTGTGAGCCAAAGTCTATTATTAGGTCATTTGGTTTACTAATATTACTACAGTAGGATGGTGAGTTTTGTGTATGCCAATCCGGGTTTTTTTGATTAAGCCATCGAAGTTAGCGGGATATGCTGTGTCTGTGTTGATTAGGTTGTTGTTTTGTAATTTTAGACCATAAGGCGCCTGATGCAGATTCGTCAACTTCATTAACTCGGATGGGATTTCTCCGCAGAGTTGGTTGTCATACAGATAGAGATCTTCCAGATTGCTCAAATTACCCAACTCCGGTGGGATAGTACCAGTGAGTTGGTTGGAATGCAAAGAGAGATATTTCAAATTGCTCAACTGAGCCAATTCCGGTGGGATAGTTCCGGTGAGTTCGTTGTTATACAGAGAGAGACCTATCAAATTGCTCAACTGAGCCAATTCCGGTGGGATAGTTCCGCTGAGTTCGTTGAAAGACAGATAGAGAAGTATCAAATTGCTCAACTGAGCCAATTCCGGTGGGATAGTACCAGTGAGTTCGTTCCAATCCAGAGAGAGAGATGTCAAATTGCTCAACTGAGCCAATTCCGGTGGGATAGTACCGGTGAGTTGGTTGTAACCCAGAGAGAGAGATGTCAAATTGCTCAACTGAGCCAATTCCGGTGGGATAGTATCGCTGAGTTCGTTGTTATACAGATAGAGTGTCGACACATGTCCACCACTACATGTCACTTTATACCAACTACAAGGCGTATTAGTCTCAAGCCACCCGCTATTACGAGTCCAATTATCACCACCCGTACTATTATATAAAGTAACAAGAGCTTCACACTCCGTCGATGGGATTTCTGTAACCGTATCGCATATAGAGCCCGTCTGAAGTACAAAATTAGCGTTGACTGTCTGGTTAGTGCTCATGGTAACAAAACAACTGGTGCCACTACAACTACCACTCCATCCGGTAAAGCTTGAACCTGAAACGGGTGTTGCCGTCAAAGTGATTGAGGTTCCTTGATTGTAGTCATGGGAACAGTCAGTGCCACAATTAATGCCCGTTGGGGTGCTGGTGACGGTGCCGCTGCCCTCACCGGATTTTGTGACGGTAAGCGTCTTTTGGTTTGATGGACAGTAGGATGGTGATATTTGTGTACGCCAATCCGAGTCTTTTTCATCAAGCCAAGTAATAAAGGCAGCGTCATAAACTAACTCATCATTAATTAGGTTGTTGTTTTTTAATTTTAGACCATAAGGCGCCCGAAGCAGATTCGTTAAATTCATTAACTCGGATGGGATTTCTCCGCAGAGTTGGTTGTCATATAGCCATAAGTGCCTTAAATCGCTCAAATTCCCTAATTCACTTGGGATTTCTCCGCTGAGTTGGTTTTTAAGCAGATAGAGATCTATCAAATTGCTCAACTGACCCAATTCTGGTGGGATAGTACCGGTGAGTTGGTTGGTAGATAAAGTGAGTGCCGATACATGTCCATCACTACACGTCACTCCCTTCCAACTACAAGGCGTATTCGTCACCTTCCAACCGCTGTTATCTGTCCAGTTATCACCACCCGTACTATTATATAAAGTCACAAGAACTTCACACTCCGTCGAGGGTATTTGAGTAACGGTATTGCAATTAAAGCTGCTCACAGGCTCAAAAAAATCGAGAGAAGGTTCAACTGGGGTTTCTGGAAATAATGTAGGCGGTGGCTCGGCGTATGCTGAGCCTAAAATAAATAGAGTGCCCGCTATCATAAAGAGATATCGCAGGGCTAATGGGTATTTCATTTTTAAGTCTCCTGTTTGATTTATATAAATCCTAATGGAACGCCAAAGCGATATTGCCCGGCGATGCCAATTTTACCAC
>JSZA02000274.1 GCA_000785145.2 Candidatus Thiomargarita nelsonii
ATTGACAAATCGTTCGACAAAATATTTTAAGGCAGGTAATAAGTGGGTGCCATTGCCAAATGTTGTCTTTTTAGGCCCTGTAATGCTTAATGATGGACACTCTTCTGCACGTCAATGCCATTAAGTTAAGCCAAAAACCATACATGTAGGGTGGCTATTGCTCCGCGTATCCACCTGATTAATATATAAGTTTTGGTGGATACGCTACAGGCTTAATCCACCCTACATGGTCTTAACTTAATGGCATTGCTTCTGCACGTACATCACCCAAGACTTCAATTTTATCACCTTCACCACATGCCCAATAAATGACAGTTGTACCACCATCGGCATCAAGGTTTTGTGCCAAATATTGAATAAAATGACGAGCTTCTACTTGTACGACGTTTTCAGTATAATGGAAATAGCCTTTGGCAAGACTATCTTGAACGGCTTGGCTAGATAACATGAGATTTTTCATGCCATCTCGATTGACTTCCTCCGTCCAACCCCGTTGTTGATATTCTGTTAATATGTGTGCTGGCGGTTCAGCAGTCATGGCTGATGCTTTGAGTCGAGGATACGTGCGGTGCCTGGTAGGGTAATGCAAAAATCAATCAATGCCATGAATATTACCTCCATGGCGCGTTTTTTGACCTCCTCAAAATCTTCAAGGACGCCATCGCTAATAAACAATAGGATCGTCCAGTCAGCCTCTTTGAATTGGGAGATAAAATAATTGAGTGCTGGGAGCAATTTGGTACCGGTTCCCCAAACTTGTTGATTAGGTCCATCAACTGGAATTTGGCTAGATTGTGTACTATTAAATGTATCGACTGCCCAGTATAACAAGGATACGGTACCATCACCGCTATAGTCACAAATGTAACGACTGAGATGCCGTACAACAGGCTCCATGACGTTAGCACCGGGTTGTCGAAACAATTTAGGTATGTTGGCAGCAAACAATGACATCATAGAGGCGGAACCGTCAATGGCAATGCCAACGCGCATGTTTTCTACTCGTTGATCAAGACGAATGTATATTTCCACTCGTTTTTTTGCCTTGCTCAACGTGATATACGTTAATTTTTCCAAATAAATCATTCGCTTTTTTTATCATAATATAACCTTAACTACAGGGATAAGTCAAAACCGTTAACTACATAGATCGTAGGATCGCGAAGGATAAGTCAAAATCGTTAACTACAGGGATCGTAGGTAAGCAGCAATGCCATTAAGTTAAGCTTTTTTTGTAGGGTGGGTAGAGCGGATCGAAACCCACCAAACATTTGAAATTTATAACAAAGGTGGGTTGGGCGTCCCGCCACTTCGTTGCGCGGGCAACCACAAGGGATTGCCCCTACCCACCCTACAATATCTCTTAACTTAATGGCATTGAGGTAAGCAGGGATAAGTCAAAACATTAAAAAATAACTACACGGATTGCATTTAAAAAAGGATAAGTCAAAACACTTAACGACAGGGATAAGTCAAAATCTTCGGATCGCAGAATAAAAATTGGCGGCTCGTATCTGTTTTGATTTATCCCTTCTTAAGGATTTTGACTTATCCTCCAACACAGAGGTGTACTCGTGAGCGTATGTGATAATGAGCCGCGTTTTGTTTTGACTTATCACAGCTTTATCGTGTCGTTAACTTTCGTTTGCCCAATCCATAGCAGTCTTTACAATTTTTGCATCAATTCTAAAACCAACCTTGATTAACTCCTTTATAATCTGCAATTAAACCTATCAAGGAGATTTTCGCTAGCAGAATAGTCGGAGAGGCATTTAACACCCATTTTCTAGTCACGCGCTATCTCCTCTAGCAATTCTTCAGGTGTCACTTGAAACGGAGAAACATTGAATCGAGAGAGCGCTTCCAAAAAAGCGTACCGACTAATGCCAGCAATTTCGGCGGCTTTTGCCTGTGATACGAGTTGTAATTCATACCATTTGACCGCCGCTGCTAAACGCATTTCTTGGAGAAATTCATCTGGACGTAGTGCTGAAAAAAGTGTTTCGGGCAGTTTAATAGTATAATTTTCATCTCGTTGTACAATTTTGGGCAATTCGTTTTTTTCGGGCTCAATAGTTATTAGCAGGGATAAGTCAAAACCGTTAACTACAGGGATTGCATTTAATAAAGGATAAGTCAAAACATTAAAAAATAACGACACGGATTGCATTTAATAAAGGATAAGTCAAAACCGTTGGTTGTTGTTTCGGGAATTTCGCTGCGCGGATTTCCCGAAACGCATTTAGTACAACGGATTAGGGGAATAAACGGATAACCCTCGATGAAAAATCCGTTTATTCCCCATCCTCGGGTAACGAAGTAAATCCGTTGTACTAGATTTTTGACTTATCCTTTCTTAAATGCAATCCGTGTAGTTAAGGGTTTTGACTTATCCCTGCGAAACCAGAAATCTACAGAGCCCCCACATATCACCCCTAAAAAACAAAAGTCAAAAGCAAAACCGACAAGCGTAAAAGCGTAAAACTGCCAAATGCTACGGGGTACTTAATCTCAACAAACGAAAACCGAGGTAGGAGTTGCGCTCGCCCGGCGAGTAGTTGACGCGATTCGCCGCCCGGCAGTACGAGGCGGGGTAGTTCCAGCCGCCGCGACTCACACGGTCCGAGCCAGTAGAGCAATGCCATTAAGTTAAGAGATATTGTAGGGTGGGTAGAGCGAAAGCGAAACCCACCATTGTTAGAAATTTCAAAGGTTTGGTGGGTTGGGCGTCCCATAACGATGTTGCGCGGGCAACCACAAGGGATTGCCCCTACCCACCCTACAAAAAACCTTAACTTAATGGCATTGAGCCAGTAGAGGGGCCAGTCGGATCACTAGAGAGGCTGCTACTATAACTACTATATATATCCTGCACCCACTCGTATACGTTCCCATGCATATCATACAGTCCCCAAGGGTTTGGCTTTTTCTGTCCGACGATATGTGCATATTTTTCTTCTACATCATAAGCATTTTTATCGTACCAAGCATAATCACCTAATAAAGAGCTATCATCCCCAAAGGAATATTCAGTAGTCGTGTCTGCTCTTGCGCTATACTCCCATTGAGCCTCTGTAGGCAACTTATAATGCTCACCCCCCTCTTTCTCATTCAACCACGAGATAAACCCCTGTGCATCTTCCCATGACACCCCTGTTACTGCTGCATTATCTCCTTGAGCGTTATAATCAGGCTCAAAATATCCTCCCTTTTCATCCACATATTTCTTATATTGCCCCACTGTCACCTGATAAATCCCCATATAAAAATCCTTGGTTATCTTCTACCCAATGGACGGGTTTTTCACGATCTGACCCCTTTTCACTCCCCATCTGAAACTTGCCGGCCTTTATCAGCTTAAATTTCATGCCGATGGAGTTGGTATATATATCTGCTCTTTCCTCGTTCCCACGCAGAGCGTGGGAATGCATGTTTGCACCGCTCTGCGGTGCAGGACGCAGAGCGTCCTCCAAGGCATTCCCACGCTCTGCGTGGGAACGAGATATATCTGGAGTAGTTGGGCTTATTTGCTTAGTTGGTGTAGGAGAGGCAGGGCGAGGAGAATTTTTACCCAAAATTTTGCTCAAAAAAGACCCGAAAATGGATTGAGTCTCAGATTTCTGAATTTTTTCCAACCCCTCAACTAATACCGTCGCAGACGCTGGACGCTCATCCGGCACAAAATTCACACAATTCATCAACAAATCATATAACGCTGGCACGGGCAAATAATTTGGATTCATATTTTCACCCGCCGGGCGATTCGTCAACAAACGATTTCTCCCCAACTGCTCTGGACAACCATAATCTCTCGTACCATAAACCGCATCTCTCCTTAACACCGTCATCTCAGAATGCGTTTCATTATTCACATTTTTGACAAATCTTGAAAGTCCGAAATCAATGATTTTCACCTTTAAATCATTTTCACTCAGCAACAGATTGGATGGTTTTAAATCTAAATGTAAAATCCCCTTTTGATGCGCTAATTCTAAGCCCTTGGCGATTTGCAGTCCGACTTTTAAGCCCTCATTTAGGCGCAAACACCCCTTTTTCCTGAGCCAAGTCTCAGCATCCATAACCCTTGCAATATATTCCGTTACCAAATAAGCCTTTTCCTTTTTCGCCTTATCCAAATAGCCAAACGTTAAAGGTTCTGGAATATATTCGCCAGCAATTTCATTCATCACGCGGGCTTCATAAAAGACTTCATCTTCACTGCCTTCTATTGAATCCCAAAAGGATTTGATGACTCTTCGTTTGCCTAACTTATTCCGACAGAGAAAAACCACACCCATTGCGCCAGCCCCTAAAATTTCTTCTATGACTGGATATTCTTCTAACTCATAGAGCGCATAGCGATTGAGTTTGAGTGCCAATTGCAAATGTTTTAAAGCCGCTGGATAATTTTTATTGCGGATTTCCAATTGAAATAAATTATAAGACGCTAAAGCCTTTTCGCCCTCATTTTGGCTATTTTCCTTGGCTTGTTTGTTCCTCCAACTGAGCCTTCATTTTATAGATGTCTTGCGCCAAGCCTTTTTTCATCAAATAATCAAGCGTATTATAAAAGCGTTGATTATTCCGTAATTCTTCTTCAATGGCTTTACCTAATAAGTCGCCAAAACGAAAAAAGGCTAAAAATTCTTTATCTATTTGAGATAATTTATCAATGATTTCATCAGTGATAGATAAATATTTGTCATCTGACAACATTTGAGCCAATGCTTGTTCTTTCTCTTGGCTCTTTTCTTGGTTGAATTCTAAAGAGAGAGCCTAAACCCCAATGCCATCGCCTAACAGGGGCAACCACAAGGGATTGCCCCTACAGAGGACCGCATTTTATGTTTCCGAGGCAAAAGTTTTCGCGCAGCGAAAACTTTTGCCTCGGAAGGCAATCCTTTATGGT
>JSZA02000390.1 GCA_000785145.2 Candidatus Thiomargarita nelsonii
CCAAGATTTATCTTGGGCGTCGGCTCTCCCAAACTAAAGTTTGGACTCCTGAATACCTTAACGAAGGTGGCATTGCCGCCTGGGTAGGTGATCCGTTTTAGGCTATGATTGCTATCATAAGTAAAAGATGTGATGCCTGTCTTATCGGTGACAGTCGTGAGTTCTCCAATAGCATTGTAGGTGTACGCCACGGAGGTGCCATCTTCATATTCCTTTCGGAGCACAAGTCCATTGGCATCATAATTATAACTAATCGGAGTCCCTCGACGGTTAGTACTTTTGCTGATATTCCCTTTTGTATCATAGAGATAGTGCTATTTTGTGCTATCTGGATAAGTAATGCTTTCTAAATTGCCTTTTTCATCATAGCCATAATCACTCGTATGAATTTTGGCATCTGCCGTCATACGATCAAATTCGCCATAATCAAAGGCCGTTATTTGCCCTAATGGGTCCTTTAATTTGTTGGCATTGCCCGCCCGATCATATCCGATGGCGGTTGATAATCCATCTGGTCGAATAAATCCTCCGCTGGCACCATAGAAAAATGTTTGTACGCTGCCATTGGATGTCACTGTACCAGCAGAGTCATAGCTGAAACTGATTAGTGGTTCATCGTTATAGGCGATTTGTGCCAATCTGCCATTGGCATCATATCTTCATGGGTGTTGTCGGGATATTGAACGGTTTGGAGTGCCTGTTTGGACGCGCCGCTGCCAAAGTAGGTGTAATGCGTCGTTCTTCCAACCGATGCCATCTGTTCAGCATTGTAGGTAAATGAGCACTACCATTAAGTTAAGCATAAATACGTTTTTTTTGTAGGGTGGGTAGAGCTTCGCTACACCCACCAAATCGTTGAAATTTATAACAATGGTGGGTTTCGCTCTCGCTCTACCCACCCTACAATATCTCTACAATATCTCTTAACTTAATGGCATTGAGCTAAATGAGACGGAGAGTGTTCCGGTGTGTTCGGTAATCGTTTCTATATGGGCGCCATTGTAGCTTAGTTGCAAAAACTGACCGGTATTGTGGCTCAATCGAGTGAGCAAATTTCCTGTATATTCTGCGGTAATGCGATTGCCTCTGCTGTCGGGTTGATATTTCAGGCTGGTGTTGAGATCGAGCATCAATGGGCTCAAGTAGGCTAAAGCCTACTAACTGAGTCGGGCGATTTGTTGGGCTCGGAAAAAAAAATAAAAAAATCACTAAATGAATCTCTGAATCAGTGGGCAATTAGAGAAGTACTTGGACATTACGTCAGCTATCGTAAGATTGTAAGTCCCAAGCCAGATAAATTGTTACCACAATCAAAGTTTCAAGTTTTTGCGGTTTGTACCACATACCCACAAAAATTGTTAGGCTCTGAAAAACATTTTGGCAAAGAGATTGAAAAGATAAAAGCGGGAGTCTATAAGATAGATTCACCGCATTTTGGTTCAATCATAATAATTGTTCTGAGCCAAATGGCTTTGTTAGAGCAAAATGCGTTATGGCAATTGTTTAGTGGTAATGCAGTAGGATTTGAATATGGTGATGCCCATTATCAGTGGCAGGCTCCAGAGGACAAATCATTGCTTAACCAATTGTATCAACTGTATTTAAAGGAGGGGGTTGATATGCCTTACACTTTTGAAGAATTTCACCGTGATTACACCATGCCCTTTATTGAGTCGTTGCCAACCGAGATGAGATTAAAGGGGATTCCGCCGGATGAGCGTTTAAAAGGGCTGGCACCTTCGGAGGTATTTAACCAGTTTTCTCCAAATGAGCGTTTAAAAGGTTTGGCGCCTTCTGAAATTGAAGCCTATTTACTCAAGCTAAAAAAGGATACTTAATCAGAGTGATTTGCTCAAATGAGACCTCCTAAAAAATTGGTTTGACACTTTCCCTTGTCGTTTAGGCGATGGATATTGGTGTTTCAATGGGTGATTGAAAAAATGATGGTAAAATGCAAGAAAATGCTGGAGTGCGATGTGAACTTGCACGAAATTGCAGCGAGCGTCGCCTGGATTAAATGTAGGGTGCGTCCTACGCACCGTCTTGTCACGTAGGATTTATTTACACTAACAAAAATGTGCGTAGGACGCACTCTACGCTTGATCAACACCTCGGTAAAAACCATCAATGATTAACTTGGCAGTGTTGAAGGTTTTATTCGTTGTTTAACATTAGTTGTACTCGCTACAGTTTTAGGGGGCAATCAGGGGTGGTTGCCCTTAACGGCTTGCAGGACGCGGAGCGTCCTGGCAGGCATTCCCACGCTGTGGGAACGAGGATAAAAACTATAGCAGGGCTATTTCCTTCTGCAAATGTATATTCTGTACCTTCTTGATTACATTCTTTCAATATTAAATGAAGCAAAATCTGTTTCTTTTTCAGCCCCCCAGTCGATTACCCTAACTAAAAACACTTGTCTTCCAGTCTGAACTGCCCCATAGCAAGATTAGAGGCTAGATCGTTGATGTCAACCGGCGCATTTTCACGAACAAAAGCCGCATAATAGGTATAAGTTCCGCCCAGGCACTCCCCAACATTAAAATCTAGGATAGGAAAAGTTCCCTGCTGTGGCACTATGCTCTCCCTGAAAGAGAGTATTTCTGTCACGATTGCTCGCTCAGTTAAAAATATAAAGGGTATCACATATTCGGGCGGTAATGCCAAAGCCACATACAAATCAACGGGTTGGCTACTTTCAGTTGCTTGAACCTCAATATTTAAATTCAATGTCAGGCGTTCTCCAACCTTAATCGCTTCTGCCCTATTGGGTAGTTTTTCAAAAACTAGGCAAGGTTTGCCCTCAATGCAGCTATAATCTTGAATAGTGACGGTAGCATTGTCTAAATTTTCTCCACTCACTGGATCCGATAGGCTGATTGTGAAAGTTTCATTATCTTCAGACAGGCTGTCATCAGTAATAGCTATTGTAAAGGTTTTGTCATCGAAGTCGCCATTTCCCCAGTTCAATGTGCCTGCCGTTTGGCTGTAATCGCTGCCAGCTATGGCGGTGCCGTCGCTGGTGGCGTAGTTTGCGGAGATGGCATCTTGACGGCCACCAGAACGGGTGACGGTGATGGTTGCTTGTCCTCCGTTTTCGGTGACGCTGTAGGTGGCGGATGAGAATTGTACTGTACTCAGAATGCCAATATCAATATGAGCGGTGATCTCGTAATTTCCTGATCCGTAAACAAGCACATACCAGTCTCCGGCTTCAGCTATGGGGATAAGAATTTCTTGATCAGTGCTTTGATAATCATAATGGGTGCGACTGGGAAAAGCGTTGTGTGCGACATAGAGTTCTATGTTGCCGCTGTCATCGTCTAAGGTGAGTTGGATACTGTTGCCGGGTTCGAGATCAATTTTGTAGTAGTGATATTCATCAACCTCTGTCAATGTGTTTGGAACCGGGGAGTTGAGCCTAAGCAGTGCGTCATAGACGAGAATAAAGTCATTTTTGGTGATCGAGTGTTCATTCTCTCCATCACTAACGGTTAGGCTTGCTGAGTAAAGCCCTTTTTGATTGTAGGTATAGGTTGGATGCTGATCAGTGGCATCAATGGTGCCGTCGTTATCAAAATCCCATGCCCAAGAGGTGATGGGTTCGTCAATAGCTGAGGCATCGGAAAACTGCACCGTTAAAGGTGGTTCGCCTGAGATTTTGTCTGTTGTGAAATCGGCATTTGTGTTGAGTGCTTGGATTTCGGATTCGGAGAGGACACGGTTATAGATGCGGAGATCGTCAATCAAACCGTCAAACGTTCTATTATATACATCAGAAACAATTGTCGTTCCGTTATCCTGCCAGTAAGTCCCTATCAGCATATCGTAAGGATTATCCAAAGTACCGTTATGCGAAATGGTTTTTTCCGCTTTAATAATGCCATTAATGTAAATTTTGATGTTTCCTTCGTCATAAACAGCGGTGATGTATTCAAATACACCTATTGGCATCGTATATTTGGGGTATTTTGAGGGAGACCAGCCCTCGTTAAACAGGGCACTAGGAAAAAAAGTACTACCCGAAAACGCAAAACCGGAGCCGCCTTCTGTAGTGGAGCCTAAATTAAATCCTCTTCCTCCGCCTGGAGCCCCCCATGTGTACTTACCCGCTAATACACCACCCCTTCCTTCTGTATACACCCATCCGGTGATAGTGTACTGCGTATCAAATTTTTGGGAGGGATTGGCTATTCTAATGTAAGTGTCCGTTCCGTTAAGTTTGACAGCTTGATTAACTATGCCCTCAACATATTCAATTGGCCCATGCACCGTTCCATGATTTCCATTCCCTGATTCATCATTGGCATTGCCATTGAAAGGGTAATAAGCCACAAGCCCATCATTCAAGCCAGCCAGCACCGGTGGGGCTAACCCCAACGACATGACAACGGCAAAAGCGAAATATCTAAAACTCATTTTTTGTCTCCTATTGTTGTTTGCTCAACACCTCGGTAAAAACCATCAATGATTAACTTTTGTTTTATTCGTTGTTTAATATTAGTTGTACTCACTACAGTGGCAACCCTCTATGTAGGGGCAACACCCTAGTGGTTGCCCTTAACGGCGATGGCATTGCCCTATCATGTAGGGTTGCTCCGCGTATTCAGGATGAAAACATCAATGAAACTATGCCAATTTTTTGATCGAAACCTCGTCTAACCCAGTCATTTGCTGGATCAAGGCAATATCAACGTTGGCTTGCAACATTTTTTTCGCCATCTGTAAGTGGGCGGATTTTTCCGCGTTTTCTGCTTTTTCTAAGGCGG
>JSZA02000277.1 GCA_000785145.2 Candidatus Thiomargarita nelsonii
TGAATTTGATCTCGATTATGTTGATCTTTCGTGGGTGGGAGTTGGTTCATTGTGAAGAAGTGAAATAGGAGCAAAGGAACAAAAAACTCTTGACGGCAAGTTATAGATTAATCAGGTGGATACGCTACGCTTAACTTAATGGCATTGACGCCTTGCATACTAGCTACCGTATTGCCAATAGTGGCGGCTAGTCCAGAACTTTTAAAAGCAAGAGTAGGGTGCGTCCTACGCTTGCTCTCCAATCTAAGAAACTTCATCGCGTAAACCTTGTTTACTGAACCAAGCAGTCATGCAATATAATGGATTTGGATAATTTCATAATTTATTGAGTAGCCTCGCAAAGCTTTTGGTGGTTTTGGGTAATTATTATGATTAATTGCTTCAGCATTTCAAATTCATAAATCATCCATACCGGATAAAATCTGGAATCCTTAATATCCAACCGAAATTTTTCATTAAGCTGTTTAGGGCACTTGCTTTTAATACCATTCCACCAGCTATTGGGGATGCCAGCTAAGTCAAACATTGTCAACAAAAGTGTTAATTGGGTATTTTAATTGAGTTTCTTTTTGATTAGTTGCTTGGTGTTGAAAAAATGGCTTAGGAGATTCGTGAGATTTCCAAAAACAAAATTTCTCTGCATTAATAAAGTTACTTTTGCCAGAGCCATTCCCACCGATGAGAACGTTTATATTTTTAATCTCCACTTCAGCTTGAAAAAAAGATCTGAAATGAGTTAGCTGGATTTTTTTTAACATATTTAGGACTGACTTTTCTGGACATTAACCCAAAAGGGGCGGATTAAATGCTCAGCTTTAATTATTTATTAAATTAATAATATTCTAAAAAAATGTTGATGTCAATAAAAATTTAACCATTCACTTGCGGTACGTGATAAACCTAATGGAGTCTATTGATGGCTCCTGAAATCTTAACAGCCGGGATAAATTTTGAAATAAACAAACAAATCATCCATTTGTCTCCCACTTTATACGCTAATTTTGGGCGTAGCTTACTAAACACCGCCTTAGCTCTCAGCCACAAAGACGGTAAAACCGGTTACAAAATCCTTAGCAATTTCAGTTATCCCTTTAAACAATTTAATAGCAATTTGAGTTTAGGCGCCACCAGCCGCGAATATACCAATAAGGCAGTCTCACACTCAATGCCATTAAGTTAAGACCATGTAGGGTGGATTAAGCCTGTCGAGTATCCACCAAAACTTATATATTAATCAGGTGGATACGCTCCGCTTAATCCACCCTACATGTATGGTTTTTGGCTTAACTTAATGGCATTGAGTCTCACACTGAATTACAATACGCCTACTCTTGGAGGATTATCTTTAGCTTATAGTGAAAAGGATGAAGAGACAGACAAAGATCAACAACTTTCCTTATCCTTATCCTATAGCAAGCAAATTAGTTCTGGACTCATGTTTTCCTTGGGGGCAAGACACAGTCTAACGAATAGCAGTGAAGACGAATTTTTCCTGACATTCATGTATATTCCACGCCACAAACCCACAAACTCACAACTTTACGACAACCTTAATTATCATCTAAAATACCCGAAAGAAAAAGAGATTGAACAAGAATTAAGCATTCAAAAGAATTCCCCCCGCGCTAAAGGTTACGGCTATAACGCCAAATTGACCCGCAAAGACGAAGCTATCAATCTATCAGGACGCTTAAATTACAAAAACGAAACAGGCATTTACACCGCCAATTATACTTACACGCCTAACGGTATGAATCAAGGAAAATTAAGCTATGCGGGCAGTCTTTCCTTGCTCAATAACAGACTTCATATTGGTCGCCCTATTTACGACAGCTTTGCCCTAGTGCAAGCAAGCGGGCTTAACGGCGTAACGGTACGCAATAACGGTAACTTAGTCGGAAACACCAATGCCAAAGGAGAATTAATCGTGTCCGAACTGACTTCTTATGGAGAAAATCGCCTCTCTATAGATACCGGAAAATTGCCCCTAGATTACAACCTTGACAAACGAGAAAAATATGTTCAAGTTGGGCAACGTAGCGGTAGCGTAGTAACATTTAAGATTGTCAAATTTACCGCCGCAGAAGGAAATCTTTACCTACAAAAAGACGGCGAGCGTAAAGCATTAGAATTACTACCGTTAGAAATCACTATCAACGGTGAAAAACAAGACAGTTTCACCGCTAGAGAAGGCTATTTTTATCTGGAAAATATCCCCATCGGAGAACACGAATTGCGAGTGCGCCGGGCGGAAGGCGATTGTATCGTCAAATTAAATGTGCCAAAGACGGAAACAATTGTGGCTTCGTTGGGCGAACTAATGTGCATTGCTCAGTATTGACGAGAATACCATGGGTGCCAAAAATAGCATCGCCATATAAATTAGGCCAATACTAATGATATTGAGCCATATACCGGCTCTTATCATATCTTGGATTCGCATTTCTTCGTAAGAAAAAACAATCGCATTAGGTGGCGTAGCAACCGGCATCATAAAAGCCATAGACGCGGCAAGTGCAGCCGGAATCGTCAACAGCATCGGACTGGTATCAAGCCCTACTGCGACGGCACCCAATATAGGCAAAAAGGTTGCTGTTGTGGCCGTATTAGAAGTGATTTCTGTTAAAAAGATAATGGCTGCAATGGTTGCCAGTATTATCATGCTTATCTCCACGCCTTGCATACTTGCTACCGTATTGCCAATAGTCGCGGCTAGTCCAGAGCTTTTAAATGCCCCAGCTAATGCCAATCCGCCACCAAACAGTATCAAAACCCCCCAAGAGATATTTTTGGCAGCATCCCATTCAACTGTAAAATGTCCCCGCTCAATGGAAACCGGCAGCGCAAACAGCAAAATGGCCGCTATGAGGGCAATCGAAGTATCCGTGATTTCCAGCCCCGTGATACTCACTATCCATTGACGAGTCATCCAGAATATTGCTGTTGTGACAAATACAATTAAAACGATTCGCTCACCTTTCGACATTTCTCCGAGTTGTTCCAATTCTTGATCGATTAATGCCCCTGCCTCTCCAAGTTTTATTCCCTTAACCGGAAATATGACTTTACAAAGCATAAACCAAGCGACGGGCAACATGATAATGACTAGAGGGACTCCCATTAGCATCCATGTGCCAAAGTCAATGCTAATGCCATGATTGTCCGACAGAAAACTGGCTAACAAGATATTGGGTGGAGTCCCAATCAGTGTACCAATGCCACCTATCGAAGCACTGTAGGCAATACCAAGCATTAACGCCACACCAAATTTTCGTGATTGCGCCGGTGAGTTTATATGGTTATTAACAAATTCAATTATTGAAATGCCAACAGCAAACATCATTATAGTAGTCGCTGTATTCGATATCCACATTGATAATAAGGCGGTAGCCACCATAAAGCCACCAATAATACCTTCGGGGCTGGTTCCAACGGCTTTAACAATTCGTAACGCAATACGGCGGTGTAGTCCCCAACGTTGCATCGCGGCTGCAATCATAAAGCCACCTAAAAACAGAAAAATCAGCGGATGTCCATAACTTGCAGCAACGGTTTTTTGTGGCGCAATTGCTAAAAGTGGCATCATAGGAATTGGTAATAACGCCGTTACAGGTATTGGTACAGCTTCTGTCATCCACCAAATGATCATCCAAGCAGCCAATGCAACGAGTTTCCAAGCTTCTGGTGTGAAACCTTCTGGAACCGATAACATCAGCAAAAACAACATCGCCATCGGACCAAGCACAAGGGCAATCAAACGTTGTTTTGAAATAGAAGATTCTTCAGACATAAATGGTTTCTCTAGTTGATTATTCTCGTCCAAAATAAATTTTGGACTCCTACATTTTACTTTTTTTAATTCAAAAATGCCAGAAACCTTATTTATTGCAGACTTACATCTTGATCCAAGACGCCCTATCCCCCTCACATACTTTATGGAATTTTTAGCCAATCGTGCTCGACAAGCTGAGGCTTTATATATATTAGGCGATTTATTTGAAGTTTGGTTAGGCGATGATGAGCCGACTTATCAAAAAATTAAAACGGCTTTGCACGATTTAACGTGCAGCGGAGTCCCAGTATTTGTCATGCACGGCAATCGGGATTTTTTATTAGGCGCGGGTTTTGCTGATGCCACCGGTTGTCAGTTGATTGACTCACCGCTGGTGATTGATTTATATGGCACACCTACCTTATTAATGCACGGAGACACGCTATGTACGCGGGATGTTGAATATCAGGCCTTTCGTCAACAAGTGCGTCAACCCCAGTGGCAAAAGCAATTTCTTGCACAACCCTTGGCGCAGCGGCGCATATTGGCTCAACAAGCGCGAACAGAAAGCCAAGCGAAAACGCAAGCGACTGCCGATGACATTATGGATGTGACACCCGAAGCGGTGATTTCTGTGCTAGAAAGGTTTGGGGTTTTTCATTTGATTCATGGACATACTCATCGCCCGGCGGAGCATCAGTTGACGGTTAATGGGCGGACGGCTTTGAGGCTAGTGGTTTCCGATTGGCGTGATGAGAATGCTATGATAGTCAGTTGTACGCCAGTCAGTTGCGAATTGGTTGATTTATTGGCGAAATAGGAGTCCAATATTTCTCGTTCCCACGCGGCGCAAAAATGCCACCTTCGTTAAGGGCAACCATAAAGGATTGCCCCTACATGGACCGTGATTTTTCGTAGGGGCGGGTGTAGGGGCAATCCCT
>JSZA02000282.1 GCA_000785145.2 Candidatus Thiomargarita nelsonii
TGATGATACCTATTATGATCTCATCAAGGCTCTACGTTTACATAAGACAAAGGGGCAAATTTTGCGTTAGTTGATAGGCTATTTTTGATGGCATCAATGGGTATTCATAGTTATTTTGTACTCAGACGCTTTGAATGGTTAGCTCGAAAACACAATGAATCAATCGGTTTATGCTCTCTTTACCGTAACCCTGCTACCTCTTCAGGCGATTGGATAAATTAGTCTGGTAGGCTGGGCAAGTGTTTATTTGCCCACTGTCTACCTGACTACCAGACTATTTTAGGTAACGGAGCATACTCGCTCGCTTGAACAACACAATCCGGAGATGAAGCCAATCCGTTGTACTGTGGCTATAATTCTTCAAAAATTTCTCTAAATTTCGCTTGGGTACTTTCATGTAACTCGTTTAAAAAGTCACGATGAATGATACCTTTGATACCGATATTTGCTGATCTTGCTGACAAGGCTTGAAAACGTAATGAAATGTCATGTTCACTAAACAGATGATAATTACCGCATTTCCACTCCCAAGTACGTTTATCTGTTTTAGCTTTTATTCTGGCATTTTCTAAATACAACTGATATAGCTCAAGCGCTTGATTAGCTTTTTCTATCGGGTTAAGTGTATTAACATTTTGTAATCTACCCGCCATAGCTGGAAGCATAGTAAAATACCGACGACGAGCTTCTAATGTCAACGCTAACATTAAAAAAAGATGCGTAGGTAAAGCATCAATCAAGGCACGGATAGCCGAGAGATATCGGATAGCGGGTGTCTTGCTCAGTGAATCATGTTGTTTCTCAAGTTCATCAAGCAACAAGAATATGCCACGTAAAATCCCAAGTTCAACACTCACATAGATGATATCCCTAAGTGCCTGAGTTTTAGATTCGACGGTATCAAGTCTAAAACGAACACCCAATGTTTCCTTATGTTGTTTAAGGAGACGTAAGCCAAGTAGCCATTCCATAGCAAGAACAGACACTTGCTTTAAATGCGCCTCTCCTTTTTCCGCAGCCTGCCATAAACTATGCAAAACCAAGCGCATTTCATGCCCTTTGGCAATATCAATAATTGCTAATCGCTTTGTTGAGTCACGGAGTTTATGAGCTATTTTTACCAGATGATTTTCTTCTAATTCTTGAAATATTTTGCGTATAATTGCGTCAAAACTCGGTTCCGGATCAGGATAATAACGGATGATGTAGAAGGTTTTGTCGTCTTGATACAAATCTGCCAATTCTCTTTGATAGTAATTGAGCAGATTGGTTTTACCAACTCCTTGCGTACCTTCTATCACTAATACCTGCGTTTTTTGAGTCCCATTTTCAAATTCATCAATGCAATTTTCAATGTTTTCATCAATATCGGTCGCTAAATGGGGATGTCCAAAGGGTTGTCCTGCGGCTGGAAAAGGATTTTCTAGTAGCCCATATTTTTCAAACAAAACTCTTTGTCTTTGAGTATGAGTGGTTTTTGATCTCTGTATTCGTTCACGAAGACTCATTATTGTTTGCCCTCAATTCTAATACTGACACTGGCTCTCACTGGTATCACAAAATCGCCACGATAAAGCTTAACTTTCTGTATCACTGGCACACCATTATCAAGCGTTAAATAATGCATGGTATGCTTTTCAAACTGGGTTTCAGGTGTCGAGCCTTCCGTGTAACGTTCCAACAAACCGGCTTTTTGTGCTTCGTTAAGACGATTTCTGGCAATGATGGGATGTATGCCATATTCTTTGGCTAAGGTTTCCAACCATAATCCGGTGAGTATATATTTTTCCCCTTTTGCAAGCGTCTGATAACTCTTGATAGCAATTTCTGAAAATGCTTTTAAGTCAGGATAAAAAGAAGTCGCGCAAATTCCTTCTCCGGATAGATGTAATCCAGCACACGAAATCTCAGCTAATGCACAGTACGTCGGAAATGCAGAATGGCTGACAGCCGAGGTATCTTTTGAAGTTAATGGATACCCCACTTTAAGATTTCCAATAAATTCTGCAAAGGTTTGAACACAGCATAACAATTTTCTTATAAGTGAATTATCACCATTTTTTAACGCTTCCCACAATTGTTCAAGTTGCTCAGTCTTGATAAAAAATTGTTCTCGTTGCTCTAAAAAGTTACCGGCTAACAGAAAGTTACGATATTTAGCATAATAATCCGCATTTTTCATACCCAATATTGACATACCTTCTTCATCAGTTAAACGGTTTTTTTCTTGGAAAATACCAATAAAAGAAAGCATTGAAGATACACTAAATTTGGATGCACTTTTTAAAAAAGCAACATCAACATCTGGTGTCATTGATGGTTTATCATTATAAAATGTGTTTGAGGGTTCCCATCTGACCCAAAGAAGATCATCTTTGGCATGATATGGATTCCAAGTACGCCCTTCACCGATAGCACTCACTTCAAAGATAGCGCCAGTTTCCTGATTACGAAGTCTTGCGCTACCAAAGGTAACGGCAAATTCCCATATTAGCTCTGTCAATGGTACAAAATAAAGCCATTCAAAATTGAGTGTTCCTATAAAAGGTCGAAAACCAGTTCCGCTAAGCACACTGCCAAAGATATCATGTAAATGGTTGGTATCAAAAAACAGGGGTTGCATACCTTCGCCTAGAGTCATCCTTGCAAGTCCTTGATCAGAGGTTAACAGCATCACAGTATGGTCTGGATTTAAACGTTCTCTATGTTGTATAGCCGTTTCCAAAACCAACCTATCTGCAAAACTTCTTTGTACAACAAGTAAGCCTAAGTTTTTATCTTCTTGATCCGGGCTCGGTTGAAAAATACCTCTTAATGGATCGGCGCCCACTCGTGGACGTTCAATCTCAGCATCTGTTTGCAGTTCCAACCTGAGTAAAACGCGCTGTCCACCTTGACTCGTCACATGATCGAATAATAGAGCGCCTTTGTTAGGAAGCTTTTTACGGCGCTGACTAAAATAACGATCAGTCATGTTCAGTATTTCCATGTGAACAACCGCCGGAATTTTTATCCTTGCCATGGGATACAAAAAGCGAACCACAAAGTCTAAACCGCCTTGCAACACTGAATTTGTGTCTGCAACAACGGTTGTGGGTCGTTTAAAAGGCATATCCATGATACAAGCTGCGTCAAAAACTGGATGGGCTAAACCACAACGAATGGCTACATTGACAACGGTTTCCAAAGCTCTTTTGGTTTTTGGTTCAAATTTTTTTATTTTATCTTGTGGTGTTTGTTGTTTTGCCTGTGCCTCATTAGAAACCATTAATTCAAGAGCGGCAGATAGCAACTCATTGAATTGAGGTACTTTCCAACTATATGCACCCACTTTTAAAGCCCGTTCAATAGGCGTCTCCCCTGGATGCAGATTGATTTCACCAATATCCAACCAGTTGTCCACACCAAAGCATATTTCTTCGCAAACTTCAAGTTTTGCCGAGAAATTCGGATTGCCAAAAAGTAAACTTAACAGTTTAATTGACTCTTTTTGAGATTGTAAGTGATATTTTGTCATCTGATAACCACCGATGCGCCGGGCACATGTTCAAATGTTCTCAGTACCCAATGAAAATGATGTAACATAGAAAGTGCGGTATTAACACGTAAGTTAGTGCATTCATTTATGTTGATTTCTATAATTTGTTCTGAGTCTACCCAATCAAGATGACCGTTTTGATGGATAGCTAATTTTAAGCTTTCTAATGCATTGGCAAAATGAGCCATATTCCTAGTTTCAGGCGCGATATGGGGCGCAAACTTTTCAATTAATTCCTGACGAAATTTATGGGCAAGCGTTGCGTCAAGACAGATAAAGACATCATCTTGTCCCGGTTCCCATACATAAATTTGTTCAAAAAGCCGCTCTGGTTCAAACAAGAAATTCAAATGTTGGGATTCTACATTAGTATAATCCAACGGACGAGCCAATTTTGCTGGACACCATATAGAAAGACGAAATAAACGTTCATTTTCCATTTACAACCTCGTTTATTTTGGAGTCCAAGATTTATCTTGGACTCCAAAATAAGATATATTCCATCAGAGAATTAAGTCTGCGGTAATGTTCAAATTTTTCGCCTCGATCATAATTGGCGGTGGAGGGGGAAAGCACTTCACAGTGGGATTGAGCAAGGTGTCTTTGGGATCATCCTCAAAGCGGGGTTTATCGCACACAGCAACAATATCTGGATATGTGTATAAGCCCGTTAGCTTTTGTAACTAGCCTATAAAATTTTGGGTTTGTCATTTCGAGCAGCGGGAGAAATCTTTGAATTCTCAAAGCGTCAAGATTTCTCCTGTTGGTCGAAATGACAAGAGGCTGAGTCCCACTTTTTATATCGTCGTTGATTTCTTGTAGGATTATTCCTACCTGTGTTTGAGTCAAGCTGTCATTATACAAATTCTATACTCTTTGTCAAAGGTTTTTACCACCGAATTTAGAGAGGATACGGTATGAGCCTGCCTGAACTTCCTTTTTCACAATATTACTGTGTTTCCAAATAATCATTGACATTTACTTAGGGGGACATACCACGTTTTATTCTTTCAATGAAAAATGTGGTCTGTCCCCTATTTTTCATGATGATACCTATTATGATCTCATCAAGGCTCTACGTTTACATAAGACAAAGGGGCAAATTTTGCGTTAGTTGATAGGCTATTTTTGATGGCATCAATGGGTATT
>JSZA02000275.1 GCA_000785145.2 Candidatus Thiomargarita nelsonii
AAATGGTGCCAATGACGGTGCGTAGGACGCACCCTACATCCCAAAAATCCTATTTTTTAAAAAAATAGGATTTTTAACGCGCCGCCATCTGAGGTCATTTATTTGGCGTGAAAGCGAGCCAGACTGGTATTTCGATCAGATCAATTAAGCAGTGAACGATAAGTCTCACGTTTGACTGTTTTTAAAAAAGGAAAGTTTTTCGGAGAAGAAAAAGTAAAATTCGCTGAGTCTCCTGAAAGCGTTAATATGCCCCAAGCACCCTCTTTGAGTTCTCCTTTTTTATTAAAGTCGAGATGCTCTAATCCTACCAATAGTGAATTACCCGGACCTTGACAAGGGCCAATCACTTGATGGTGATGTCCAAATAAGTGGACTTTTGGCCTAATCCGTTTTGCCAGTTCTGTTAGGTATATAGAGCCACTTTGTAAATCAGGACATTGCGGGCCTGCGTGAGTCATTAAAATGTCAATTTTTTCAGATTGATTAAAAGCTGATTTTGCTTTAAGTTCGCTGAAAAAACGGCGATCAATATTGACTTGTCGATGTCCTTTGCGATATTTTTGGCGTGCTTTTTTGCCACGCGCTCGATGCTCTGTTGAGGGCGGAATACCTCCAAACCCACCGATAGTTATGCGTTCTGAGTGCTTGAAAAGCGTGATTTGTTGACCGTCAGGAATAAAATGTAAGCGTTGCACTGGTACGACTGATTCTGGCATAGAAAACGAGCCAAGATAATCAAAGTCCTCGTGATTACCCCTGATAAAGTATGTATTAGGCGTATTTTGGCGAGCCAGATAAAATTCACTCTCTTCAGTTTGAGTGCAGAATTTGTGAAATCCGAGTTCATCGGGATCGATTTGGGCGTATTTTTGAGTCGCATCATCTAGCTTAAAAGGATTTGGGAATGCGCCCATATCACCCACTTGTAGTAAGCCTGATAATTTAATGCCAGACTCGTTTTCCCACAGAAATGCCAGTGTGTACATGAGGGCAATTCTGCCATGAATGTCGCCAAAGACAGCAAAATGATATTTCTGATTATCAGATTTCATAATCTTATATTAATTTGAGTTAAAAATAACTGATTTTATCAGATGCTCAACATAAGGCAAGAACAAATCGAAGCAATGATAATGCACGACGAAGACAAATTCATCGACTTTGTCGTCAAGCATGTGCAACAAGAATGCCCGGATGATGTTCGTGACATTGATCCGGTATCATAATTGGATTACCATCATGTTAACAATTCGTGAAGAACAAATGTCCGCTTTGAGCCAAGCGATGGTCAAACAATTTGAAGATAGCATGGCTATTCATCTGCGAAGGGTTTTTCCAGATGAAACGAAAACGATAACTGAAAAAGATTTACTGTACCATATTGAACTTTGTGTTAATAGGGCCACTCAATACAAAATAACAATTGAAGGTGATGTTCAACGTTATTTAGAGTGTGCCGTACTCTATGGATGGGATTTTGATACTAAACCGGAAACTTACTGGGCGGGGGAAATTCTCTGTAGAGAAGATTTAAATGGCGAGGCAAAGATGGATAAAATTGAACAACATGAGTTGATGTGCTCAGGTAGGTAAATCACTATGCCAAATAAGCATACTGTAAAGAAAGGAGATACGCTGTGGAGTGTCGCTAAAAAACATAACGTTTCATTTCAAGAATTAAAGAAATCAAATTCCGATATTATGAATCGTTATCCAAAAGGGGATAAACGTCATGGTTGGGTATTTCCAGGGGACATGGTGGTTATTCCTGATAAACAACTTGGAAACAAGGAAGTGGATGGAACGTGTGAAATTTGTAAAAAAGAAGAAAAAAATTCTTCCCTAGCAGTCACAGTCCGTTATACACCCTATGACGCGCCGGTCGAAGGTGCTACTGTCACAATTAAAGGTCCCATTACCAAGGACATGAAGACCGATGCAAAAGGACAGGTACACTTCAAAGATATACCCCCGGGGAACTACACGGTAACAGCGACATACGACAATAAACATCCGTTGGTAGAACAAGTTCGTTCACATGTTGGTGAAACGACGTGGGCTTACAATAACAACCGTCCACCTTATCCTGCTGGTGCTAACAAATGTAATCTATTCGTTTACGAAATGCTCAAAGATGCAGGCTATTCAGTGCCAATGAGAACTTACATGAGATGTTGGGGATATAGAACGGAAAAAGGGGAGTGTATAGGTATTGAACAAAAAATGGATCGCCCGCCCTTAGCGGGAGAATGGAGTAATCCTAAAGACAAAATAGGCAATTTTTTGGTAGTTACTGATCCTAAGCCAGGCGATATCATCGCTTACCGGCATCAGTCCCGCTATGCAACCGGTCATGTTGGTATTGTGTCTTATCCTAAATCTGCTCAACCACTTGATAAAACTATAAAAGCTGGCGAAGCTGGCAGCGTCAGCCTAACTATGGAGCGTCAGACAGTATCTGCCGGATCTTATACTATCGACGAAAACGATTCTATTTGGCGCAAGTATGAAGATAATAAATCTTCTGTCACTTTTCGTAGGGTAGGCAAATGAAAACGCACGACATTGTTTTGTTATTAGTTATTACACTGTTTCTTGATGCCTGTAACTCGGATACACAGGAGATTCCTCCTCCATCCACGAGGTTCGTAATTATGTATGAAACCACTGAAACAGCCGCTAAGATATCGCGCATCGCAACTCAGGTCAAAGATTTGACTGTTCTCGATGATCTTTTTGAGATCAAAGAATTTTTAGAAATATATGAAAACCCACAATCTTATGTAGAGGCTGCCATCGCACTGATTCAACGCACTGACTTATCTATCCTCAACAAGAAGATTATCGCTCTTTCCATGCAGAAACTACCGGTGACGCAGTTCCTAGCTTTGATTTCCGTAACTGCCGACGCTGTTGAAAAGCAGACCACCAATGCCAAAGTTTTGGAGTTAATGATATTTCCCCCCTTTAACTGGGGGGCGCAACTGACAGTGAATTACGAAAAACATGAGGTTCAAGCATTATTGAACCGACTCGTAGAAATATCGCAACTAAGCGATAACACTAGGAATATTATAGCTAATGATATCCTTACTGGTCGCGCTAAACAAAATTTTCAGCAATATAGAGAAATGCAGGGATTGCCATACTAGCGAGCGTAGAGTGCGTCCCCCGCTCCTATATTAATAGATATGTAGGGTGCGTCCTGGGCACAAATAAAGTCGCACCATTAATTATTTTAACTTTATTTGTGCCCAGGACGGCACCCTACCTATTACAACATTCTGAAATGAGGCTAAAAACCAGCGTAATAAAGGAGCAACAATGCCTAAGACGGTGTCAACAGCTAAGGGGGATAAAGCCGGTACTGGACAAAAAACAACCCTTGTATCAAATGATAGACTTGATAGTTTATGGTCAGATTCTACTATTCCTCTCAATGCCACTTTAGATAAATTATTTGTAGAATCTTCAAGATTTAAACATCTATCTGATAGGCTTATTCTTCTTAATGTTGAGTTGGCAATGCGGTTGATTATAGTAATAAAAAGCTTGGTTATGGCAATACAAGAGCACAAGCTGGTTTAATCGGTAGCTTGGGTGATGGAAAATACGTGATCGATTTTGATCCGGCAATAACGACTGTACTAGATATACTCCATGAAAAACGTCTTATGAGCCAATTTCAACGATTAGCGAATTCAGGAGCATTAGGCAATAAAAGCTTATTCTCAAAATATGTCGTAGCCGGTTTTGAGCGAGGGCTTATGAATACTTAACTACTATACAGTCACTGTCCAGAGAAAATATGAAAGTAATAGCAAAGGCTTTAAGAAAATTCTTAATGCGATTGAACCGTCTTTAAATCCATCTTTGGAGCGTGCTTTACTAAATAAAAAAGAGGACTGGACTTTAATCAATAGTAAGAGTGTCATGAAATGAAAAAAATAGTATTTTATATTATAAAACCTAAAGCTATTTTAGTGGATAAAGTACGGGAAATTAATGAAACAATTGGTAAGCTTATAACGGAAGTTACAAGCTGGCAAGATGAAGAAGTTACTCATTCAGGATGGACTAATAATGACTATATTGTTGCTGTCAAGCTGGTTTATCTAGCCTATTTATATGAAGATTTAAAAGACGAACCTGACGCTCATTTTTTATTTAATAGTAGGGCTATTCGCGTTGAATTATTCGATAAATGGTGGTCAATTGAACGTTACGAGTTAAGCGATAATATCCGGGAAGCGGAACATTCACTGCTGACAAAGAAAAATGTTCAATTAACGGGTAATCGCTCAATTGACACTTGGTTATTAAGTAAACATCGCTCGCGTAGAGCGTAGGGTGCGTCCTGGGCACAAATAAAGTCCCACCATTAATAATTTGATTTGAAAGGGTGCCGATGACGGTGCGTAGGACGCACCCTACATCCCAAAAATAGGATTTTTAATTAAGCAATGAGCGATAAGTCTCACGTTTGACCGTTTTTAAAAAAGGAAAGTTTTTCGGAGAAGAAAAAGTAAAACTGGCTGAGTCTCCTGAAAGCGTTAATATGCCCCAAGAGCCATCTTTAAGTTCTCCATTTTTTTTAAAGTTGAGATGCTCTAATCCCACCAATAGTGAATTACCCGGTCCTTGACAAGGGCCAATCACTTGATGGTGATGTCCAAATAAGTGG
>JSZA02000391.1 GCA_000785145.2 Candidatus Thiomargarita nelsonii
GAGTTGGTGGGTGCAGCGAAGCTCTACCCACCCTACAAAAAAAACGCATTTATGCTTAACTTAATGGCATTGAGTGGTGAGTACGCCTGTTCATCAAGTTTCGGCTTGCGCTAATCCCTAAACCATCCGTTGTACTAGTGCAGGAGGGCGGAAATTTGGTAAACACTGACTTCGTATCCATACCACCCCATCCGAGGGCAACCACAAGGGATTGCCCCTACAATACCAATTGCAGAGGGTAGGGGCAATCCTTTATGGTTGCCCTTTATGGGCTCGAAATTTCCGCCCTCCTGCACTAGACTTTTGGTGATTTCAATTAGAGGACAACACTTATGTGGAAAATTAATCCGGGCAGCCTTGAGGTTAAGCAAATCGGTGGCGAAAAACCCGATAAAAAACTGGAAATGCCACTCCAGCACACTGATGTCAAAATCGAAATCTCTGGCTTTGTGGCGAGTGCTACCGTGACTCAGCACTATCATAATCCTTTTGAAAAGCCGATTGAGGCTGTTTATACATTCCCTCTGCCAGATGACGCAGCGGTGGATGATATGCAAATGACGATTGGTGAGCGCACTATCAAGGGCCTTATTAAACGTAAAGAAGAGGCCCGCGATATTTATGAACAAGCGCGAAATAGAGGCCAACGGGCTTCACTGTTAGAGCAAGAACGTCCCAATATCTTTACCCAATCCGTCGCCAACATTATGCCCGGCGATAACATTATTATTACGATTCGCTATGTCAATATCCTGCATTATGCCGAAGGCCATTATGAATTAGTTTTCCCGATGGTCGTGGGACCTCGCTATATGCCGGGCAATGTCGCAACAGGGCAAAGTGGCACCGGTTGGGCACCAGATACCGACATCGTGCCCGATGCTTCTCGTATCACGCCGCCCGTGCTCAAACCGGGTGAGCGCACCGGACACGATATTGCCTTATCCGTCAAATTAGATGCTGGCGTGCCGATTCAAAATATCCAATCAATTTCTCATGTCATTGACACTCAAACTATTAATCGGCATGAAAAAAAGATCCAACTTCACCGTGCTGATACGCTACCCAATAAAGATTTTGTGTTGCGCTATGAAGTGGCGGGCAAAGTCCCCGAAATGGCCACGATTGCTCACCATGACGAGCGCGGCGGATTTTTCACCTTGATGATTCAACCACAGCGCACTGTCACCGATGAGCAAGTTGTTCCCCGTGAACTTATCTTTATTGTTGACACTTCTGGCTCAATGAGTGGATTTCCGATGGAGAAATCTAAAGAAGCGATGCGAAGGCTCATTCAAGGAACGCGCCCCACCGATACTTTTAATGTCATGCGCTATGCTGGTGAGACTGACCAGTTATGGCAAAAACCTCAAGCTCATAACCCCGCTAACGTCAAAAAAGCCTTGCATTATGTGGAGAACTGCGAAGGGAGTGGCGCAACCTCGATGCATCAAGCTATCCTAAAAGCACTGGCGCAACCCGCCGCTGAAGGCTATTTACGCATTGCATTTTTGCTAACTGATGGTGAAGTCGGTGATGAGTTTCGTATTTTACAAGCCATTGAAAAGGAGAGACGCGGTGCGAGAGTGTTCTCTTTGGGGATCGGATCATCAGTCAACCGCTACCTGTTGGATAGGGTGGCCGAAATAGGTCGGGGCGAGGCGTTTTATGTACGTCAGGATGAAGATAGCAAACAAGTCATCGACCAAATTTACCAGCGCGTAGATCGCCCCACCTTAGCGCATATCGAAATCGACTGGGGCAGCCTTGATGTCACCGAACTCGCCAAAATACCTGACTTATGGGCGGGGCAACCGATTCGTCTTCATGGACGCTATACCAAAGGCGGAGAAGAAAGCATTGTGGTGCGCGGACAATTGGCGAATCAGCCTTATAAACAAAAATTGTCTATCAGTCTGCCCAAAAATGAGCCCGCCCATGAGACGATGGCGACAGTTTGGGCGCGTCAAAAGGTGCGCCAATTGATGAATAAAATGGTAGGCGATGGGCAAACCAATGAATTGATTGAAGAGGTAACGCAATTGGGATTGACTTTTCGGTTAATGACGCAGTGGACTAGCTTTGTGGCGGTAGAAGATGGGGTTGTTAATGTTGAGGGCTCGCAGGAAACGGTAGTTCAGCCGGTAGAAATGCCAGAAGATGTTTCTTACGAGGGCGTATTCGGTGAGGAACCGGCAGCGTTTATGGCACTAGATGCCAATTTTAAGTTGTGTGCATCTGAAGTCCCCCTCGATTTTCAAATGCTAGAAGATGTCTCTTGTGACCTTCTCTCTTATGAGGACGAGAGTGACATTCTCTTTGATGAGGGCGAAAGTGACATTTTCTCTTATGAGGACGTATATGACATAACTTTTGCTCCTGGTAAAGCAAGCTTAACTGAACAAGCCAAGCGTATTTTGGCTCAAAGAGCAGCGGAGATATGTCGAGACATTGTCCAGATTAAGGAGATTGTGATTACCGGTCACGCGGATAGCAGCCCAGCGGATAATTTTAAACACATATTATCACTTGAACGCGCCGTCGCGGTGGCAGATTATTTGATGAGTCAATGCCCTGCCCTCATTTCTGACAAGTTAGTGATAAAAGGAAAAGCGAATCGGAAACCTGTCGTTGATAATAATACTGAAATTGGACGTGCTAAAAATCGGCGGGTGGAGATTAAAATCAAGAGATAAGTTTTTCTCTAACACGCTTTGCGGAGCAAAGCAGCATGCATGATCGGAACGAAGTTCCGTTACTGCGTTTCCCACGCAGAGCGTCACTGCCATCGCCGTTAAGGGCAACCACAAGGGATTGCCCCTACCTTCAATGCCGCTTTTGTAGGGGCAATCCTTTATGGTTGCCCCTTAACGGCGATGGCAGTTTTGCTCCGCGTGGGAAAGCTTTAGCTTTGGACTCCAAAATCTCCGATAATTCATGGTTCAGTACTTATCTCTCCATTTTCTCATCTAAAATAGTCAAAACTATTTGACGATAGATGAGAAATTATTCAAGACTTACGTGGAGTGATAACCTTAGTAAGGATTATACGAACAACACCCATTTTCTGCGGCTCTGTAAAAGCTCCTAAAGGAAGGTTCTTGTAAATAGTTTGGGCACATATTACTTATAGTTCCAACAAAATTCGACTCACAGCCTAGCCTATAAGCCCCTCCACAAATCGTACCCCTTATATTCACCAGTTTAACCGTAAAAGTTGGAGCATGGTTAACCACCTTGGCAACACGACAAAACATTTTTGCAGACCATTCACCACTTGCTTTACCGAGCATCTCACATTCATTCACGCAGCGATCGACCACCTCATCCAAAACGTCGATTAGCCCATCAATGAAGCCATTACCAAACTGTTCAGCAGACTGCCCCTTATACTTTGTCCCAATATCATTTGCCGCATCATCCACGCCACTTCCCACGATTTGAACAAATACACTTGTATTCGTACACTCCTTACCAAGGTTGTTCCAAGCATTCTGCGCTAAACGCTTCGCAGCATTATAGGCTATTCGATAGAAAGGACCTAGAGCAGGCCGTCCAGAAGGAACAGCAACCTTATTATCATTATCAACAATAGTCACTACTGCTTCATTCTGAGCACCGATGGTGGCACCAGTCGCATTTTTCAGCTTCAGGCTAAAGGTTTCATTACCTTCAACATCACTGTCATCAATAATAGGCACAGTGCAAGTCTTGTCGCTGGCATCGCCAGCATTCCACTTCAATACCTTGGAAACGGCGGTATAATCCTTTCCTGCTGTCGCACTAGCATCTGATGAGTTGCAGTTCACAGAAACGGCACCATCACCGACACGCCTTACAGTGAGAGTTACTGTTTTACCATTTTCATTCAGGTTATAGGCGGCAGCCGTGAATTGTACAGTGCTCTGTGCAACGGGACAGGGAGTTTGGCTATTATCCCAACCAGGTGTTCGCTCATCAAGCCACTTGTACATTTTGGGGTAAGAAGCAGTTAAGTGGTTGTTATCTAAGTCTAAATCATTCTTAGGGTTAGAATCCAAATACACCAGCTTCATAAAGTCAACTGGGATATCTCCACACAGAGCGTTGTACTCTAGATTGAGAACATTCAAATAGCTCAGCCCTTTGATTTCTGGGGGGATGAAACCACTGAGTTGGTTGTACTGTAGGTACAATCTTGTCACATGTCCATTATTACAGTGTATTCCATACCAACTACAAGGCGTATTCGTTACAAGCCAGCCCTTGTTCTTCTTCCATTGTGAGCCATTGGTGCTATTATATAGCGCGATAAGGGCTTTGCACTCACTGCTCAGGATTTGGGTTACATTGCTGCAGTCAGTCTGCGCGGGCAAATTGGGAGAAAGTGAAGCCAGCCCAAATAGCCATAGTAAATATGTTTTTTTTAACATAAAGATTAGTCCAATTATAAGGTATTGCTAAGTTTCACACCGATCAAATATTGAGGGGTATCATCAGGACAACCAATATACACACTCCTGTCCCCATACGCAATAGCTAATATTTTAAAAGTCGAATTATTTATCCTGCATTCATCATACCATCCGACGTTCCGCACACCCTATGCTATAATTCAATGCCATTAAGTTAAGCATAAATACGTTTTTTTTGTAGGGTGGGTAGAGCGGAACGAAACCCACCAAATCGT
>JSZA02000002.1 GCA_000785145.2 Candidatus Thiomargarita nelsonii
GAACTTGAACCATTGACATTTTTTTAGCCTTTTTCAAGGTGATGTATTTTCTCGTTCCCACGCTCTGCGTGGGAATGCCTGCCTGGACGCTCCTACAACAACAACCGCCGCACATCAGACAAAATAAAACTCAAATACTGAGTAAACCGCGCCCCCATCGCCCCATCAATCACGCGATGATCATAAGATAACGACAATGGCAACATCAAACGCGGCACAAATTCACCGTCCCTATAAACCGGCTGCATTTTAGAACGTGACACGCCCAAAATCGCCACTTCTGGCGCATTCACTATCGGCGTAAAAGCCGTGCCACCAATGCCCCCTAAGCTGCTGATAGTAAATCCAGCCCCTTGCATCTCAGTCGGTGACAATTTGCCATCTCGCGCTTTTTGGCTGATTTCGCCCAAATTAGCGGCCAATTCAAAAAGTCCTTTTTTATCAACCTCTTTTATCACTGGCACGACTAAACCTTTAGGCGTGTCCACCGCTACGCCTATATTATAATATTGTTTCAAAATCAGATTTTCTTTGCTGGCATCTAGCGATGCGTTAAATTCGGGAAATTCTCTCAATGCCCCCGCACACGCTTTGAGCAAAAAGGCTAACATCGTCACCTTCACTTGACGCTTTTTACCTGCTAAATCTTTGCGGAATTTTTCAAGCTCAGTGATGTCGGCTTCATCAAATTGCGTGACATGGGGCACATTGAGCCAACTACGGTGCAAACTGGCGCCAGAAATTTTATTGATGCGACTCAAGGGGCGGATTTCAATTTCGCCAAATTTGCTAAAATCAATCTCAGGCATTTCGGGAATACCCATGCCTATGGCACCACCGCCGTCCAAAGGACTACCTTCCTCCATCACCTGTTTAACAAAGGCTTGTACATCTTCCTTTAAAATACGGCCTTTGCGTCCACTGCCCTTCACTTTAGCGAGATCAACGCCCAATTCTCGCGCCAAATGCCGAACAGCAGGCCCTGCGTATAAAACTTCTTGTTTTTCAAGTTTTTGCAAAGGTGATGGTAAATTCTTGGGTCGTCTCAGTGCTGCCATCACTGAATCGCTGCCTGAGAGCGTGGTTGAGGGAGTGAGGGGGGGAGGTGCGGCTTGAACGGGACCCACTTCCATCGTTAAAATAACGCTACCATCAGACACTTTGTCGCCGACATTGACTTTGATCTCTTTGACAACACCTGCATGGGGCGAAGGAATTTCTATCGTCGCCTTGTCGCTTTCCAAGGTGATCAATGTTTGCTCGATTTCAACGCTGTCACCGCTATTCACTAAAATTTCAAGGATAGGTACATCCTTAAAGTCACCAATATCTGGAAGTTTAATTTCCATGTTCTGCCCCCCTTAAACGGTTATTGGATTGGGTTTATCAGCATCCAGTTCATATTTCTGGATAGCTTCCGTGACTTTGCTGGCGGGTAATTCGCCCATATCGACCAAACCTTTGAGGGCTGCAACGGTGATGTAATAACGATCAACTTCAAAGAATTTACGCAATTGTTTGCGCGAATCACTGCGCCCAAAGCCGTCAGTGCCCAGCACATAATAATAAGAATGCGGAACACAGGAACGGATTTGATTAGGATATGCTTTGATATAGTCGGTGGCTGCCACGACAGGTCCTTTGCGATCTCTGAGACAGTCGTTGACATAGCAACTGCGTGGCTTTTCTTCGGCGTGCAGCATATTCCAACGCTGAATTTCTACTCCTTGGCGATATAATTCTGTAAAACTGGTGACACTCCAAATGTTGGCAGACACGCCAAAATCTTCGGCTAATAAGGCACTGGCTGCAATGACTTCGCGTAAAATCGCGCCGCCTCCCAATAGTTGCACTTTGAGATCGGAATTTGTTCCTTCTTTGAATAAATACATTCCCTTGAGAATGCTTTCTTGTACACCATCAGGCATTGCCGGATGTGTATAGTTTTCATTCATCGCGGTGATGTAGTAGAAAATATTTTCTTGCGCTTGATACATGCGGCGCAGCCCGTCATGGATAATCATTGCCATTTCATAAGCAAAAGCGGGATCATAAACGACACAATTAGAAATATTAGAGGCTAACATGACACTGTGTCCGTCTTGATGTTGCAAGCCTTCTCCTGCTAATGTGGTACGCCCAGCAGTGCCGCCTATCAAAAAGCCGCGTGCTCTCAGATCGCCCGCCGCATAAGCTAAGTCACCAATGCGTTGGAATCCAAACATGGAGTAGAAAATATAAAACGGCACCATGTTGACATCGTGATTGCTGTAAGCCGTCGCCGCTGCTATCCATGAAGACATGGCGCCCGCTTCACAAATACCTTCTTCGATAATTTGGCCTTTTTTCTCTTCGCGGTAGTACATGATTTGGTCGGCATCTTGCGGCTTATATAATTGTCCTTGGGATGAATAAATCCCCAGTTGCCGAAATAATCCTTCCATACCAAATGTACGCGCCTCATCGGGGACAATGGGTACGACATATTTGCCCATTTTTTTGTCGCGCGTGAGTGCTGACAGCATTCGCACAAAAGCCATTGTGGTGGACATTTCGCGTGAGCCACTACTTTTAAACATGCTCTCAAAAATACTGATGTCTGGGATTTCGATAGGCGTCGCCTTTTTAGTCCGTAAAGGCAAATAGCCGCCTAAGGATTGCCGCCGCTCATGTAAATATTTCATTTCGGGGCTATCAGCGGGTGGCTTATAAAAGGGGGCGTCAGCAATTTGTTCCGCTTCAATGGGAATATTAAAACGATCACGGAAAGCACGCAACGCATCTCCACCCATTTTCTTTTGTTGGTGAGTGGTATTTTGCCCTTCTCCGGCGACACCCATGCCATAACCTTTGACTGTTTTCGCAAGAATAACAGTGGGTTGTCCCTGATGCTTCATGGCAGCGGCATAAGCGGCATAAACTTTGTGCGGATCATGCCCACCGCGATTGAGCCGCCAAATGTCTTCATCAGTCATTCTGGCAACCATTGCCTTGAGTTCGGGATATTTGCCAAAGAAATGTTCACGGGTGTAGGCGCCGCCCTTGGCTTTATAATTTTGATATTCGCCATCGACACATTCTTCCATGCGTTTGAGCATCAAGCCTTTGGTGTCCATAGCAAACAGGGGATCCCAATAGGAGCCCCATATCACTTTAATGACATTCCAACCGGCTCCGCGAAAATTACCTTCTAATTCTTGAATAATCTTACCGTTACCACGGACTGGTCCATCTAAGCGTTGCAAATTGCAATTGATCACAAAAACGAGATTATCGAGTTTTTCACGCGCTGCCAGGGCAATCGCGCCCTGCGATTCTGGCTCATCCATTTCGCCATCACCGGCGAATACCCAGACTTTGCGCCCTTGGGTGTTGACGATACCCCGATCATGTAAATATTTCATAAATCGGGCTTGATAAATCCCCATGATGGGTCCTAATCCCATAGAAACTGTAGGAAATTGCCAAAAGTCGGGCATCAACCAAGGATGAGGATAGGAGGAGAGCCCGTTGCCATCGACTTCTTGGCGAAAATGATGCATTTGTTCTTCTGTTATCCGCCCCTCCAAAAAGGCTCGTGCATAAATGCCAGGCGCGGAATGTCCTTGAAAATAAACTAAATCGCCACCATGATGGGCCGATTTTGCGTTAAAAAAGTGATTAAATCCAACATCATACAATGTTGCGGCTGAGGCAAAACTGGCGATGTGTCCACCCAATTCGCTGTTTTGGCGATTGGCTTGTACTACCATTGCCATCGCGTTCCAACGCACTAAGGAGCGGATTTTCCATTCCAGTTCTTGATCGCCGGGACTTGGAGCTTCTTGATCGTAAGGGATTGTGTTGACATAGGCGGTATTGGCACTGTGGGGAATGTGGGCGCCAGAGCGACGCGCTTTGTCAATCAGTTTGTCTAAAAGATAGTGGGCTCGCTGTTGCCCATCTTTGGCTAAGACGCTTTCTAAGGCGTCGAGCCATTCTTGTGTTTCTTGAGGATCAAGATCGTCTGTCATTTGTGCTCCTTGATGTTTGACGCGACGCAGAGCGTCGCAGCAGGCATTCCCACGCAGAGCGTGGGAACGAGAAAAAAAATGGCATATCACGTAGGGGCAATCCCTTGTGGTTGCCACTTAATGGCATTTTTGCTCCGCGTGGGAACGAGAATTATTGGGGTTTATAGACGGATTTTAAAGCCAAAGCCCCAAAGCCAGCCGTATCAAGTACACTTTTGCATTAACTATTTTAACAGCGTATAATTTAATTTTTTTTGTAAGTGAGGAAAAAAAACATGATAATCCAATTCCCTTTTTGGCATTTCACATTATTTGCCAGTATTATTTTTTTGATGACACCCTTTCGTGCTGCGCCTGCGTTTCTGACACACACGACTCAGGATTCTCATTTCTATTGTTTGGATACCATTAAGCCAAATAAGGAAATGATTATTTTAGTACATGGTTGGAGCCACACTAAAACCTTTGATACGCCTTTAAAGGAGACAAAAGCCTATTATGAGGAGGAATGGCAAAATTTCATTGCACATTTTCAAGATGAAAATGTTTGTCTCCAAACTTGGGATGTTAAAGAGGGTATTCCATATTTCGATGTTAATCCGTTAACGCAGATTTTGCTCAAATTGAATGCAGAGTACCATATTCCTTACGCCAGCATTAATATTATTAGTCATAGTCAAGGCGGTAATTATGCTAAAGATGCTTTAGTCAAACTGGATAGTCAAGAAGAACACTCAGTTCGAGTACGTGAAATTGATCTGGTGACAATGGGAACGCCTCATACGGGTTCAGAAAGGCTTCATGCGCGAAATATAGTCAGAATGGCTGAAATATTGGGTTATACGAGTGCTGCGATGCTTTATGGTGTCTGGTTGCATTCTCTTTATGAAGACTATCAAAACGCTGAGACGGTGGCTGAAAAAAATAAATATCAAACATGGTTGGCGGTTTCTGGCGCAGTCGGCGTGATAGGGGCTGTCTTTATGGGCAAGCGTATTAGTCAATTTGATGAGATTTATAATAATCCTGGACTATTGCAATTATTGCCTGTGGGTGATAATCCTGTGCTGAGGCAATTGAATAGAAATATTCAGGCGCAAAAGTTACAACAATGTATTTCGGCGCTTTATAGTGATTATGGTATCGGAAAAGGTGATGAACTTGTACCGGTTTACAGTGCTTCTTGGGAAGGTGTGAATTTAAAAAATCGTCAACTTGTTCCTGCTAGAAGTCATTTGGATTTTATAAAAGGAGATGCCGAGATTTTTGCTATTGTTGATGAAATGATTCGTCCAAGATAAATCTTGGACTCCTAAAAAATAGAGAGAATTTTTATGAAAAACTATAGATTGCCTATCATTTTGTGGGTACTTTTTAGTGTCAATAGCTATGCTTTTCCTAACGCGCCTCTGGTGTCGAATGAATCCGCTTTTAATGAGGTTTTGACTCTGACTATTCAGACTTTAAAAGATGTTTTGCCTGATTTAGGCAATATCAAGGAGCGTCATTATGCAGACGTGATAGGGGAGATCAAGGGCGTTTTGGTAACGCTCAAGGATGCAAGTGAGTATCAGGATCGTGCTCTAAAAGAAACCGTTTTTAGGGAAGGGTTGACGGATTTGAATCAGTCGTTGGAAAGAGCTTTTTTGCTGACTTTGCGGATGGCAGAAGAGGCGATTAAGGCTCAGTCCAAGACGGATAAAAACAAGGACCTTCAACAGGCACGCGCTTTGAAAACACTTTATAAGCAACTTACCGCGCTTAAAAGGGAACTCCATTTGGTGTTTAATGAAACAGAGACGGCAAGTCGCTTTGAAAGAGAGGCGGCAATGAATTTAGAACAATTGAATCAAGAAATTAGGGTGGCTGAAAATGCGCGACTACCTTTTCTTAATAATGAGACGAAAGATGGCATATTGAAGGTGATTGGTGCTGTGGTGGTTGGTGTCGTGAGCTTTATAGCGGGCACTATTTTTTCGGGTTCTCAGTGATCAGATGATCAATGATGTCGCACAATGAATGAATGATCAATAAGTGAACTTCTTGAATGCGTGCCGTGGATTGACTGGGCACACGTATTTCTATATCAGCACTTTGCGCTGCTTTGCCACCGTCGCGCCCACTGAGTAAAATGATTTGCATGTTTTGCAGATGTGCGGCTTCAATGGCTTTGAGCACATTAGGCGAATTTCCACTGGTGCTGAGGGCGAGTAAAATGTCGCCTTTTTGTCCTAATGCTTGAATTTGCCTAGAAAATATTTTGTCAAAGGTGTAATCATTAGCAATTGAGGTGAGAGTTGATGAGTCGGTGGTTAAAGCGATGGCAGCTAAAGCTTGTCGCTCTTTTTCAAAACGGTTAATCATTTCTGAGGAAAAATGTTGGGCTTGTTCTGCCGAACCGCCGTTGCCACAAGTCATAATTTTATGTTTTTGTTGTAAACAGTTTGCCATCATTTCTCCCGCTTGGGCAATAGGGGCGGCTAAACTGGACTTGGCTTGGGTTTGAAGTTCTATACTGGCGGAAAAATGTTGATTAATACGGTTGAGTAAGTTCATGTCGATTCCTATGTTAATTCGACGCGGAGCGTCGGGGCAGGCATTCCTTTGCCTCGCGTCAATGCCATTAAGTTAAGGTTTTTTTGTAGGGTGGGTAGAGCGAGAGCGAAACCCACCATTGTTAGAAATTTACGCAGGATCTTCGTTTCAACGATTTGGTGGGTGCAGCGAAGCTCTACCCACCCTACAAAAAAAACGTATTTCTGCTTAACTTAATGGCATTGACGCAGAGCGTGGGAACGAGAAATGTATTTTGGAGTCCAAAGCTTTAGCTTTGGACGATCATTCTTAATGAAAAAGAAATGGTTTAACAGATGAAATCATACGTTCTAACTCGTTTCTGTTGTGTTTGAGAAGTTCATGCTCCCAGATTTGATCCGTTTCGTTGACGCAATCTTGTGCAAGATTTTTTCCGAGTTCTTCAAAAGTATTGATGTTTGCGATGTTCTTCTTTAGATTTTCCGGCTCAGATTGTACGCCAAGAACGAATACTCTTTTCTTCAGAGCATCGGGAATCTGACTTTTTATCTTATCCAACCGTTTTTCATCCTGATCGAAATCAACAAGCAAAAGCATCATTCTGTCCTTATATTTGTACATTCCAGAAACATGATTGTCCTTGAAGGATTTCAGAACTTTTGTCCAACCACCAGGAGGTGGTAGAATTTGAATAGCAGTATCATTAATATTCTGTTCAAGAATAAATCCGTTTGCAATCTGGCGATTAGCGTCGTCTTCAGGTAACACTAAAATGTGTTTGTTGTATTTATTGACGCTCATAGTTCTAGATCACCACAAATCAATGTATCTAGCAAGTTTCCTTTTAAAGGTATATCATTGAGCCGTTTGACTAAAGTTGGTTCTAAGTGATTTTTTCTGTAAAATACTAAGGTATTTTCATTTGAAAACTTTTGAATAGCTTCAGAATTGTGAGAAGTGGCTAAAATTTGTCCACCCGTTTCAAATGAGCGTCGGAGTGAGGTTACAAAATGCCCAATCTCTGACAGAGACAGAAAGCTATCAGGTTCGTCCCAAAAGCAAAAAAGTGGACCATAAGATTTATTGGCCGCCAAAACGACTGCACAAAGAAAAAAGCATTTTTCACCGTCAGATAAGTCTTCAAAAGAAACACGCATCTCTGCCTGATTTTCTTGAAATTGAACACTCATATTTTTTAAATATTTTCCGATAACTTCGTTTTGAAAATCCCTGAGATCAGGCATAACTTTTCGGAGAGATTTATCAATATCCATGTAGGCAGCCGGGTAGCGAACGAGTAACCCGGAAAACCATTCCCCAAAGTTTGTTCCATCTTGCTTTGGTTCTAAAGTTTCGCCGTTGGATTCTCCTGTCATCAGGCTTGGGTTCGGAGCCAAAATGATCATGCGTGCCAGCCATGTCTCAAAAATATGAAGAGGATCTGCCTCTGATCGCTTTTGAATGATTGGAAGAGCAATAAGATGCCAATCTACCATAAATTTATTGTTGTGTAGCGTGACTGAAGCTTTTTGTCTGGAATAGATTGGTTCACCCGAAACGATCAGTTGCTCTTCAAGAATGCTAAGTTCTTCAAAATTTTTTTGTAATTCTAAGGCAAGGCTATATTGGTATAATTTTTTGTTAATTAACACTTCGATTTCAAACCGAATGGGAACATCATCTCTTCCGCGAGCAAAATCCTTAGTCTGGACAAGGTCGCTAACTCGGTTTTTTCCACGACCAATGCTTTGAAATACTTTTAATGCAATGCCTACAGTTGATTTACCTGCACCATTTTTTCCAATCAACAGTGCAGATGGCATATCTTTAAGATGTAATTCAAAGTTTTCCAAGCATCTGAAATTGTGTATATATAGTTTTTGGATCATAATAATTTCTTTTTTGTCACCGGCTTTGGTTCTCGTTCCCTTAGCGAAGCGCTTATCGTTATACACAAGTCCATTTACGATATTTTGTAGGGTGCGTCCTACGCACCCTGACTCTTAATTTGTGCGGAGTACGCACCCTACAAATATATTTTTATTTCAAGTACTTATATACTTAGGTATAAAGGGGTGCGCGAGGCAAAGGAATGCCTGCAAGGAGCGTCCTGCTAAGAGATTTCCCATTGCCAAGCATGTGCAATAATAGTGTCTAAGTCAGCATACTGAGGTTGCCAAGCTAACACGGTTTGCGCTTTTTTTGAATCTGCCACCAAGCGAGCAGCATCCCCACCCCGTCGTTCTCCCATCAAGACTGGTATGGTTTTACCCGTGACTTCTTTAGCAACATCAATAACTTGTTTAACAGAAAAGCCGGCACCATTGCCCAAATTATAGGCCGCACTTTCCGCGCCACTTAACAACTGTTCTAAGGCTAATAAGTGTGCCTGACATAAATCATTGATATGGATATAGTCACGGATACAAGTGCCATCGGGGGTATCGTAATCCTGTCCATACACTGTGATAGCCTCACGCCGTCCAGAGGCGGCTTGTAAGACTAAAGGGATTAAGTGTGATTCTGGCACATGGCGTTCTCCGAGTTCTCCATCGGGATCGGCACCGGCAGCGTTGAAGTAGCGTAGGCAGACAGATTTTAAGCCATAAGCGTGATCATAATCGGCTAATATCTGTTCAATCATCCATTTACTTGAGCCATAAGGATTAATCGGTTGTTTTGGATGTTGTTCATCAAGGGGCGTATAGTGGGGCTCACCGAAAATGGCAGCTGATGAGGAAAAAATAAAGTGCTTGACGCCGTGAGCCACCATCGCATCGAGTAAATTTAAAGTCGCTGCGACATTATTTTGGTAATATTTGCCCGGATTTTGCACTGATTCTCCGACTTGAATAAACGAGGCAAAGTGCATCACGCCGTCAAAGCGATAACCAGCAAAGAGGCGCTCTAAACTTTGACGATCTGCAATATCGCCAAATACAAAATCACCGCCTAAGACGGCATCACGATATCCGCCCGATAGATTGTCTAATGTGACCACACGATAGCCTACGCTAAGTAACATTTTCACCATGTGGGCACCAATATAGCCGGCTCCGCCGACGACAAGAATGGTTTTCAAAGTCTATTCCCCTTTTTGCCAATTGTTAATCATTGCAAATTGTTCGGCACCTTGGGGTGAAGAGGTTTGTCCAAATAGGGTTTTTTCTCTCCAGTAGGCGAGTTTGAGATAAATTTCTTGGTTTTTAAAACCATGTCTTTTTAACCAACACCCAATCACGGTACCCGTTCTGCCATGCCCACCGAAACAATGAACATAGATTTTTTCCTTAGCTGCTATGAGTTCATCTATGTTATTTAAAATTTCCACCATTAAGGCTTTGGTAGGTACCAACATGTCAACAATTGGATAATGTATCCATTTGAAGGCAGGATTGTTTTTTGTCATCTCCTCTTGATAGGGGAGAAAAAACTGTAATTCCTGTTCTTCCATTAAACAAATACTGGTCGTTATCCCCAAGTTAGCCAACTCTTTTATCTTGTAGCAGGGCTCGATTTTATTCCATGCGCCGGGATATTGTCCGCCATACAATTTTAGTTGTTTAAAGTCAGGGTGATAGACTTTGTAAACAGATAAGTCTTGAAATTGAGGTTGTGTTTCGTTAGCATTGTGTGTTTTTCCGTCCAGAAAATAATTTTTATCCAAGCGGATACATTGTAGCAATGCACGATAGCATAAGCTAAGTAATCTTTTAACCATGTGGGCACCAATAGCCGGCTCCGCCGACGACAAGAATGGTTTTCAAAGTCTATTCCCCTTTTTGCCAATTATTAATCATTGTAAATTGTTCGGCACCTTGGGGTGAAGAGGTTTTTCCAAATAGGGTTTTATCTCTCCAGTAGGCGAGTTTGAGATAAATTTGTTGGTTTTTAAAACCATGTCTTTTTAACCAACAAGCAATCACGGTACCCGCTCTGCCATGCCCACCGAAACAATGAACATAGATTTTTTCCTGAGCAGCTATGAGTTCATCTATGTTATTTAAAATTTCCACCATTAAGGCTTTGGTAGGCACCGACATGTCAACAATTGGATAATGTATCCATTTGAAGGCAGGATTGTTTTTTGTCATCTCCTCTTGATAGGGGAGAAAAAGCTGTAATTCATGTTCTTCCATTAAACAAATACTGGTCGTTATCCCCAAACTAGCCAACTCTTCAGTCTTGTAGCAGGGCTCGATTTTATCCCATGCGCCGGGATATTGTCCGCCATACAATTCTAGTTGTTTAAACTCAGGGTGATAGACTTTGTAAACTGATAAGTCTTGAAATGTAGGTTGTGTTTCGTTAATATTGTGTATTTTTCCGTTCATAACATAAATTTTATCTAAGCAAGCGGACATGTTTAATTTTACCACCCCCCCCCTTTTAAGTCTCTACATCCACATCCCTTGGTGTGTCCGCAAATGTCCTTATTGTGATTTTAATTCGCATCAAATAGCGGGTGAGTTGCCAGAAAATGATTATATGACTGCCCTATTTGCCGACTTAGAGCAAGAATTGCCGAGAGTCTGGGGGCGTAGCATTCGCAGTATTTTTATCGGAGGCGGCACTCCTAGTATATTGTCTCCAGAGACGATTTACAACTTATTATCAGGTGTGCGAGCACGAATCCCTGTGGTGGCGGGTGCTGAGATTAGCTTAGAAGCCAATCCGGGTACGGTAGATATTAGTCGTTTTCAAGGATTTCGAGAGGCAGGCATTAATCGTTTATCTTTGGGCATACAAAGTTTTAATGATACTGCCTTACAAAATTTAGGCCGTATTCATGGACGCGATGAGGCAATGAATGCCATCGAAGCGGCACGACAAGCGGGTTTTAATAATATTAATTTAGATTTAATGTTTGGCTTGCCGGCGCAAACGATTGAGGCTGCTTTGGAAGATTTAGATATTGCTGTCGCCTATAAGCCTTCCCATCTGTCTTGGTATCAGTTGACAATTGAACCTAATACTTTGTTTTATCATCAGCCGCCACCACGCTTAGCCGATGATGATTTGTTGTGGGATATGCAAATGGCAGGGCAGAGATATTTAGCGGAACAAGGCTATTTTCAGTATGAAGTGTCTGCCTACGCTAAAGCGGGGCAGCGGTGTCAGCATAATTTGAATTATTGGAAATTTGGGGACTATTTAGGTATCGGCGCGGGGGCGCATGGCAAAATCAGTGAATTGGGTAAAATTACTCGCTTATCCAAGCAACGCCATCCGCTGCGCTATTTAGAAAGTGGCGTGATAGCAAATTGTACAACTTTGACAGTTGAAGATGTGGTGCTGGAATTTATGATGAATGCTTTGCGCTTATTGGAAGGCTTTACAATTCAAGAATTTATAGAAAATACGGGCCTCAATTTAGCGTGTATAGAAAAAACGGTGCAAGAGGGGAGTGGGCGAGGATGGTTGGAAGTCTCGAAACAGCGCATTCGCGCTACTGAGACTGGGATGCGTTTTTTAAATGATTTGTTGGGGTTGTTTGTGGCATAATATTTTTGTCTGATCTCTTGGGTGGTACATTAAGGGCAACCATAAAGGATTGCCCCTACCTTCTGCCGTGGCATTAACCCCAAACCATCACGCTAAATATTGAATTGGAGCAAAAATATGAACTATCAAAAAGTTTTTAAAATAATATCGCCAGTGGTACCTACCTTTAACAGAAATGAAAAACAAAAGCGAAAAGATCAAAGAAAACTCTATAGATATTTAAAAGAGCAGCATGGTATAGTTAAAGGCATTAAAGGAAATCTTAAATTTTATAAACCTCATAAACTATGGGCTAGAATTTTTTATTTTAACCACGATTCAATAACCAGTGCTAAAGATATTCACAATATCATCAAACCATTGTTTGACGATTTAGAAGATTATGTTTACGATGATGATAAGCAAATTATCATTTTTGAGGGTACCCGTTTAGATATGGAAGATGTGGATGAAGCATTTGTCATAGAATTTTTGGATTATGACATGCCCGATATACAAAAAATACTTCAAGAAACTTGTTGCTTGGTTGAAATAGGAATACTACCTTTTATAGAAGAATCCACCATTTTGAAAATAACATGGCTATAAGTACTGAACCATGAATTATCGGAGATTTTGGAGTCCAAAGCTTTAGCTTTGGAGGTAGGTTTCCAAAGCTAAAGCTTTGGACTCCAAAATACATTAAAATCGGAGATTTTGGAGTCCAAAGCTTTAGCTTTGGAGGTAGGTTTCCAAAGCTAAAGCTTTGGACTCCAAAATACATTAAAATTCATGATTCGGTACTTAAAACCGGAGAACTCTTTATTATGAACGCCAAATTTGAAACATTTTTCGTCAAAGCACTGTATGAGGCGAAAATTGAGGAACTTGTTAATACCTATAGGGAAAAACATTTTTCTGTTAAAAAACATGTTCAAATGGGTGAGGTGGAATTTGACGTTGTTGTCAAACAAGGCGAAAAAAATATTGCTTTTGAAATTATGGTGTTACCAATCTCAAAATCAGAATTGAGTGAAATTGACAAGTACCATAAAAAAGCCAAAGCTTTGGGCTATGATTTTCGTCTTATCACTATAGCTAAGCCGAAAAAATCCACGATAGAGATTGCTTGGCTTGAAAAGGCTCTTTTAAAATATTTTGCTGTTCATCCCATTGATACTGGTTCAACTCAGTACCAAGACATAGAAACTGCCATTCAATCTATTTCAATAACCGGCTCACAAGCGCGTGTTTGTTTGGATGGCAATTTATCAGTGATGGATCATTCTGGGCATAATTCTGAAATGCTCCCCTTTCAAGGAAAACTGTCATTAAATCTGTCTGAACATAAAATTAAGGATGCTGATTTAAAAGTCGATAATCATTATTGGTATGATAGAGCCAGTCAGCAAGCGTAGGGTACGCCGTTTTAGTCTCTATGAAATCAAACACTATCTTATCCCCCGAACAAATGGAAGATCGTTTAGACGAATTTCTCATTTCCGTTCTTTCTTCACGACGTACAGCCGCCGGTGTCGCACAAATGCTTGCGACTTGTGAGCGCTCACAACAAGAATTTATTCTACAGTGGGTTAAGCGAATTGCGAGCACTAATGCTGAAATGGCTTATCAATTTGCCAGTCATGCCGTGAAAGCCATGACTATTATGGATGAGGCGGGTATTGAGGCTTGGATCATACATGCAATGGATGTGTATGATAAAAAAGGTTTACATCCCGCTATTGCGGTTCTCCGAGATTTTTCACAGGCGCAAAAAAATACAGGTTTAGCATTGGATGAGGTGGAGCGGGTTTTGGATATTTTTGTCGCGGGTTTGAGTGGGCGGCGTTTGAAATTGGAGAGCGCAGATCGCGTTTATACGGATACTGAAACCTTATTTTTACCCGCCTTGTTAAATATTTTTGAAAAGCGCGAAGATAATTTTTGTTTATTTAAAGCGATGGCGGTGCATTTATGGGCACAAACGCGCTTTGGGACTTGGCTTTCGAGGCAAAAGTTTTTGCGGAGCAAAAACTTTTGCCTCGAAATGAGTTTGAATAAAGCCATTCAACATTTTCCCTTGCCTGACAAAGCTTGCCGATTGTTTCATACCTTGGAACGAATTCGTTTAGATGCTTGTATTGCAAGAGAATTACCGGGTTTGCACCGCGATATTAATTTGATACTTAAAAAGTTGGGAGAAACGCGCATTCCGCCGCTATGGCAACCCATTGCTGAGCAATTGGCGCATCCTTCTGCTACTGTGCAAGTCAGTTATGATTTATTAGCTAAAATTTATTCAACACATTCTCCACAGGCTTTGTGTTATCAAGGGGAGTTGGTGCCTGACAGTGTAGAAGAAATCATGGCGTTGCGTCTGGCGCGAGAAAAAGAAGCTTTTCGTGTTGCATTGGTGCAATTAAATAAAAACAAGCCGACTCCCTTGGCTGATGTGAATGATGAAAAGTCACAATTTAAAGTTGATAAAATCCCTGATGATTCTTTACCCGATGGATTTAAATTTGAACTCAATTTAGATGGACAACCCATGGTGCCGCCCGATAATGTTAAAAGTTTGATGGATTCGATTATTCAGGATGTGGGGCTAATCCCTGAAGAATATTTGGTCGCCGCAGGAGAGGGGGGTTATCATTTAAAGCAGGCGCCGCGTGATCCTGAGAATGTTTGGAAAGGGGTTTATCACGAAGAGGGCGCTTTTCTCTATAATGAATGGGATTGTCATCGTAAACATTATCGTAAAAATTGGTGTGTTTTGCGAGAAATGGATGTTCATCCACAGCCGGAAAGTTTTGTCGTGAAAACGCTGCAACGTCATAAAGGATTAGTCAAAAATTTGCGGCGTACCTTTGAAGCTTTGCGTGGTGAAGATAAATTATTGAAAGCACAACCGAATGGTGAGGATATTGATTTTGATGCGCTGGTGAAAGCTTATGCGGATGCGAAACAGGGCTTTGAAATGACAAATCGCTTATTTACGAAAATGCACAAAAATGAGCGTAATATCGCGGTGATGTTTATGGTGGATATGAGCGGCTCTACTAAGGGGTGGATTAATGATGCGGAACGAGAGGCATTAGTTTTATTATGTGAAGCCTTGGAAACCTTGGGAGATCGTTATGCGATTTATGGCTTTTCTGGGATGACGCGCAAACGTTGTGAAGTGTATCGCGTTAAACGCTTTAATGAGCCTTATTCTAATTTGGTGCAACAACGTATCAGTGGAATAAAGCCGCAAGATTATACGCGCATGGGCGTTGCTATTCGTCATTTGAGTGAATTATTGAATGGGGTGGATGCGCGTATCAAGTTGTTGATAACATTGTCAGATGGGAGACCAGATGATTATGGGGATAATTATCGGGGGCGTTATGGGATTGAGGATACTCGTCAGGCTTTGATTGAGGCTAAGCGCAATAATATTCATCCGTTTTGTATTACTTTGGATACGGAGGCTAAGGATTATCTTGGGCATATGTATGGTGCTGTCAATTATATTGTGATTGATGATGTGCGGAAATTGCCTTTGAAAGTTTCTGATATTTATAAGAAATTGACGAGTTAATGGTTTGTCCAAAGCTAAAGCTTTGGACTCCATGGATATGCTTGTTTTACCTAAGACAATAGCGAACAACTCATTGAGTTTATCTCGTTCCCACGCGAGGCAAAGGAATGCCTGCTTGGACGCTCCCGCGTCCTGCTTCGGTTTGGACGAGTTTTTATTGCAGGACGCGGGAGCGTCCAGACAGGCATTCCCACGCTCTGCGTGGGAACGAGTAAAAGCATTAACCAGTAATTTGAAACCACTCATTTAAGCGTTTCCGCGCCTCATCAACGCCAACGCGCTTTAAGGCGGAAAAGAGTTGCACACTCATCTCTCCCGATAATTCGCTACGCACTTGCTCTAACGCCGCACTGCCTTTGCCACGACTGAGTTTATCCGCTTTGGTGAGCAGTATATGCACTGGCATATTGGACAGCTTGCACCAGTTAAGCATTTCTTGGTCAAATTCGGTGAGCGGGTGGCGCACGTCCATCATTAAGATTAATCCACGTAAACTGCGGCGCGTTTGTAAATAGCGTTCTAAGGTTTTTTGCCAGTGTTGTTTGACGGCTAATGGGACTTTAGCAAAGCCATATCCGGGTAAATCGACTAAGCGGCGGCTTTCATCTAATTTAAAAAAAATAATTTGTTGAGTGCGCCCCGGCGTTTTACTGGTACGCGCTAATGATCGCTGCGCTGTTATCACATTGATCGCACTGGATTTTCCAGCGTTGGATCGCCCTGCAAAGGCAACTTCAATGCCTTCATCTTCAGGTAATTGGTCTATTTTATGGGCACTGAGCCAGTACTCGGCTTGTTGATATAAATTCATTTTTTATGTGCTTGATTGATTTCTACAGTGATATGCGCCAATTCTTCAAAGTCACTCAATAGTTTTTTGTAATGATCGGGTGGCTTTGGAGAATGGGTGACAATTGAAATAATGGCGGCTAATTGATGGGAACCGATTTGCCAAAGGTGTATATCTGAAATCTTATTATCAGTGTATGATTCAATCACTGAACGAATGTCAGAAACAATTTTTTGATCCACGCCGCTATCAAGCAGTATTTTGCTGCTATCGCGTAACAGTCCATAAGCCCATCGTGAAATAATTATCGATCCCACAATGCCCATTATGGGATCCATCCATATCCATCCCAATGCTTTACCCGCGAACAATGCAATAATCGCTAATACTGATGTCATGGCATCTGCCAGTACATGCAAATAGGCGGCTTTCAGATTATGGTCGTGATGATGCTCATGTCCTTGTAATAGAAAGGCACTGAGCAGGTTGATGAATAAGCCGAGTACAGCAACCGCGATAGCTTCATTAAAGTGGATTATTTCTGGAGAAAGCAATCGTTGGATCGATTCTATCAGCATCAGCAATGCGACAAGGGCTAGTACGACGGCACTGGTAAAGCCGCCCAAAACGCCAACTTTTCCAGTACCAAAACTGTAACGTGGGTCATTGGCATGACGACGGGCATAGCTATATGCAAATGCTGTGATACCCAGTGCTGCGGCATGTGTGCCCATGTGCCAGCCATATGCGAGTAGCGCCATTGAGCCGTATGCCAGTCCGGCGGTGATTTCTATGATCATCATCACGACGGTTAATGTATAGCACAAAATTTATTAATAAAAATTCACAAAACCTCACAATGCTCCCAAGTTTGAACTCAGATAAACCGCTCAAAAGTTAGCACTTGTAATATTAGGGATGTTGTCCAGATGTGCCGTTGAGTTGACACTCCTACAGAGACGTGATATATATATTCGATTTTACTTATGCTTATGTGTGGTACAACAATCACATTTTTTGTGACCAGACAAAAAAATGCTTGACTTATTAATTGGATTGTGAAATCATAAAAAAATGACAAAGTCAAAAAACAGAGAACCAAGGTGAGATTATGTCGTTATTAAATATATATATTTTTATTCGCGCCTAGATGTATCGGGCTTTGAGAGATACCTCCCCTTAGGGGCATGTTAATGAATGGAAACGTTTGTTAATAAAAATGTATCGGTTAATAGTATGACGCGCCGGGTATTTCGCTCGGATTGCTTTGTATCAGTATTATAATGGTGAGTATGTTTCCATTGGTCAATATTTTCAATGTGCATAGCAATTCATTTTTTTATTGCAGTTTGCCTCGCGTCCAGGCAGGCATTCCTTTGCCTCGCGTGGGAACGAGGAATTATTGTGGAGATCGGTACATTGTTACCACAAATTCCGTTTCTGTTTCAACTAAGTCTGGCTGTGGTAATTTGGCTTCTGATGCCAGGCGTAATATCCGTAAAATGCCCGTGCCTAAACGGGTCATTAGTCCAAGTTTAGCCATGAGGGACAAAATAATAGGATTTCGTTCTACGTGAATACCAGCCCGGATGTTTTCTACTGTCACGCTATTGGGTAGGCAGCCCGGGCTATGCACTTCTAGTCGATCATCAAACATCAATAGTCGGATAGGTGCCGAGAGTGAATAGTCACGGTGAACTAAGGCATTGACCAAGACTTCGCGTAACATTTCTAAGGGCATTTCGTAGCGAGTTTCGGGTTCAAATGCGCGGATGTTTCCCTTGTTTGACAGATGCAGACGCAATAAGTCTTCCATGCCGAAAAGTTGTTGGGATAATTGACCATTGAGTGTTTTATGATCCAAAATCATTTCCCCCGCCGTGCTGCCAGCAAAGCGTGCAAAGTCCATGCGTGCGGTTGGCAGGTGATTTTGGGGACGCTCGCCAAAGAAGAGTAGTCCCGCTACGGTTAAGGCTTCGCCGTGCATTGCTTTTAAGTTATTTAGCAAGCGGCTCCGTTCTGCCGTAGTACGGGTTTCATCCTTGGGGTAGCCATAGGCTAAGTTTAAAAAGTTGTCAAAAGCTTGGATGTCTATGTCAGACAATTTGGTGTTGAGTAACGTCGATTCGTCGTAGTAGAATGCGCGAATAGCTAAATACATTCGTCGTATTTCTTCCCGCGATGATTTAAATTCGGTCTGTAAGGTTTCACCTTTGGTGATGATTTGCTGAAGTTTTTCTGGAGTCATTAATTTGGAGTACACCTTGCAGGATGTTTAAGTATGTTTTTTAGTTGAAGGCCAAACTTCATGATTAGGATCCCACCAGAGAATTTTGAGGATGTGCCCTTCTAAAATGCCCCAAACGCGCTCTTTACCAGAAAGACGTAGAGAAAACAGTTCATCAATATCATCCAAATGAATTTCGAGGAGACGCTTTGGCACGGATGGGTTTGGGCTGTTTTGAATCTCAACGGCGTGATTATTGCCATCACTTTTAATATCAGCCCATGTCCTCGTTTCAAAATGGCCTAATTTCTGGAGAATTTCTTGCCATTTTTTTGCATCGACACATCCCCAAGGACCATCCCAATCTAATTGGTAAAATTGCCAGGCTGGTTTTTCTTGCTCACTGTTTGGGTGTTTTCCAGGGCGTGTTTTCCAGTGCGAAGAGGGATTTTTTCCATAAGCGGTTTTTATAGGCTGTTTTCGCTTTTTAGCCATGACTAATCCTCTTCAGGTAACAGACTTTCATAATATTCCGCCATCGTTGCCCAAGTAATTTCTCTGTCACCACGTTCTGCATTACTCAAACCTTTTCGAGTTTCACGCCACGGTGCTTCCATGTGGGTGAGATCGCTCAACCATTGGGAAGGTTTTGAGCCATAGTCCCTTAGAACAATTGAAACAATCTCCTTTTGTGTCTCGTTTAACGCCTTGGTATTGCCCTGAAAATCAGCCGCTTCGACTTTAAATTTGCCTTTATGAACTTCATAAAGTTCAGGAACAACGGGGCCATTAGCCCATGCTTTAATAGGTTCATTAAACAAGGGTTCTTCATCCCAAACCAGTGACCAAGCTTGGCAATAATAGACCAGTTTGTGTAATTTCATCGCTGGCATTGGCCCTCCTTGTTTGGATAGGATATAGGTTGCAATATCAAAAACGTTTGTCATAGTATTTGCCTGATTAATAAATTTTGTTTCGGGAAATCCGCGTAGCTCCATTCCCGAAACAACTGAAATATCAAAAACGTTTGTCATAGTATTTGCCTGATTAAATTTTCGTTGTTTCGGGAATGGAGCGGAGCGGATTTCCCGAAACGCCATCGAGAGTTTTCGTTCGTTGTTTCGGGAATGGAGCGAAGCGGATTTCCCGAAACGCCATCGAGAGTTTAGCGTAGCGATCTTCGTTTCGGGAAATCCGCGTAGCTCCATTCCCGAAACAACTGAAATCCACCCTACCTGTATGGCCTTAACTTTAAGCGAGTATCGTTTCTACAACTTTCTCATTTTCAAACTCGAATTGAAGTTCTCCATTCTCTTCACGCACTCGCACATGTCCACCCTTTTCCAGTTTTCCAAATAGGAGTTCTTCCGCCAGCGGTTTTTTGATTTTTTCCTGAATTATTCGCGCCATTGGTCTGGCTCCCATTTGCGGATCATAGCCATGTTTTGCTAACCAATGTCGCGCGGCTTCGTTTACTTCGATAGTCACTTGTTTGGCTTCTAATTGGCTTTCCAGTTGTATGATGAATTTGTCCACCACATGGCCAATATTTTCGGTACTCAAAGCTTTAAACTGTACGATGGCATCGAGGCGGTTACGAAATTCTGGCGTGAATCCGCGTTTAATGACTTCCATCATGTCGCTGGAGTGATCTTGTAGGCTAAATCCCATAGATGCACGGCTCGCTTGTTGGGCACCCGCATTGGTGGTCATCACAAGTACGACATGACGAAAGTCGGTTTTGCGCCCATTGGTATCTGTCAGTGCGCCGTGATCCATCACTTGTAAGAGTAAGTTAAAGACATCGGGGTGCGCCTTTTCAACTTCATCTAGTAGTAATACTGCATGTGGATTTTTATTTATGGCTTCTGTGAGTAAGCCGCCTTGATCAAAGCCAATATAGCCGGGAGGGGCACCAATCAGTCGTGAGACAGTATGTCGCTCCATATATTCGGACATGTCAAAGCGAACCAGTTCGAGGTTCATAATACGGGCTAGTTGGCGCGTGACTTCCGTTTTGCCGACACCCGTTGGTCCGGCAAATAGGAATGAGCCTATCGGTTTTTCCGTTTCGCCTAAGCCGGAGCGGGACATTTTTATCGCTGTTGCCAAGGTTGCAATCGCTTCTTCTTGTCCATAAACGACCATTTTTAAGTCGCGCTCTATGTTTTTTAAAGTCTCTTTGTCTGAGACGGAGACGTTGTTGGGCGGAATACGGGCAATTTTGGCGACAATGTCTTCAATTTCTTTAACATCCAGACTTTTTTTACGTTGTGATGGGGGTTGTAAATGTTGGCAAGCCCCAGCTTCGTCAATCACGTCAATAGCTTTGTCGGGTAAATGTCTATCATTGATATAACGTGCGGATAATTCAGCCGCCGCTTGCAAGGCGGGATTAGTATATTTGAGATCATGATGTTCTTCAAAGCGCGATTTGAGTCCATGTAGGATTTGTATGGCATCTTCGACGGAGGGCTCATCGACATCAATTTTTTGAAAACGGCGCGATAAGGCGCGATCTTTTTCAAATATGCCACGATATTCTTTATAGGTGGTTGAGCCGATAAATTTAATGTCTCCGCCTGCCAAAACGGGTTTTATCAGATTAGAGGCATCCATCGCGCTGCCAGATGCGGCACCGGCGCCGATGATGGTGTGAATTTCATCAATAAATAAAATCGAGCCGGGTTGTTTACCTAATTCGACTAAGACGGCTTTGAGGCGTTTTTCAAAATCGCCACGATATTTGGTACCCGCCAACAATGATCCGAGATCGAGGGCATACATGACGCTATCTGTCAAAATCTCTGGGACTTTTTTCTCAGTAATCAGCTTTGCTAAGCCTTCAGCCAATGCCGTTTTTCCAACGCCCGCTTCTCCGACAAATAAAGGGTTATTTTTGAGCCGTCGGCATAAAATTTGCATGGCGCGTTCTATTTCGCTTTCTCGCCCGATCAGGGGATCTATTTTGCCTTTTTGGGCTTGTTCATTGAGATTGATGGTATAAACTTCTAAAGGATTTTTACGAACGCTAGACTGGCTACCTTCTTCCTCTTCTTCATGAGCGGGAGAAAAGTCGTTATTGTTGTTGTCAACTTTGGAGATACCATGAGAAATATAGTTGACGACATCTAAGCGAGTCACGTCTTGTTGATCGAGAAAATAGACGGCTTGTGATTCTCGTTCTGAGAATATAGCGACTAAGACATTGGCGGCGGTGACTTCTTTTTTGCCGGATGACTCGACATGAAAGAGGGCACGTTGCAATACTCGTTGAAATCCGAGAGTCGGTTGTGTGTCTGCTTGAATTTTTAGAGCAAATTTAGGGGTGGTTTCTTCTAAAAATTTAGACAAGTCTTGTCTGAGTACACCCAAATCAGTGCCACAGGCACGCAATATTTCAGCCACGCTTTTCTCGTCTAGTAACACCAATAATAGGTGTTCAACGGTCATAAATTCATAACGCTGTTGACGTGCCTCTTTAAAAGCGGTTTGTAGGATTTGTTCAAGTTCTTTATTTAACATATTTAAAACCTCAAATATTTTGGATGTCCAAGATAAATCTTGGACTCCTTTAGACACTGATTGATTTATGCTTTTTCCATCGTACACTGGAGAGGGTGCTCGTTGTCACGGGCATAAGTGTTAACTTGATTGATTTTGGTTTCGGCAATTTCACGGGTAAATGTCCCGCAAATGCCTTTGCCCTGTGTATGCACTTGTAACATTACATGGGTGGCTGATTTACGATTCATACTAAAAAATAGCTCTAATACATGAACGACGAAATCCATCGGGGTGTAGTCATCGTTCAATAGTATTACTTTATAGAGCGGAGGGCGTTTGAGTTTTGGTTTCGCTTCTTGCTCAATGACATCATCATCATATATGCTATCGGGGTAGTTTGCCATAGTCTCTTTATATTTATGTGTTAAAAAATATCTAAAAGGATCACATTTAAAGTATGGAAATCCCACAAGAATTACCATCGGCGAGTTTATTACGCCTATTTATGGCTATCATTTATGATAGTTTATTATTATTATCCGTGCTAATTTTTGCGACTGTTTTAGTTTTAGTTTTTGCGCTGACAGCTGAGCAAATCAGTCAGGATTATAAGATTTTTTTCCAGTTTTATTTATTAATGGTGTGTTTTTTTTATTTTTCATGGCCTTGGTTACGCCGTGGACAGACACTAGGGATGAAAGCGTGGCGTATTCAAGTACAGTCCATTGATGGTAATCCACTGACTTGGCGACAAGTTTCATTGCGCTTTTTTATGGCAATTGTGTCAGGGTTATTGTTAGGAATGGGATTTTTTTGGGCTATCGCGGATAAACAGCATCAGACTTGGCATGATAGGGTGTCGGATACGCGCATTGTTTTACGCCCAAAATAAATTTTGGACTCCATAAGTGGTAAAATATTCTGATGAAACGCACATATAGATTAAATGAATTTGCTCAGTTGATTAATCGCTCAGTCAAAACACTGCAAAAGTGGGATCGGCTCGGTACGCTTAAAGCACATCGAACGATAACGAATCGACGTTATTATACATACGATCAATATTTGGAATATATGAGAATCCGCCCCAATTCTCCAAAGAAAGTGGTGGTGTATTTTCGTGTTTCAAGTGCGACTCAAAAGGATGATTTGCAATTTCAAAGACAAGCACTTGAAACTTTTTGTACGGCTCGGGGAGTGGCGGTAGATGATTGGCTTTATGATGTAGGCAGTGGGCTTAATTATAAGCGGAAAAATTTCATTAAATTGATGGATGTCATTTCTATCATTCAGAGCTTTTCAGAACGATTGTGTGGCTTACGCAAGCATAAGAAAATGATAAGGTTGGCTGTTAGTGATGAGGTTTAAGTTTAAATTTTGGGTGGGAGCGGGGTTACCAAAACCCCGCCAGTGTTTGTCGGACACGTTACACTTAGCCGTCCGCTCAGTCACTCAAAGTTCGTTTACACCCGCCTTCACGGGATACATTGCTCGATTTCACGCTGCAACGGCTAGTGATTCAAAACTGTACGTGAGACTTTCGCCTCATACAGCTCCTCTCTTACAGAGACTCTTCCTGAACTCTGTACTGCAAGCTACTAGAAATGGGGCCTGTATTATTTCAACTACCTCTTTCCACCTCGTAGTGCTTTCCTCATGCAGATTGTTGCCTCTCTCGGCGGCTACTATTATGCAGATTGAAACTCTAAATCTACATAACCGTCAGGATTGAAGTTTTCCTCACGTTTTTTGGTATTATCTCTTCTATATTCAGGATTCAAAATTTCTTTTGCTTTGTCTCCGGTAAATCTTATTCCCGAAGTCTTATCCTGACGTTTTCGTGCTTTTTCAGCCTTGTCAATGGCGTGTATCTTGTCATGACAATGCTTATGTAAAAGCACTAGGTTAGTGTATTTGTCCGTACCACCCCGGGACCGATAAGTCTTGTGGTGTACATGCAGTAGGTCATCATTCGTGAACCTATCTCCACACTCAGGACAAATTCCTTTCTGTTTACGAAGCATCTCTGCTTTGGAGGGCGTGATGTCTCCGTATCCTTTGGACAACCTGTTTGCCCAATAAGCTGTGTCCCCATCGTAATATGACCTATCAAAACCAACTCTGGCATGACTGCCAGTTCGCTCCTTGTGCTTTGCATATGCTCTGATATGCTTTGTTTTACCACGAAACACCCACTTTCTATCATCAATTGTGTCATGTTTATACTCTTTCGTCTTTCCTACTCTCTTTACTCCAAAGTATAACTCGTTTATATATCTGACACCTTTCTTTGAGTGTTTACGCCTAGCCCATTGTGTCAACCTTTTATATAAAGGTGGTCAAGCTTACTAAATGCTTCACTAGAATGGGCAGTTTTGTAGTAGTTTGCCCAACCCGTTATCTTGGGTTGAATGGCATTTATTAAAACATCAGGAGAGGCATCCTTTAACTTCCAGATAGTATCACTAATCTCTCGCCAATGTTTCTTAATCTTATCCTTTGTTGGTTCTACTCTCAGTACATGTGATGCGTTTGCACGTTTTTGTTCTGTCTTTGTGCCTTTTAATAACTTACCTTTGTAAGTTCCACTTATCTTATTCCTATAATGCCTAATGTGGTGGCCTAAAAAGTCAAAACCTTCTGTGCTGTGGACTATTTTTGTCTTTTCTTCTGACAATTCTAATCCACGTTCTTTTAGCCAATTACTAATGAAACGCTTACTTTCCTCAATAACCTCTTTATCCTCATGGAGTACAACAAAATCATCAGCGTATCTGACTAAATCAACCTTCAAATTCATTCTACATTTGTATGCTTTGCCGGTCTTCTTATTAGTCACATTACTAACTTTCGCTCTACCGATTTTCATTTTCCAACCCTCTATTCCACGCAAGTGTTCAATCAGGTCGGTCTCCATTTGGTCGAGGACTATATTAGCTAAAAGCGGAGAGATTGTTCCACCTTGCGGTGTTCCTTTTTCAGTTTCATTAAATATGTCATCCTGAATATATCCCGCCTTTAACCACTTATCAATTACTTTGCGGTCGGTCTTATCTTCAATTTGCTTCAAAAGATACTCATGGTCGATATTATCAAAGCATCCAGTTATGTCTGCATCTAAAACCCATTTTTGTTTCTTAATAAGTGCCATAGCAATCTTATCAATTGCATCATGACATCCCATTGCAGGTCTAAACCCATAACTGCTAGGTTCAAATTTTCCTTCATGATAGGGTTCTAATGCCAGTTTCATAGATGCTTGTAGTGCTCTGTCCTTAATAGTTGGGATACCTAATGGCCTCCTTTTACCGTTGGCCTTGGGTATCATCACCCTTTTAGCTGGTAATGCACTATATCCCTTCCAATTTACATTGTAAGTATTAAGCACTTCTTCGACCAATTTCATCTTATCTTTCGGCGTTTTGGCTTTCTTAAAATCTACTCCAGCAGTCCGTTTACCCGTATTATCTTGGGTAACTTTACGTACTGCTAACATTGCACCACTTCTTGAGTGTTGTAGAAGTCTGATGAGACGTTTAGCTTTCTTGTATCTACCAGATTTTGTAGCCTTATAAATCCGCTTTTGCAAATTGAACACAACTTTCCTTACCCTTTTCCAAATAATGCTGTCCCAATCCCATGACTCACATATCTTATTGATATTGCAGGACATAATCTTTTGATATGCCCCCATCGTGTCACGAATGAGAGCATCACCTGCAAACTGATAGTTCCAGATTATACTCATAACTAATCACCATTGGTAATTGCTGCGAAACCCTTACGAGATTTGCAATTTCAAATTTATTATCACCAATAAAGTGGGTAAGTCAGCATATCCAGTATTCCCCACTGATGTGGTGGTTTCAACTGGCTTTGGCTTAAGTACCCAATCCTACCTATCACTTTCTCTTGCAGTCCAGCAAGATAGGAGTGATGTTTCTCCTCGTTCCTCAAGTATGTCTTACATTGGATTTAGCGGCTTTATCCTTTAGTCGGATGTGTATTGAACAGTCGCCTCGGAGTATAGACAGCCCCTTCAGCCTAAAAACCTTTACTTCAAGAATTACCGACCTTACGAATAAATCCACAAATCCTACACTTGCCTTTGTGAGGCTTTCCCCTCCTTGCACTGATGCAATCACGAATGTAGCTGTGGCATCGGAGGTTGTTTTCTGGCCAACTGCTATGCCAGGTGAGATAGGCTTTTAGCATCCCACACCATACTTAAAGTTTTATTGCTATGACTTTGTCCGCTGCTGACTGTTTTGAGATGTTGATTTGCCCACTATTATAATGCTATACGTTATATAGCTGCTGTGACTGTGGCCACATAATGTGTCATTAATCAGTTTCTATAACCTTTTCAACAAGTTAGGTCAAACGAGTCGCACGTCTATTGTTCTTTATTTTTTAGTATGAATAATAACACCCATATCAGTATATTCTCCAACCCCCACTCCCTGAGCTACCAATTCTTGCTTATCAGCAGATTCTAACCATTCAACCTGACTTACCAATTCTTGCCTATCAGCAGCCTGTAACCATTCAATTGACAAATCGTCAGGAAAATCAATGGGTTTTTCTGAGGCTATCACCCATAACATATAGCGATCAGATGATTCTACTCGCGACAAATCATTGGAAAATATCCATACCTCATTTGCATCAATCCGTTCGGGCTGCACGCCGGGTGAATGAGGATATAAACGAGTGATACCTGTTTGCTCCTTTCCCCAGTAATCCAAAGTAAAAATATAAGGATATGCAGCACGGTTGGTTCGCATTAAAAAGCGAACTTTTTCTCCCTTTCGGTAATCGACAAAAGCTTTGCCATGTGTTGTGACAAAATCTAGCTTCAAATCGCCATTCTTCTTTAAAATCCCAGTCTGCGATGAGAGTCCATCGGGCGACTCCAGTAAACGTTGTGCCACTTCATTGGGTAGAAGCGTAGAGGGAAAAGTCACAGATTCTGTTAGCACCGTGGATTTGTCCACAAGATACACGGTGACAGTGACTTGTGACTTTTCGGTGCTGACTTGCCAACTGAGTTCACTATCAGCTTCCAAGAAAGCCGCCATGATACTGAAACCCGGGCGAGACTCCACTCGTGTACGTAATTCTTCAATATCCATTTGATCAAGCTCAGATTTCGGCAATTTTTTGACGCTATCCAAGGGGTTGAATAGCCTGCTACCGACTAAGGCACCGAGCAATTGGGATTCAAAATAATTAGCCGTTTTGCTCTTGATTTTTGGGATGTTGAAATATAAGGAGCGTTGAGTTCCAGTAGCCAATTTGCCTTCCAATTTGGCTATCAAAGACTGACTCCAGTCGGCGGGTTTTCTGGTAGGTTGTGCCGTTACGCCCGGCATGAGTGCGGGATCTTTAGACAGTTTTGGTTTACTTTTTTGAGTTTGGAAACTCCTACTCCTCTTTTTTGCGGAAGGTGGTATTCTTTTGACATCACACTTTTTCCAGTTCACTTCAAAAAGCTTACCCATCAATATCAAAACGCCCCGATCAACGATTTCTCGAACCGCCAAATGTTCTGGATCTTTTATTTTGAAGCCGACATCTCCGCCGCCGCCCATACTACTCCAAGTTCTAAAAATATCGCCTTTATAACTTTTGGTCACGATATTATTTTGGAGACTGAGATTCAAAACTTTTCCTTTTGAATTTTTCAATATCTTACCTGACTTAGAGGCAACCATTCTCAAGTCCATCGCTACGTTAATAACATTGTCGTAGCCTGATACACCTATGTCCAGAAGATTTCTAAAGAAATCGAAACCCCATCTACGAGATCTGATATCTTTGTTGTATTCAGTGATGGCGCCTGCCAGATAAACATGGCTTGGGAGAATATCCCCTAGTATTTTGCCTGGCTTATTTTGTGAAATTTGAATGTGCCCAAAGCCATTATCAGGAATTGCAGCAAGTACATCAACAGCACCCACATTAGCGAATGCTGTCAGTGCCATGTCAGAAGGAGCCTGGGTTAGGGCTGAAGTATCAAAGTTTTTTACTGTTTTATCCTTTATGTTATCGACAGCTACTGTTATTTTCCCTGCTTGACCTGATTTTGTGATCTCCTTGCCAATACATTTTAACCCATAAGTGTACGCCGTCTCATTTTCTACAGGACCCGCTTCGGGCTCCGTAATTATATTGGGTTTTTGTCCCTCGTTGCCCCCACACCCAACAATAAACGTCGTCAACAGGGACAGCATTATTAAGTTCTTAGTTATTACCATATACTTCTCCTAGAATTGGGGTCCAAGATAAATCTTGGACTCCGATTTGTCTTAAACTAGTGCCCACCGGAATTGGCTGTTATAGCCCCACTGTTTTCCGCCCGTCCAGTAATGCTGACATTCCCCCCAGCACCTTGTACAACGATTCGGTTACCAGCCGCGTTGGCATCTGAATTCCCAATGGCAGTCACATCTCCACGATTTTCCATATCAGCATTAATCCTCACGACTCCATTCGCGTTTTGGACAGAAATTTTATTGCCTGAAGCCGTAGAAGTCTCGCTATCATTGGCAGTCACAGTACCAGAGTTTTTCATCTTAACATTGACATAGACTGAGCCTTCGTTATTGAATTCTAACGAGTTGCCCGAACTTTCCCCCTCTCCAACAGTACTCATGCGGTTGACCATCACGCCAGTAACGATCTTTCTCCCATGGGATTCTTGTACATTAAGCCGCTCATAGCCTGTGGCGGCTGTATTTCTCATGGCCTCTGCCTGTGCCGCACTTTTCCTTTCCTGATAACGGGCAGAGCCGTCCGCGTATGCTGCAATAGAAAAAATTGTAAGCATCAGTAGTACTAACATTCGCATATCAAACCCTCCTTTTATTTAACGCCATTCTCATAGTCAATGCCATATCGTGCCGGAAAATGGCGTGTTCAAGTGGCGAGACGTGTTTGGCATGGTAATACAAAATAAAATTTCAGTCAAGTGAAACGATAGTTACTACAGGATTTTATTTGGATTGGATTTTTTTTGATTTTATAGAATATTATAGAGAAATAGAGATGAATATTAGACTGAATAATTCCAAACAACAGTTTGGCCTCGAAGTAGTAATTGGCATAAAAGCTGTACCTAAACCACTAAAAGCTCAACCACTAGTCAACAAAAAGGTCGTTACCAACGGCCCTTGCGCGAACTGTGTTGCCGCTGCCGCTAACATTAACATTCACGGTTTGGCTAGATCCGGCCGTGTTGCTAACATCAACATTATCAATGGTATTGCCGTCTCCCGTGGCTATCACACTGTTTCCAAGCGCATCGGCAGTCACAGTGTTGTCGCCTCCACTAATATCTACATTCGTCACTTGTGTCCCATCATTCCTAGCATCCACATTCGATACGTTTCCACCATCTGAGGCACCTATTCTGCTTCCGGCGGCAGTGGAATTGATCTGGAGATTACCATCACCAGAAACATCTATATTCGCGGTGCTCGATCCATTATTGGTCGCATCGATATTGTCCAAAGCTGATCCAGCAAGCGCAGAGGCGGCTGACAGTGCGAAAAGAGAAGCGGCGATACCTGCAATCAAAGACTTGTACATAATATTTATTTCTCCTAAGTCATTTTTTTATCGTTCCCACGCAGAGCGCACTCTCTTATACATAACTTTTTAAATAATTGAAATTAAATAATATTGTGTAGGGTGGGTAGAGCGATAGCGCAACCCACCCTACAATTGTCGAAAATGGACTTGTGTATAAGTGAGTGCGCGAGGCAAAGGAACGATAAATGGTTTTTTTTATATAGCTAAAGCAGCGACTCTGTCGCGGCTAGGCATCCACCACTAGTCAACAAAAAGGTCGTTACCAACTGCCCTTCCGTGAACTGTGTTGCTGTTGCCGCTAACAGTAACATTCGCGGTTTGGTCAGAACCACCATTGTTGGTAACATCAGCATTCTCAATGGTATTGCCGGCTCCCGTGGCTATCACACTGTTTCCAAGCGCATCGGCATCCACAGTGTTGCTGCCTCCACTAATATCTACATTCGTCACTTGTGTCCCATTATTCGTCGCATCCACATTCGATACGTCTCCACCAGATGAGGCACCTATTTGGCTTCCGGCGGCAGTGGAATTGATCTGGACATTATTATTACCAGAAACATCTACATTCGCGGTGCTCGATCCATTATTGGTCGCATCGATATTGCTCAAAGCCGAACCAGCAAGCGCAGAGGCGGCTGACAGTGCGAAAACAGAAGCGGCGATACCTGCAATCAAAGACTTATACATAATAGTACTCCTAAGTAAAGTAAGTTAATTTCAACATGTGATAGCAATTCTATTGATAACGATTGACAGCATACTTAGTCTATCAACAATTATGAATAAGGGAGTATCAGCCCTTTATCCCCTCGGCTAATGAAAGCCTATCCATATAATATATTAACGAATAGATTAATGCAAGCTTTTTTTGATGCTAAATGCTAATAAAAAAAAAATAAAAAACCAACTATTATGTCAGGCGAAAACCTTGCAGAGCCGGCAACTTAATTAGACTGACAAGAAAGCGCAATTTGCCAAATATTTTTTTTTTCCCTGTTTTAGGAGTCCAAAATTTATTTTGGACAAATGGCATTGGCGAAAGCACTTGCTCATCGAGTAATAAGGATTATTTTTTCTCCAGACAAACTTGGTGAGATATTACTCGGATTAGTGTTTGTCAAGTTTGGCTCCCCCAGACTCCAACAATGATTGTCCTCTAATAACGAATTATCATGCTCTAATATATACCCTCTCATTTTTTGATTAGAAGCTGTGAGTATAATAGGAGTCATGATTTGACAGGGTACTTCATTCCACATCTCTTCATATGCAGCATAAGACTGTACTTGCTTGTTTTGCTCCCCTACGGATTTAGTCAGAAAACTGCCATTTGTCGTATTGACATTGTTTGCAGCACGAGATGAGACTAACAATACTCCCATTTCTTCATTGGTGGCATTGATGTTAGACTGCGCTTGCTTGTTTTGCCCACCAAGGGATTTAGTCAGAAAACCGTCATTTGTCGCATTGACATTGTTTGCCGCACGAGATGAGACAGAGTCCATTTCTTCATTGGTGGCATTGATGTTAGACTGTGCTTGCTTGTTTTGCCCACCAAGGGATTTAGTCAGAAAACCGCCATTTGTCGCATTGACATTGTTTGCCGCACGAGATGAGACTGAGCCCATTTCTTCATTGGTGGCATTGATGTTAGACTGTGCTTGCTTGTTTTGCCCACCAAGGGATTTAGTCAGAAAACCGCCATTTGTCGCATTGACATTGTTTGCCGCACGAGATGAGACTGAGCCCATTTCTTTATTGGTGGCATTGATGTTAGACTGTGCTTGCTTGTTTTGCCCACCTACGGATTTAGTCAGAAAATCGCCATTTGCAGCACGATCAACTGACGATGATGCCACATTGCCGGTATTTCTGGCACAGGAAAGCATAGATGATGCCAGAATAAATGCAATAACAACTAAGTTTTTAGAACGCATAGTAAATACCTCCTTATCACGATGATAATCGTCGCATTGTACCACCATTTTTGTTCGAGTCCTACCGCAATCGGTTGGTGGTTTTCGCTACCATGCAAAAAGTATTCCGATCATTCGCAACTATATAGTGAGCCTAAATGATTTGTTTGTCAATTTAAAAATCCTATTTCTTCAAGAAATAGGATTTTTTTGGTGCCCTAAATATATAGACTGACAGGAGAGCGCAAATTTCCAGATAGTTTTTCAAGTCCAAGATAAATCTTGGACTCCAAAATATAGGTGCCTCGCTTGCACTCATCTCTTGCCCATTAACGTTGCTCCACTTTAACAGTGGTATGATTTTGTGTCCATTCCCCCTTTGTCATGGCAAAAGTTTCAACCGTCAAACTACCCTGTGAGTCTCCTAATGGAATGACGATATCGGCACTTTCATTGAGATTAATCAGTTTGTAATATAAAACGTTTTTATATTCAATATATTGAGATTCTATCGCGTTTGTTTGATACCCTTTTCCAGATTCTGTTTGAGTTTCTTCATCTATGGAAAAAGTCTCCAAATATTGCGTCAAATATTTTTCGCCCGAATATTCTCCAGAGGACAATTCATCTAAATATTGAGATAATTCCTCTTCTGGGGACAATTGTTCTTTTTCGGACATTTCATCCTCACCAGAAAAATATTCATATTCTTCATCATCTAGGCTAAATGTATCTAAATATTTTGAAAATTCATCCTCTTCTTCGTGGCTCAATGTTTCAACATAGTTGGACAATTCATCACCATCAGCAAAATCCTTGCTAGTCTTGTCTGTTTCACCCAACTCTATCTGCTCAATAATTTCATCCTCGTGACTGAGATCAAATTCAAGGGCGTGTTCAATGAAGGATTCAAGTTTGTCTGCCTCGACTAAAATCGCTTCAATCTGCATATCAGTATGAGATTTAATCTCGTTAAGCACTAACTCAGCATTTGTGGGATCAGAGAGAGCAACGAAGAGGCAATCACCACGCTTGAATAAAGGGAGAACTTGATGCTTTCTTAACCGTTTTTTATCAACGAGTTTGATAACTTCAGGCTTGAGTTCAACGCTTTCAAGAGCGACAAGCGGTATGCCAAACTTTTTAGCCACTGCGGTGTGTGTGGTTTCAGTTCCTTGCAACATTTCTTCAGCACGCGCTTTTTCGGCGAGATTACCTTTGGCGATACTTTCTGTGAGAAGGTTATGAGCGGTGTCAGCCTCACCCAAGTCTAAAAGCCATTGGGCTAAATCCGCGTGAACCTTCAATTCGCTATTGATCTCAATGATATCATCTTCATCGCTAGTCACCATAAGGTATGAAGAATCATTCAATAATTCTTCCATGGTTGAAAATGCTCGTGAGTCCATGCCTTCAGTAGCCGTATCAATACTGCGCTTAGCAGCAGCCGCTAAACTCACTTCTGGCTTGGAAGTGATACCTTCTTCGCGCACACATAAGAGAACCGGCATTGTCTTATCAACAAGACCTTTTAGGCGCACAACTAAATCTGTGTCTGGTCGAATGCTCTTAGGCGTTTCAACGCTCAATTGAAAGGTTTGAGGCTTAATAAAAGTGGTATAACCTTCAAAAGCTTGTTCATTTACAAAGCCACCGACAAATACCGTACAAAAGGGACTGTCTGTTCTGACTGTGATGGTGTTACCCGCTGTGACATTTCCCTCTTCTTGTATAACATACTGACCAGAGATCAAATCTAAATTGACCAAAACTAGCGATTCCACGTCAGTGTTGACTTGGATAAGACGCTCATTGGTGACGATTTCCTCAACCGTTAACGCTGTTGCGAAAAAATCGCCTTCCATCAAATATCCACCCCGTAGCGGCAGTGCCTTGGCTTCTGAGATCATTGAAAAAAATTTTTCTTCACCCAACTCATTGATGACAGTGGTTTTATCTTCAAATACTTGAGGAGTCGTGCCGGGGATTGGCACTTGAGTGAGCCGCTTGGCATCGACCGTCACGCGCAAACTGAATGGTCCACTCCCACTCATCGGTATGCTGCCCACATAGTATCCTGGGCTGACTGCTTTAGGTATGGTGTCGGCAACCTCTAAACCTTGCTCTATCAATGTCACCATGAGTTTGCCTTCAAACGGCATTTGATAACTTTCCACCTCCAATTCAAATAAAAATGTTGCTGCCTCTTCTTTAAGCTTGTGCTTGATGAGTTGAGCAGAGAGAGGGGCTAAGTGCTCTTCTGTGACTGTGAAAGAGGCGGGTACACAGATACGGCGATCAGCTATTGACAATTGCGCTTCGTAGCTGCCCGGTGGGAGCTTTGAAACGGTTTCAATGCCAACACCGTCTGTGAGTTTGACCAATCTCTCGCTAAACATTTCGCCATTGCTATTGATTGTTAAGCGCAAGTCCTCGGGCGGTGTGGGGAATGCGATGAAAAAACGCACGGTGTCTTGCTCTGCGCGATAGAGTTTGCGGTCAGTGACAACACAAGCGATTGGCTCAATGTCCCGATGTTGAGGTGTAATGGTCACGCCATCCAGTTTGACGGCTTGATTAACTAGCGGCAATACATTGTTTTTAAAATATTTTTTTACTGAAAGTCGCCTAAGTCGCTCTACGCTAGTGGCCTTTTTGTGCCTGACGAAAACAAAGTAGTGCCCAATCTGTACATCGTCTTTTATCTGTTCAGCACGTTGTTGATCGTTAATGGTGACTTTAAAAGGATATTTCATAATATTATTATATTTCGGAGTCCAAGATTTATCTTGGACGTCTGCCAAGATAAATCTTGGACTCCAAAATTGGCTTGATGTGTTATTCTAATCGTCACTTATAGTTTATCAAAAGAGTTTTTGTGTGAGGTAATTAAATAGCGATGAAACTGTCTATTATCATTCTAGCTGCCGGGCTTGGCAAACGCATGCATTCTGATATCCCCAAGGTTTTGCACCAACTTGCCGAAAAACCCTTAATTCGCCACGTTGTTGATACTGCCTTAGCACTTAAGCCAGATAATATACATATTGTTTATGGGCATAAGGGTGAGCAAGTCCGTGAGGCACTTGCTGATACCAATATCAATTGGGTAGAGCAAGCTCAACAATTAGGGACTGGACATGCTGTGGCACAAGCCATGCCTGATATTGCTGATGATACAATGGTATTAGTGCTTTGTGGTGATGTTCCCTTAATAAATTTAGCAACCCTCCAAGCCTTATGTTCACAAGCTAACAATCTTGGCGTACTCACCGTCCTTTTAGACAATCCCCAAGGCTATGGGCGGATTGTCCGCAATGCCCAGGGACAAGTAGAACGCATCGTTGAGGAAAAAGATGCGAGTACCTCTATTAAACAAATTAATGAAGTCAATGCGGGTATATTCATCGTCTCTGCCACCCATTTGCGCCGTTGGTTAGCGTCACTCAATAATGATAATGCCCAAGGTGAATATTATTTGACTGACATTATTACTTTGGCAGTACAAGAAAATGTGCCGATTCATACCACAACGAGCGACTCACCATATCAAGTGATGGGAGTCAATGATCGCCTTCAATTGGCAAGCTTAGAGCGTTATTATCAAACCCAACAAGTTAAGCAGCTCATCCTTGCTGGTGTCACAGTATATGATCCTGCCCGTCTTGATATACGTGGCACGGTACAAGCAGGGCGTGATGTTTCTATTGACATCAATGTGATTCTTGAAGGTGAAATCAAGCTGGGTAACCGTGTTAAAATCGGACCACATACAGTGATACGCAATGCCAACATTGGTGATGATGTCGAGATTTTATCTCATTGTGTGATCGAAAATGTTGTGATTGGTGCCGCCTGTCGGATTGGTCCTTTTGCTCGTTTGCGCCCTGACACCGTATTAGCAGCGCAGGTGCATATTGGTAATTTTGTTGAAATTAAAAAATCAACTGTCGCACAGGGCTCTAAAATTAATCACTTGAGTTATATTGGTGATAGTGAAGTCGGTAGTGGTGTCAATATTGGAGCCGGGACTATCACTTGCAATTATGATGGTACGAATAAACATAAAACAATTATAGAAGATAGGGCTTTTATTGGCTCTGATACCCAGTTAGTCGCGCCTGTGACGGTGGGAGCCGGGGCGACGATTGCTGCTGGCTCAACGATTACGCGAGATACGCCGCCTGATGCTTTGACTGTGAGCCGTACACCACAAAAGACAATAGTCGGTTGGCAACGCCCTATCAAAAAGAAAAAGTGATTTTTGTCCAAGATAAATCTTGGACTCCTGTTTATTTACAGTTCAACCAAAGGTTTATTATCCTTGAGTGACATTCCGATAAGTGTGCTATTTGGCATACTGTTTTTTTTGATCTTATTCTCTGGATTTTTCTCTGCCTCTGAAACCAGCATGATGGCGATTAATCGCTACCGTTTACGCCATCTCGTGCAGAAAAAACATCGGGGCGCACGGCGCGTCAGTCAATTATTAGAACGCCCGGATCGCCTGATTGGTGTAATTTTATTGGGCAATAATTTTGTCAATATTTTCGCATCCTCAATTGCCACTGTGATTGCTATTGAATTGATGGGAGAAGCCGGCATAGCAATCGCTGCGGCATTACTAACAGTGGTTATTCTTATTTTCAGTGAAGTGGCACCTAAAACGGTAGCAGCACTCCATCCAGAAAGGGTTGCATTTCCCGCCTCATTGGTCATTAAACCCTTGCTGAAATTATCATATCCTTTGGTATGGATGCTAAACTGCGCGGCTAATAGCTTACTGAAATGGATAGGTATTTCTGAGCAAGACAAAGACAACCATCACTTAAGCCCTGACGAATTGCGTACTGTGGTACACGAGGCGGGTGGACTTATCCCTCAACGCCATCAAAGCATGTTGTTGGGTATTTTAGATTTAGAGAAAGTGACTGTTGAAGACATTATGGTGCCACGTAATGAAATTATTGGTATTGATCTCAAGGCACCACTTGATAAAATAACCGAACAATTAGCCACTAGCCAACACACTCGTTTGCCACTGTACCGTGAAAACATAGATAATGTCATGGGTATGGTACATCTACGTCAATTATTACGCTTATTCAAGCACGATGAATTTAGCAAAGAAGCGTTGGAAAAAACAGCCCAGGAACTTTATTTCGTCCCAGAAGGCACGCCTTTAAACACGCAATTGTTGAATTTTCAACAACATAAACGACGTATTGGTTTAGTGGTGAATGAATATGGTGATATTCAAGGTTTAGTAACCCTTGAGGATATTCTCGAAGAAATTGTTGGCGAATTTACCACTGATCCTGATAGCTATACGCCAGATGTACAACACCAAAAAGACAACACTTTTCTCGTTGATGGCAGTATCACGGTGCGAGAACTCAACCGCGAAATGCAATGGCATTTACCCACCAATGGCCCAAAAACGCTTAACGGTTTGATTTTAGAGTATTTAGAAGTCATCCCAGAAGCAGGGACGAGTTTGCTTTTAGAGGGGCATCCGATAGAAATTGTGCAAATGGCTAATAAGGCTGTGAAAACGGTGAAAATTAAGCAGCAAGAGCCACCTGTGGAAAATATTTGAGCAAGCGTGAGAAATCCTATTTTTTTGACTTCGTTTCGGGAATGGAGCGCAGCGGATTTCCCGAAACAACTTGTGATTTTTGTTTCGGGAATGGAGCGCAGCGGATTTCCCGAAACAACTTGTGAGAAATCCTATTTTTGTTTCGGGAAATCCGCTACGCTCCATTCCCGAAACAACTGTTCAGTGTTTTTTCAAAAATTGAAGAAGTGAAATCTTGTTGGATAGATTGTAAAATGAATAATTGGAGAAAGAATGATAGACAAAATTCGTTCCGTTAATAATTGGTCCCAAACCATCTTTTTAAGCGCATTTTTTGGCTTAGCACTTGCCCTGCCCCTTGCTGAGGCATTAAAACAAATTTCCGTCATTGTCATTATCCTGCTAGGTATTCATCTGATTTTTAAGAAAGAATTGAAGTTTGAGGAAAACCTGCTGACTTACAGCGCAGTCGGGCTCGTCTTATCTTCCCTGATGAGTGCATTTTTTGCGTTCAACACCACAGAAGCCTTAAAAGCTTGTATTGATATTTTCAGGATTATAATGATTTTCCTGATTATAAAAAATATCCCTTTAAACCTAAATCAGCTTGTTATTTTCAATAAAATACTTTTTTTCTCTATGATAGTGGCTTTGCTTTATGGGCTATACCAGTTTTATTTTTTTCCAAATCCTTCGCCTGATGAAATCACTTATCTGAAACTGCATTCCATTGGTCATGTCAACCACTCATCCATCTATTTATTACTTGTCTTTACTATTGCCCTGACTTGGTTATTTTATCGGGATAATCGGTTTCCTAACATATCAACTAGCCTTTTATTATTTATTATTATTAGCAGTTTGGCGGGTATATTTATCACAGGTAGCCGGGCAACGATGTTTACGAGCCTGTTATTAATGTTGTTAATTTTCTTACTATTTTTTATCACCAAACAGTATCGAAATACCAAGTTATTGGTAATATTAGCTATTTTAACAATCATACCGCTTATCGTTTTATTTAGCAGTGAATACAGCCTAGAAAGATTATTATTGGGATTTAATATGATTCATAGAGATGCCTTAATGGAGGCTTCTATACGGGCATGGGTGGAACACAATATTTTCTTCGGCATTGGAGCGGACAATTCTCACTATATTAATCCGCAAGATTATACAGAATCGGTATTCCCCATCATCCCCCATGCCCATAATACTTATATTACTTATCTCTTGGAAAGAGGCTTGTTTGGTCTTAGCCTGTATGTCATATTCATATTTTCTGTATTAATAGCCTTGAGCAAACAATATGCCAAAACAAAGGATCGCTTAGTGACGGCAGCCCTATTGATTTGGCTGGTCAATTTTTTGATTTCATCAGTCAACACCACATTTCACGATGAAAATGGCTTGTTAATGGTCTTAATTTGGGGATTGGCTTTAAATCAACAGCTTACTCCTGACCGTCGCCAATCTTGATCTATGATATTAAATTATGAAACGTGAACATTCTTTAAAGCTTAGTCAACGCGATGCAGTAATGTTGATTAATGCCTTAGATACAAACCCTAAACCTAATGTGCGGTTACAACAAGCTGCCAAACGCTATGAAAGCAAAACCCAATCAGGATTAGAGTTTGATTTTGTCAAGTTAAAAAAACTTGATCATCGAGTAAAATACCATAAAAATGATTAATATACTTTCCAAAAAAAAATTCTGTTTGTGCGCTTTTGATAGCCGCTTGGCTCATTCTTTCATATAAAACCGGTTGAGAACATAACACTTCAATCTTGTCAGCGATTGCAATCGGATCAACCAGTTTCGGGGCTTCTATTTTAGAAGTCTTAGGATTATAAACATATTCAGGCAATTGATCATGGGTGCCTCCTAACTGGACATATTGTTCAACAGGCAAGCTAGGTGCTATACAAAAACCATTTTTATTATGCGTCACCACTTCAGGCAAACCGTCAACCGCAGCCACTATAGCAGGGCAACCATGCGCCATCGCTTCTGCTACAACCAAGCCAAACGTTTCTCTAATAGAGGGACATAAAAAGCAATCAATGTTCTGATAAAATTGAGACATATTATTCACTAAATTGCAAAACTCAATTTCATCTTCCAAATCGAGTTGACTCGTCAATAATTGCAATTTCCTCTGTTCTGGACCAATGCCTGCAATAAATAAGTGACAGGGTATTTTTCGCTTTTTGAGTTCTCTTATCGCATAAATAGCCAAAGAGATACCCTTATAAGACACCAAGCGTGCTGCAACACCGAGATTGAAGGTTGTGTTGAACTTTTTGCTCTTAAACTCTGCCGGTAAACAATCGGGCGGGATTGCATTCAAGCAAATCTGATAATTGACTTTTTGAGAAACTTGCCATTTTAATGCCAATAGTCTTTGTGAAGCGTATGAATTACAGATAATGCCAGAAACATTATTTATAAAACGATCAACCTTGTCCGGATTGTGATTATTCCAAGCACCACCATGTTCATAATAAAAAACCTTTGTTTTTAGAGATAACAAAGATAAGTCGAAGCCCTCGGGATTATTCCACACGATAACAATATCAGGCACGATTTTTTGCAGGATATTGTTCAAGTGTTTTTTTCTCAAAAAAAACGGCCATTTAGGCACTTTAAAAACATATATTTTCTTCTCAAAATGGATACTCTTTGAAGCTTTTTTGACATCTTGCCATAATACGCTTGCAATGCTATTTCTACAAGAAATGGTATGGTGTTCTACATCTTTAATATTGGCATTAATTACTTGGCAATAGAGACGTTCGACACCGCCAACCGTATCCAAGTTTATCAAATGAGCAATGATGGTTTTTTTGGGTGTAGAAAAAACGGGCATTTCCCGCCTCATATCCCGCCGGTAAAAACGCTTAGCCCGCTTTTGTACCTTTTGCCACAAATCGGGGTACTGTCTAAAAACCGTCCGCAAATCAGTATTATGGTAAGTTTTGATAAAGCGGAAAAAATCACGTTGAGTCAAACCAACATCCGCACTGGAAAAATAAAGTGCGCCTAAATCTTTGATAATCCAGCGCATTGGCGTCTTTGAACGAATTTGCGCTCGGTGGAGATCCATTAAAAAAAGTGGCGGATCATCAAATACCTGCAATACCCAAAGGCGAAAATGACAAATATATAAATCCCGATGATTAATACCATTTTCATGCAAAGCGCGGGTGATTTTGGCTACCTTAGAAATTAAGGCATATTTCAAACGAACAGGCGGTGGATTCTTAATCCATTCTTCAACTAAAACAGCCAAAGTCGTGGTATTCTCAAGTGCCTCAGTAATGACAAAAGATTCCCGTTTGGCGGGATTCTTGCCCCTTTGACCATAACCTGCTAGTGTCATGGTATCAATACCCAGTTCGTGCAAGCGTTTGATAGCACGCCACTCATTACTCGCGCCAAGGATGGGTAAACGCAATTGCAAAAGATTTTTGATGATTTCTTTCCAGCCCACGCCACGATGTTGCTTGATAAAAAAATTTTTTCCCATGACAGAAAAACGGAAAGTATGCCGCCCCGGTTGTTTGCGGACGGTTTCTCCAGAGAGATGCATAATTTCTTCAAAAGCATCTTTATCGGCAAAATAATTTTGCAAATCTTCTCTCAATTCAAGCAGCATTTTTTTCATTATCAATCAATTTTTTATAAAGCTTCAACAAGCGTTCGCTCATAGCTGATAAACTATAAGGCTTGACAGTCTCTCGCGCATTTTCTCCCAAAGTCTGGCAATGTGCTTGATTCTCTAATTGATTTAAGGCATGGCTCAATCTATCTATATCTAAAGCATCACTGACATAGCCATTTTGCCCCTCCCTGATCAATTCAGCACCACCACACTTGGTACTCGTTACCACCGGCAAACCACAAGCCATCGCTTCAAGCACCACATTGGCAAAAGGATCATACAAGCTGGGTAATACCAGTGCATCTGCGGCACCATAATAAGGTTTAACATCTTGTTGTACACCCAAAAAATGCACCCGATCTGCGATACCTTTTTGAACGCATAAACGTCGGTAATGTGACATCCGTTTGTCCTTACCCACAACCAGCAAATGCGCGGATACTAGCGCATTGATTGCCGCTGCCAGCCCCTTTCGTTCAAAACCGGAGCCGACAAATAAAAACAAAGTGCTATTAAGAGGAATATTCAATTGTCGGCGAACGCTGTCACGGTGAATTTTCAAATTGGGATGAAAGCTTTGCGTATCAACACCGCTGTAAATAACATGCAATAACTCAGGCGGCGGATTAAAATAATCCATGATTTCATCACGCACCATTTTGGAATTGCAGATGACGGCTTTTAAAGACGGACTTTTAAAGAGCCGTTGATCTGCCCGGTTGACATAGCGGTGATATGGACTCCAATCAAGGAGAAAACGCCTGAATTTTCCCAAGGTACGTTTACGCTGGCGCAACCATTCTTGGTGTACCCCATCGCCGGCACGGTAGACATGACAACAAGGAATACGTTCATGGGATTGCAGTAAATCAAAATGATAGTTAGTCAGCCTTTGACAAACGGCGTGTTCAAATCCCCAATCCCGCCATAAGCGTCCAATAAAAAAGGGATTACATTGAATAAGTTTGTAATTATCCGAAATTTCGCCACGCCGCGTCACTAAGGTGAGTCGTAACCCCTGCTGCGCCAATGCAGCAAACGTGCGAGCGGCAAAGCGTTCGGCACCGCCGTCGGGGCGGTATTTTTTGTGGATTATAGCTATATTTAATTTATTCATACACAGTAGTCTGCCTCATTCTTTCACAAATGGATTCACAATTTTGAGACGGTTTTCAATTAGTTGCTCATGTTGAAAATCCTCTGAATAGAGAATGGCACAATCATGTTCCAGAGCACTAGCAATCACCTGACTATCGTAGTAAGCATAACCATATTTTTCCGCAATACTGAATGCCATGCGGATGGTATCGTGGGTTATGGGATGCAGTGTCGTCTTTTCTACAAACTTATCCGTGAGGCGGCGTATTTGTGAATAATCGTATTTCAGTTTACGGGACATCACATTAACGGATTCGCTGATGATTTGCGTAGAAATAACGGCCTTTTTTGTGCTTAATAACTCGATAGCACGTTTCTTCTTGGCAACGATATTGCTAAGACTGTAAATTACCACATTGGTATCCATAAAAAAGTATTTATCGTTCATTAGCCTCATCTCGGTTGAAGCTTAAGCCTGTGAAATCACTATTGAACTGATCAAAAAAATGTTCCAATTCTGCTTTCTCTGCATCAATATTGATGCTTTTTGGGTAGATTTCTCCGAGAAAAATGACTTTCAGTATTTTGCCATACCACTCTTTATGGGTTTCTGGTATTTTAATAATACCATCCAATGAATCAGATTTTAATTCAAGAGCTTGCATAATAATCTCCTTGTTTATATTCCCCTATTACCGTCGGGGCTGTATTTTTTGTAGCAATCTAAAAATCCTATTTCTTAAAGAAATAGGATTTTTTAAATCGCGTTTAAATTATTGGCTATCGTTAAGTTTTTGACTTATCCCTGTCGTTAAATGATCAACAGCCGCAAAAACCTCATCAACAGCAATATCATTCAAACAATCGCTCCATCCCCCCCCACCGCAGCCATGCTGAGCACAAGGGCGACAGGGGCGCTGTTTTGAGCTAATCACCTGATGGCGGACTTGCCAAGGTGCCCAAAGGATATCGTTACTTGGACCAAAGAGAGCAACCACCGGCGTACTCATAGCAGCAGCAATATGCATCGGTACAGAATCCACTCCAACTAAGCAGCGAGCTTGTGCAATCAACGCCGCCAATTCTTTCAGATTCAACAATCCACTCAAATTCACAGGCGCCGATTTAGTATTAGATAAAATACGTTTAACCAATTCTAGCTCCTGTTCAGCAGGTGCCGCCGTCACCACCACGCGCTTTCCACTCTCCTCTAAGCGATCAATTAAAGCACTCGTTTTCTGCCCATCCCAAGTTTTATAAAACCAGCGAGAAGCCGGATTCAATTGGACAAATTCTTTTGAAATCAATCCATATTCCTGCATCAAAGTCTCTATGCGTTTTTCAGCCGCCGCGCCCGGTATAAGAACTAAACCACAATCTTCTGTTTGAGGATAAAGCCCCAAGCGGCGCAGCGCATCCAAGTTTTTTTCAACAGTATGTCTGGCATTTAAAGGAGCAGGATAGTGATGCGTAAACGTTTTTCGCCAATAACGCCCAGGGCGTCTAGCATAAATTTGTGTCACGGCAAAAGGCAGCTTGAGTAAGCGTTTCAAATACAACCCGCGCCAATGTTCAGTGAGATGAATCAATAGATCATAATTTTGGGCTTGCAGCTTTTTTAATAACGCCAACTCACTTTTAACTTGTTTAAATAAACCGCCTTTTTTCCAAGCCCTATCTATAGTAAAGACATCATCAATCGCCGGATGCAAAGTCAGCATTTCCCCTGTTTCATGGTAAACCAGCGCATCAAGTTTAAGATGAGGATAATGCTTTTTCAAAACGCTGAAAACCGGAGAAGTTAATAATACATCTCCGTGATGTCGCAATTTTGTGACGAGAACTCGTTGGATTTGGTGAAAATTGATCGCATCATTAAGCATTAATTGTTCTCCAGCGCAAGTTCGCCAAAAATAGCCTCAAAAGCATCCGTCATTCGTTTTAAGGTAAAATTTTCTTCCACATAACGCACATTTTCATTTGCCACCGCTTTACAAGCCTCAAAATTTTCCAAACAATGACTCAACTTAGCAACCATATCTTGGACATCATCATATTTATAAATAAAACCACGTTCTTCATTTCCCAAGATTTCTCTCACAGTAGGAATATCGTTTGCCACAATGGGCAATTGACAAGCCATGGCTTCAACAACGGCTTTGCCAAAAGACTCCGTGCGTGAAGGAAAAACCAAAATATCACCCGCCGACAAAAATTGGACCGTATTTTTTTGTTTTCCCGTTAACAAAACCCTACTCTGTAATTGATGCCCAGCAATTGACTTTTCAATTTGCTGTAGATTAATAAAATCTCATCATCAAGAATGTCATACTGTTGGCGGATTCGGCTTCTATCCTCTTGCCTAAAACGGAAAATAGCACTATCTATTCCCGGATAAACGATACGGATTTTCTCTTCATTTACGCCCCTGTGTACCAGAAAATGCTTAATATACTCGCTGGGCACAATGACAAGATCGGATAAATTATAAGAAGTCTTATGCTTAAAAAGCTCAAGATTCTTCATCCGAACGATTTTTATACCACACAATCGGGCGGCTATAAGTCCCAACCAGCCATCCTTACCCGAATAAGCCACGACTAAATGGATATTGTGACGTAAAATCAGCCTGACGATTTTGATAATGCCTTTAATATCCAAGGCATTCCGCATACTCACGGGCTCTATTTTCACCCCAAGCTGGGCTTTATTTTTAGACAGAAAACTCTTAACCTGTGCCCCGATAATCGCCTTAAACCGCTCCTTGTCAAGAGATTTCACCAAATCCAGCATACGCATTTCCTGCCCGCCAAAATTTTTTGAGCTTTCCAAAAAAAGAATTCTTATCATTGCTTTCTGACTTTTTCAACGAGAGTTGCCAAATATGATCTATTAAAAATAAAAAGCTTATAGGCAAACCAAGAAATACGTTTGTTTTTCACAGTAAACCGCTTAATTTCAGCCAAATGGCCATCGGCAAGATTGGCCCCATTTTTCACCGTGTAGCAAATTTCAAAACCACAACGCTTTGCTATCAGGCTATCTTCTGGTTTATAGTGACCAAAAGGATAACAGAGATGTCGAGAGGGTTTACCCAGTCGGGACACAAAAAAATATTGTGATTCTTCCAGTTCACGCCTCAAATCAATAGATTGTTGATGAAGAGAAATATGCCGATGAGTATGCGACTCAAAACTCACTAAACCACTGTCCTGCATCTCCTGAATTTGCGAAAGATGCAACACACTCTCATTAGGCTTAGTCTGCGCCAATTGCACTGCCTCTTTATGAGTTTTCCAGCCTATTTTATGAACAGGTGAACATTTCGATGCCTTTTCAACCCATTCTGTCACCAGAAAAACGGTTGCTTTATGCCCAAACTGCTGCAAAATGGGATAGGCATAAAGATAATTGTCCAACCAGCCATCGTCAAATGTCAACAAAACACTCTTTCTGGGAATTTCAAGCGCACCTTTCTTAAACGCTAAAAATTCGTCGGCAGATAAAGTATGCCAGCCATTTTTCGCCAGAAAACGCATTTGTTCAATAAAAAGACTTTCAGCTACCGCTGTATTTTCTCCTTCAGGCAAGACATGGTGATATATTAATACTGGTATTGATTGCATCAAAATAAAAATATCTCACTAGAAAAGAACGTCCAAGATAAATCTTGGACTCCGACTAAGAGTATTATATTTAATAATGAAATGTCAAAACAATCCCTTTAAGTGGTCAATGCCACCAACGCCCCAGGGCAACCACTAGGGCATTGCCCCTACGTAATCTAACGGTTTGTAGGGGCAATCCTTTATGGTTGCCCTCGGCAAGCCAGCAGGCGTGTTATCCTCGCGCCATTTGACTTAACACACGCGGTTATATATTATGTACCCTTTGAGGCTTTATGCCCTCTCCTAACTCTCCATTTTAACAAGGAAAATATTTATATGAGTAACACCTATATTATTATAGTAGCATTTGCTTTGATTGTCTTTGCTCTCATTGGGTTCAAGATTTCACAACTCCAATTAGAAAGAGACTTACAAACCCTGAAAGAGGATAGCGCGTCCTCGCTCAAGCAGTCCAATGAGCAAATAGAACAACTGAGCAGTCAATTGAGCCAAGTCAACACCGCTTTGCTCTCCTTGAAAGAGAAAACGGGTGCCTTACAGGCGCAACAAAATGCTCAGATTGACCAATCTGCTCAAGTTGAGACGATTTTAAAAGCTGACGTTGCAGCATTGGCATTGGCGCACAATGACAAGCTCGAAGGGCTCAGCGCACAATTGCAAACCTTAAAAGAGGAAAGCGCATCCACGCAGGCGCAACTGGCATTACAATCCACTCAATTTGAGACCGCTTTAAAAGTTGAAGTTGCGGCATTGGCATTGGCGCACAATGATAAGAGCGAATGGCTCAGCGCACAATTGCAAACCTTAAAAGAGGAAAGCGCAGCCACGCAGGCGCAACTGGTTAATCAATCGACTCAACTTGAGACGACTTTAAAAGCTGACGTTGCAGCATTGGCATCAGCACACAATGACAAACTCGAAGGGCTCAACGCACAATTGCAAACCTTAAAAGAGGAAAGCGCAGCCTCGCAGGCGCAACTGGTTAATCAATTGACTCAACTTGAGACGACTTTAAAAGCTGACGTTGCGGCATTGGCATCAGCGCACAATGACAAGCTCGAAGAGCACACAGCACAATTGCAAACCTTAAAAGAGGAAAGCGCAGCCACGCAAACGCAACTGGCTAATCAATCCACTCAACTTGAGATGACTTTAAAAACTGAAGTTGCAGCATTGGCTAAGGGGCAGAATGACAAGCTCGAATGGGTTACCGCACAATTGCAAACCTTAAAAGAGAAAAGCGCAGCCACGCAGGCGCAACTGGATAATCAATCCACTCAACTTGAGACGACTTTAAAAGCAGACGTTGAAGTTGCAGCATTGGCATTGGCGCACAATGACAAGCTTGAAGGGCTCACCGCACAATTGCAAACTTTAAAAGAGGAAAGCGCAGCCACGCAGGCGCAACTGGCTAATCAATCGACTCAACTTGAGACGACTTTAAAAGCTGACGTTGCAGCATTGGCATCAGCGCACAATGACAAGCTCGAAGGGCTCACCGCACAATTGCAAACCTTGAAAAAGGAAAGCGCAGCCACGCAGGTGCAACTGGCTAATCAATCGACTAAACTTGAGATGACTTTAAAAACTGAAGTTGCAGCATTGGCTAAGGGGCAGAATGACAAGCTCGAATGGGTTACCACACAATTGGAAAACTTGAAAGAGGAAACGGATCAACTTGAAAAGACTTTAAAAGCCAAGAGCGAATAGAAAAATAGGATTTCTAGAAATTTAGAGACTGTCAAAGAAATCCTATTTTTTAAAAAAATAGGATTTCTAGAAATGTTACAATGTATTTAGTTGAGCGACTTATAACTCCCCATTAACACCCGCATCAAGCATCTCCATCAACTTATCACTCATATCGACCGCCTCTTCATGCAAAGAAGGCGGCAATTGACTCATACTGATAAACAGATCCATATTCATCATCACAAACCACCCTTGCCCATGCTCGTCTTCAACCACAGCAATTCGACACGGCATATAAGCAACATAGCCTATCTCATGCCTAAGCATTTTTTGAGCGACTTTAGCATCGCAAAATTGGTAAATCTCCGTGTATTTGACGTTTGGCAGTCCCAGTTTTTTGTACCCTTGCGTCAAATTCTGATAACCAACCAATTTCACATTCAAATCATTCGCACGCAATGTCAGAGAATCAACCGCCTCCTCTATAGATATATCCTCAGAAATCGGCATTTTGACAACGGTTTGGTCAATATTCATCATAGGCGGGTTTGTGGACGGTGTCGCTGCACCAATAATTTCCATCAAACGACCACAGACTTTAGCAGCCTGTTTTTGATTAAAAATCATTGGATTCATCATCACAAACCAGCCTTTGCCCTGTTCATCTTCAATCAAAGACACCCGACAAGGAATATGAGCGGCAAAGCTCATATTGTATTCAATCAATGCCTTAGCAACTTTTGCCTCGCAAAATTGAAAAATTTCGACGTGTCTGATGTTTGATAAACCCAAGGCTTGATACTCTTTATACAAAGGACTATAGCCGACTTGTTGAATACCCCTCTTTTTAGCCTCAGTTTTCAGGTACTCACCAGCCTCTTGCAAAGACATATCACCAATTGACACTTTGATGACCATTTGGTCAATAGAAGGCATTTCTTCTGCCGAAACGATTGTCACCAGCAGTAGGGACATTGCAATCAAGCGTGTTATCATCAATTTCTCCTTTTTGTGTACTTAGAAACTGACACTCTAGCTTAATTACCTTTTTTATTCTACCATCAAAACAATATGGCTTTAGATCAAACCAGCTACGACGAATTACCTTACACCTGTAATGCCATGCCCTACGCCCAACCTGATCGATTGGCAACTGTCGCCACTCTAATTGGCATGACACCGCCACCTGTGCAAAGTTGTCGCGTCTTAGAACTCGCCTGCTGCGATGGCAGCAATATCATTGCGACTGCACATAATTTACCAGAGGCAGAATGTTGGGGCGTAGATTTTTCAGCACAACACATTGCCAACGGGCGCAAACTCATTAAAACTTTGGGGCTAATAACAGTGTTGATAAATCTATTACTATCTATTACTACGTGATATTATCTGATACAGGATATGGTTTATAAAGGGGTTGTGTTTTTTCTTGTGGTTTGAGAAAATATGCTTCAAAATTGGGCAACCAAGGTTGCCCGCCCCTACAATGACATTTTACGAATTAGTTGACATATCAATATTGTTCATTTATTATCTATGTTGATGCTTGGTTCATCAAATTATTAAGAGGCCAAAACCATGAGTAAAAAAACCGCACAATCATCTAAACAAAGTACGAGCGAAGTACCAATTAGCACTTATCAAACTCGTCTGAAGAACCAGCCAGATGCGGTTTTGGGAGCGTTGGACGATTGCGCCGAGCTACTTTCACGAGTAGAACGTCAACTTTTTGCCCAGAGTCAAAAGGTGGACACATTCAAAGGAAAAGTTTTTAATCAAATTAAATCGTTTTTCTTGTCTTTTTTTGGTATTTTGTCTAGGCACTTCAATTCTATTAATTTGGCTCTACAAGGCAAGGTGGATTCTTATCGTTCAAATCTAAAACGCTACATTAATGAAAATCAAGAACGAATCGACAAAACCAGAAAAACGATTGAAAAACTCTCCAAAAAAGAAATAGAACTAAATCAACGTCAAAAACACTTGAATAAGAGCCATCAAAAAAAGCGTCGTTTAGCACGGCTAGAAAAACATCTTGAACAACTAGAATCTGATAAAGCAACCGGGCGTGTTCGTATTTGTTTTGGGTCAAAAAAACGGTTTAACGCACAATTTTATTTAAAAGCTAATGGCTATGAAAACTTTGAACAATGGAAATCAGATTGGCAAAAATCACGCCGTAATCAGTTTATTTTAGTCGGTTCAAAAGATGAAATGGCTGGAAACAAACTTTGTACTGCAAAACGCAAAAAAGATGGGACTTTGACTTTGCGAGTACGGATGCCTGATGCCTTGGTGCCCAAGCATGGTAAATATGTTGAAATTCCTCTGGTTAAATTTGAATATGGTCAAGATGTTATTGAAGCCGCCTTGAACGATAATGAGGCTCGTCGTGTCCTAAAAAGTCTCAAAAGTTCTGCAACCAAACATTATGGTCAAGCGATTACCTACCGGTTCTTGCGTGATAAAAAAGGCTGGCGTGTGTTTGTTAGCACTGCAAGGCCACAAATTCCCATTAAAACATTAAAAGACATTGGTACAATTGGTATAGATTTAAACGCTAATCATGTTGCTTTAGTTGAAACGGATAGATTTGGTAATCCAATTGAGATTAAAACAATTCCATTAAATACTTATGGCAAATCAAAAGGTCAAACTGAAGCCATTATTGGCGAAGCGGTTAAAGCCATTGTTAAACGGGCTGAAAAGACATTAAAACCAATTGTCATTGAAGATTTATATTTTTCACAGAAAAGAAGTATTTTAAGAGAGAATGGTTCAAATCGCTATGCTAGGATGTTAAATTCTTTTGTTTATAGCAAATTTAGGGATTTTTTGGAATCAAGAGCATCAAGGCATGGAATAAGAGTTTATAAAGTTAATCCCGCGTTTACTTCTGTAATCGGAAGAGTTAAATATGCTACTCAATATGGATTGACTGTTCATCATGCTGCGGCGTTGGTTATAGCGCGGCGGCTATGTAGGTTTGACTTCACTTCGTTCCGTTACTTCGTTTCTGAACGTGCTCCGTCTGGTTGTAGGAATGAGGTTCTCATTCCGAACAACAGAGGTGGCCATGTCACCTTCCCCCTACCCGTGAGGAAACGAAGTAACGGAGCTTCGCTGCGATCATCGGGGGAAGCATGTATGGTCATTCTGGCGGCGCGTGTCCAGAAAAATCAAATCAGTGGTGTATGCAACACCGGTTCGGGCGGCAGTATTGACGGACCGATCCAGCCAAACGCAGGGGCCTTTGGTTGGGACGGAGGGGCCACCCTCTCTCGAACCTTGTCCGGTGCGATCCCGGCACACGAATCGTTAGCAGTACTGCTTGGCTAACGTGATCTTATACGATATTTTATAATGTATCATAAGATACTATAAGATTTTTAGGAGCGGCTGCAAAATATCACCCTCAAGCAAATGAACATTTTAGAAATTGATGAACGTTTTGGCACCTTTGACTATATCATCGCACATGGGATTTATTCGTGGGTATCCAGCCAAGTGCAAGAAAAAATCCTCAATATTTGTAAGTATCATTTAGCGACTAACGGCGTTGCCTATATTAGTTATAACACGAAACCCGGTTGGAATATGCGTACGACTCTCCGCGAAATGATGCTTTATCATATTGCCAACGACTCAGCAGCGAAATTTTTCACCCAGGCGACTGCCGACGCTAAAGATACTTATGGCCGCTTTCTTCACAAAGAATTAAATCATTTCAATCAATTACCAGCGTCTTTTCTTTTTGAAGAATTTATTGATGAGGAAAATGAACCGCTCTATTTTTATCAATTTATGGAACGGGCACAAGCTCATGGATTAGAATACCTTGGCGATGCCTTATTCCCAGGGGCGACAAACGATGTCCATCAAGAACAAATGATGGATTTTTTACACAATCGCCATTTTCGCCATACTTGTTTATGTCATGCTATTTGACTTAACCTATGCGGCTATATATGATGTGCGTTTTATTTTAACAAGAAAAATGAAGATGAAAGACTATATTTTTGCAACATCCATCGTTGCTTTGATTGTCCTTGCTGTCATTGGGTTTAAGCTACACAATGATAAACTTGAAGGGCACAGCGCACAATTGCTTAAAAGAGGAAACGGCTCAAGTTGAGACGACTTTAAAAGCTGAAATGGCAGCATTGGATAAGGCGCACAATGACAAGTTCAAAGGGCACAGCGCACAATTGCAAAGCTTAAAACAAAGCTTGAAAAAAGAAACGACTATGCTGAATATGGCTGTAAAAGGTGGGTTTATGACATTGGATGATATTAATAATAAGATTGAAGGGCTCAGCGCACAATTGCAAACATTGAAAGAAGAAATGAAGCTTGAGACGACAAAACAGTGAAAATTTAAAAGATCAAAAAAATCCTATTTCTTTAAGAAATAGGATTTTTCACACAGCCATTCCTATAACACTAAAATGAATCAAGAAAATTTCCCCTATCCTATCAAGCGGATAGGCATCATAGGCGGAGGACAACTAGGCAAAATGTCCGCCCAAGCTGCTAAACAAATGGGTTTTTATGTCACCGTATTAGACGCAGCACCCCAATGCCCCGCCGCCCACATTGCCGATGCTCAGATTGTTGGTCATTTATACGAGGCTGATAAGCTCAGAGCACTGGCTAAGGTGAGCGATGTCTTGACTTATGAGATTGAACATATTGATACGCAAACGCTCAAAAGTCTGCATAATGAGGGCCACACTATTTACCCCTCACCAGCCGTTTTAGAAATAATCCAAGATAAATTAACACAAAAACAAGTGCTTGCTAAAAATGGCCTACCCGTGCCACCCTTTGAGGCAGTGGATGATTTAGAAACGCTGACGCATTTTCCGGTTGTGCAAAAAGCGCGAAAGGGCGGTTATGATGGCAAAGGCGTGGTAGTGCTGAAAAGTCCAGCCGATCTGGTCAACGCCCTGCAAACCCCCTCTATGATTGAAGAATTGATTGATTTTGAAAAAGAATTAGCCATTATCATTGCCCGAACGCCGACGGGAGAAATGGCCACTTATCCCATTGTCGAAATGGTTTTTGATGATAAAACCAATATTTGTGATATTGTCGCCGCCCCTGCTCAGATTGATGAAGTAATCGCGGAAAAAGCACGCAAAATTGCACAACACGCGATAGAATCGCTGGAAGGAGTTGGCGTATTTGGGGTCGAAATGTTTCTCACCCGTGAAGGGCAAGTATTAATCAACGAAATCGCACCAAGGCCCCATAATTCGGGACATTACACCATAGAAGCTTGTGTCACCAGTCAATTTGAACAATTAATTCGGGTTATCAGTGGGCTGCCACTTGGTCTCAGCGATTTATTGAGACCAGCCGCTATGCTTAATTTATTAGGCGAGCCCGGTTATAGTGGCCCACCAGTGATTGAAGGTTTGCATGAAGCCTTAGCCATTCCCGGCTTGTCTTTTCATCTTTATGATAAGGCAAACACGCAGCCATTTAGAAAAATGGGGCATATCACCCTATTGGATGAGTCCTTGGAAAGTGCGATTGCTAAAATCCAAGAGGTTAAGAATATTTTGAAGATAAAAGCAGAAAATACAAAAATAAGTTATTGAGTTTCGGGAAATCCGCGTAGCGAATTTCCCGAAACAACGAAAAATCATGGTTAATGTAGGGGCAATCCTTTATGGTTGCCCTGATTTATCTCAAACACCATCCCCAAGCAACACAAATCCAGACCAATAATAAGACTCTTCGTAAGGTTTTATGGACATGACTTTTTGAGTTTGCAAACGGGCTTGCACCGTTTCGCGGGGCATTTGTTTCAATTGCTCTTGTGCCCGTTGCAAAGCCAATATCGGTGATAAGCCTTTCGCCAAGCCTTGATAAAAATCTTCCATCAATAAGCGTGTCGAATCGTCATCAACTTGCCACAGTGCCGCTAACACACTATGTGCCCCCGCAAACAGAAATCCAGATATTAATCTCATATATTCATCCGCAAAGGTAGGTTTAACTGGCTGTTCTGTTTTACAAGCACTTAAAACGACCAGACGAGGATTGGGCAGTCGCAAGCGGGTGAATAATTCTTTGGCTTCTAGGCTACCGTCTGCTAGTTTTAAGCCCGCCTTTAAGTTTGGTTTAAAAAAGCTGTGACAGCCAAAGTGCCCATGATGAGCCGTCTCTAAATATTGACGGACCGTTTTGAGCGACGCTTGTGAGCCCTCTAATAGGACATCATCAGGCCGACAGCTTTTAATGGTGTGGCCTTCCATTTGGGCAGATGGTAGAGTGCCATCGGGGTTAGCAATAATGCAACCTTTGCCGTGCTTGGCTGGCTTCTTGCGCTCATGGAGCAAGCGGAGTATCTGTAAAGCGGGAATGTAGCGCACCTTGTACTGTTCCACTAATAGCTCGCCGTCGATTTTAAGTAGGTGTAGTGGTAACAAGTGCCACGCTTGGTGGGGGATGAAGATAATTTCTTGCCAGTTGCCCGCCCCTTTGCGCGAAAATAAGCCGAACCTATTTGATAATGTATTTTTAGGTTGGGCCATGTTGAACAATTGATTGACCGCCAGACCCAAGGTTGAGGTGAGCCAGTCGCTCATTTGGTTCGTTTCAGTGACACACTTGTCACGAATGATATTGTTTCTGAAGGTATTGACGCGATTCGTGACTTGTTGCATATTTAACTCTACTCGCAGCGGTGCGTGTATTTCTTGGGCAGTGATGGCGTAGAGGTGCAAATAGTCAGGACGTTGATCAAAGGCAATCACTAGTCTGTTAGCCGGTAGTAGGCGGGCGATTTGCTCAAAATTTAGGGGGGATGGTGAAATGGCTTCACCAAATGCCTGGTCTTGTTCGGCGATGGCGCGGCGTACTTTATCAAGTTCTTGTTCTACCTGGGCTTGTTCTTGCAAGAGTTGGGCTTCTTGAGTGCGCTTGACAGTTCTCGTGATTGGAACAAAAAAGCAGCTATCAGCCGTCTTGCCCACGATTGGTTTAACGAATTCATCTAAACGTGTACTCAGTTGGACGTATTGGGTGCGTAACGGTTCGTCAATTTGGGTACTTAACTCAGCGCGTTCGCGGAGCACTTGTTCAACTAGGGAGCGAGATTTACTACGTTCTAAAATAAAATAGGCTTGCTCAAGGTAGTTGAGTTCTAAAGCTAAATCGGCGGCAAGGTGGAATAGGGGCATATTTTGTTCTAACAGTAAAGCTTTGGCTGTCAGATTCAAAAATGTTTCCAACCAATCCAAACCTAGCTGTGCTAATTCAAAGGCGCGTGGCTTGTCAGGATAAGGGGGGCGTTGGGGATTGCGGTACCAGTCTGCAATAACTCGCATCATTTTGATAGCATCAGGAAAGAGTTGGCCTGCGGCTTGTAGCTCTTGCAACAGAGAGAGTGAAGCTTGGTAATTCGTTTCCGCCGCTGAGAAGTCGCCGATGTTTTTTAGACAGTTTCCCAAATTCATACGTGTGATGGCGCGGTCGGGGATCAAATCGGTGCGCTTTTCCTGGTTAATCAGGAAATCGTAGTCCTTGATCGTCTCTTCATAAACGCTTATGGCTGTCTTGATGTCGTCAAGCTCATAAAGGCAGTTTCCAAAATTCATACGCATGATGGCACGATCTGCTCGTAAATCGGTACGCTTTTCCTTGTCAATTAGGACATCATACTCCTTGATTGTCTCTTCATAAACGCGCCTGCCTGCCTTGATGGCGCAGAGATCATAAAGGCAGTTTCCCAAATTCAGGCGCGTGATGGCACGAGAAGTTCGCAAATCGGAGCGTTTTTCCTTGTCAACCAGGATATCATAGTCCTTGAGGCTCTCTTCATAAACGCGCCTGGCTGTTTCGATGTCGCCGCTCTCATAAAGGCAGTTCCCCAAATTCATACGTGTTATGGCACGATCGGCTCGCAAATCGGAGCGTTTTTCCTTGTCAACCAGGACATCATAGTCCTTGAGCGTCTCTTCATAAATCAGCCGGGCTGCCTTGAGGTCACCTAGCTCAGAAAGACCGAGCCCCAAATTAATGCGCGTGATGGCACGATAAGGCCGCAAATCTGTGCGCTTTTCTTTGTCAATCAGAACATCGTACTCTTTGAGCGTTTCTTCATAAACGCGCCTACCTGTATCGAGGTCGCCTAGCTCAGAAAGACAGTTTCCCAAATTCATGCGCGTGATAGCACGATAAGGTCGCAAATTGCTGCGCTTTTTCTTGTCAATCAGGCGTTCATATTCCTTAAGCGTCTCCTCATAAGTGTTGCGAGCCGCTTTAAAATCGCCAATGGAATAAAAGCAGTTCCCCAAATTCATGCGTGTTATGGCACGGGAAGGGCGCAATTCTGTATGTTTTTCCTTGTTAATCAGGCTATCATAGTCCTTGATCGTCTCTTCATAAGTGCTGCGGGCTGCTTCCAAATCGCCGATTTTTTTGAGGCAAATCCCCAAATTCATGCGCGTTCTAGCACGATCAGGCCGCAAATCTATGCGCTTTTCCTCCTCAATCAGGGTATCGTAGTTTTTGATGGTCTCTTGATAAGCCGCCCGGGCGGCCTCGAGTTCGCCGATTTTTTTGAGAAAAATCCCAAAATTCATGCGCGTTTTAGCACGAGCAGGCCGCAATTCTGTCTTATTTTCCTTATTAATTAAGAGATCGTAGTCCTTGAGGGTTTCTTCATAAGAAACCCGGGCAGCATCAAGTTCGCCGAGTGAGGAAAGGCAATTTCCCAAATTCATGCGCGTTTTAGCACGCTCGGGTCGCAATTCTGTCTGCTTTTCCTTGTCAATTAGGGCATCATATTCCTTGAGGGTCTCTTCATAAGCCATCAGGGCTGCCGAAAGGTCGCCGAGTGAGGAAAGGCAGTTCCCTAAATTCATGCGCGTTCTGGCACGGGGGGGGCGCAATTCGGTGTGCTTTTCTTTATCGATCAAGGTATCATAGTCTTTGAGTGTCTCTTGATAAGCCGTGTGAGCTTTCTCTATTTCGCCGAGAGAATAAAGGCAGAAACCCAAATTCATGCGTGTTCTGACATAGGAGGACAACAAATCGCTACGCTTTTCTTTGTTAATCAGAAAATGATAGTCTTTGAGCGTCTCTTCATAAACATCGCGGGCGGCCTCAAGATTGTTAAGCTCATAAAGGCAATTTCCCAAATTCCTGCGCGTTATGGCACAATCAGACCGAAAGTTGGCGCGTCCCTCAGCAATCAAGGCTTCATATTTGCTTAATGCGGCAGTAAATGCTTCGCTGGCTGGTCGAAATTGGGCCTGCTTATAAGCCTTAAAACCCTTTTCAAACAATGAATCCGCTCGCGCTTCTTTATCTTCTTCAGTCATAGCCTATTCCTTATTTCTTAGCTCTTTTTTTTGAGTATTAGAGTATATGGGTTAATATTTCGCCGTAATATATTGTATTTTTGGCATAAAATATACTCTATTCAATTTTTATTGACAACTAAAAATAATTTTTTTTTAGTCAAATAAAAAAAAAAATAAATAAGCTATTGTTTAATAGATAAGTTAAGGGCAACCATAAAAAATAAAAGGGCAACCATAAAAAATAAAAGGGCAACCATAAAGGATTGCCCCTACAGAATCCGATGGTTTGTAGGGACAATCCCTTGTGGTTGCCCTTATGGATACCTTAATTTCTCAAAGGTTTTCCTTTTTTCAACATCTGTTCGATTCGAGCCTGAGTTTTCTTGGTTTTCATCAGAGTAATAAAATGTTCAGTCTCTACCATCGTGTTTGGAGCGACATCACCCCCTGTCATTACCGTTGCAATTTGGGTCGCAATATTGTAATCGTGTTCAGAGATAAAGTCGCCTTCAAAATAATTCAATAACTGAGCTTGGATAGTCGCACGTCCGCCATCGCCTGCGACTTTGATAGGCACTTGCCAAGGGGCAGTGTATGAGTTTGCCAGTGCTTTAGCCTCGCTATGGGCAACGTGTAAAATTTCATTTGGATTCATGACAATTTTGTCAGCCGCTCGCAAATAACCCATTTCTTTAGCCTCAATCGCACTGGTGGCTACTGTGGCTTTGGCATCTATAGAGGCGCGTAAGGCCATTTCTTTACAACCGCCACCGGCGGGTAACACGCCTACGCCAATTTCTACTAATCCAATGTAACTTTCTAAACTGGCTACAACTCGATCACAATGTAAAAGCAGTTCGCAGCCACCGCCGAGTGCCATGCCATTGACAGCGGCAATTGTTGGTACGGGTCCATGCTTTAAGCGCATAAAGACTTTTTGGAGCTGAACGATGACTTCTTTGACATTGGGCATATTTTCTTCAAGCTTGGGTAAGTCAGAGACTGTCTCGACCACCTTTTGTTTTAATTTGCCCATTAAGCCCGCTTTTTGCTCCAGTTTACCATATTTGGCACTCATTAAAACTTCATACAAATTCGCGCCGGCACAAAACGGGGCCGATTCTTGCCATACAATGAGCGCTTTATGACGGCTTTCAGCGATATCCAGTGCTTGACTGATACCCATAATCACGTCATAACTCAGTACGTGCATTTTCGTTTTGAAGCTTAAAATGCCAATGTCTGGCTCTAAACTCCAATAGCGTATGGCTTCGTTTTCAAAAAGCGTGGTGGGTGCCGATTCGCCAGAGAGCTTGTTGGGATATAATTGTTTTTTGTAAACGGGATGCTTGAAGCTGCTTATTTTTTTTTTTTTTTTTTTTTTTTTTGGCCGCTCGGAGCTGACCAAGAGCCTTCATCATCATGTACACCAGTACGATGTGGGTCTAGTGCCCATTCAGGTATTTTTGTGCCTGATGATAATAGGTGGCCGGCTTTGGCTTCTGATTTGAGATGGTTTGCGATGGTCTGCCAACCAAAATCTTGCCAGATTTCAAAAGGTCCACGCTCCCAGCCATAGCCCCAGCGCATGGCCAAGTCAATTTCTTTGGCGCTCTTCGCGATGTCGCTCAAGTAATAGGCGCAATAATGGAATAAGTCGCTGTATAAACAACATAAAAATTTAGCTTGTGGGTTGTCCAGTTTAGCTAAACTTGTGAATTGGTCTGCTTGTTTTAGTGCTTTTTTAACGTCTTCATCTACTTGTTTGCGTTTCGCTTTTCTGTACTCACCCTTTTCTACATCAAAAACCCAAATATCAGTGCCTCTTTTTTCATAGATGCCTTTTTTGGTTTTAGTACCAATAGCACCGTTTTCTATGAGTTTTTCAATCCAATCAGGCACATAAAAAAAGGCTTTCCACGGTGAGTCAGTGAGAGTGCCCGCAAGTTCTTTGATCACCATGGCATAAGTATCCAAACCCACTAAGTCCATTGTCCGATAAGTCGCGGTTTTGGGTCTGCCAATGAGAGAGCCGGTGAGTTCATCGACTAAATCAGGGGGCAGTTTAAAGTGTTTTGCATGGTGATGTACCGATGCGATTACCGATAAACCCAGGCGAATCTTTGGGTTTAATAACGCCCTTGCCCAGTTTTGTCACAAAGAAGCCTTCTAAGAATTCGACCACTTTGCTGTCAGTGTCTTGGTGGGCGATGACTTCGAGCAAATACATGTAACGTGGAGGATTAAAAAAGTGTACACCAAGAAATCTTGGTTTTAACCAGTCTGGTAAATCGGCTGCTAAGTTTTGTAATGGAATGGCAGAAGTATTGGATGCCAAAATGCAAGATTGTTTCAGGTGTGGCACTATTTTTTGGTATAAATCCAATTTCCATGCAATATTCTCTGATATGGCTTCAATGATAAAGTCACAATCATCAATCAGATCAAGGTGATCATCATAATTGGCTTTTTTGATGCGATTGACAAAGGATTTGCTGGCAAATGGTGCCGGTTTTGCTTTGAGTAAATTTTTGACAGCGTTATCAGCCTCAAAATTTTTGTTTTTTTCATCGCTGACTATGCCAAATAGGAGCACCTCAAATCCTGCATTAGCAAAATGTGCCGCTATTTGTGAGCCCATCACGCCGGTCCCCAAGACGGCTATTTTTTTGATGGTTCTGAGTTCAATGTCCATTAGAATGCCTCCTGTTTTTAATTCACTCGTCCAAGATAAATCTTGGACTCCTACGAAATGGAGTTATTCAATCAGATTAGACGTATCAAATTGCTTAATAGCACCCATTGTTACCTGCTCAAACAATCTAAAGCTTTTTACCAGTTGATATGAGGGGATGCCTTCCTCATAAGATAGAAAATATTTTTCGGGTTCCCACGCGCCGGCGCGTGGGAACGAGAAAAAGGAGTCCAAGATTTATCTTGGACGTCCTACCAATCAATAATTCTCACCTTTAAACTCATCAACCGAAATCACTTGTTCAACAAGCTTTTTAGCAGCCACATATTGTTCACGCTCATCAGGCGTAATCAACTGAGCTAAGCGATCAAACCACGCTTGTTCATCTTCTAAAAGAGACTTTTTATACCCAGCCTTTTTAATTCTCTTTTCGATCTCATCAACAAATGGCATTTGGGCATAAGCATCCAACAATATGCGTATGGACTCATCCTTTTCACTTGGAATATAGCACCAAGTTATCAACTTTTGTCTCGTCTTAGAATCATTCAATAATAACCTAGCCACCTTATAGCTAAGCGCATGAGAAGGTAATCTCGGTTTCATCGGCAAAAAAGCCACTCTCATGATGCTACCAAAAAACGGCAGATTTTCAGTCACATTCACAAGTGCCTGATAGCTCTGATAAAGCATAGACTGACAAATCCAATCGACCAAAATCACCCAACAAATGCTCAGGATCAAAAGCATGAAAAGCCAACCCTAACAGAGTAGCCACTGGTGCTAAAGTGATATAACGCTTTTCCCAATTGAGCTTCAATCCCAAAACCCCCTTATCCTTGCAAACGACACCCGCATCAGAGCCAGCCGCCGGCGCCGTCAGAGCAAAACCGGGAATTTCTTCAGCCCTTGCCAAACGTGGCAAATAATAATCTTTTTGGGCATCCGTCCCATAATTTTTAATTAACTTAGCAGGACCTAAAGAATTAGGTACCATCACCGTGACAGCAGCAGTCACACTCCGACTGGATATCCGGCAAACAACCGCCGCATGTGCCAGTTCAGAAAAACCTAAGCCGCCATATTCACTAGGAATCACCATACCAAAAAATTTATGCTGCTTGATATAATCCCAAGTTGCCTGACTTAAATCCTTATCCTTATGATTAACTTGCCAATCATCAATCAAAGCACATAAAGTATTAGTTTCATTATCCAGAAAGGCTTGTTCTGTTGAACTTAAATTTGGTTTTGGAGAATTCAACAATAACGACCAATCAGGAAAACCCCGAAACAATTCGGCTTCCCACCAAACGCTACCCGAATCGTTGGCTTCTCGTTCAGTCTCACTCATAGGCGGCAAGATATTTTTGAGCAAATGAAAAGCCGGAAAAGAGACTAAATATCGACGAATTGGGGGTAGCGACACTGGCACAAATAAGCCAAACACGACTAAACCCGTTTCCCAACTAAACCAACCAGCCATCGCATGTGCTAATAACATTATAGCAAACCCAATTATCCAGACTAATAGGCTCAAAGAAGTTCTGGCTAATAATAGCAAAATCAAAAATAGAGCAATGACGTGTATTAAAATGTTTATTTTGCTCCCTCCTCATTTTCAATCATAATCATTTCAAAACATTCATCAGCACTATTACAAATGCCAACGCCTTGGCAAAATACGATATGGAAATAAAAATCTGGCTAGATCAAATAACTGACGCATATCATATTCACGCCCGAGTTGTTCTAAACTATGCTTAACCACAGCATTCGCATCATCACTCGTCAACCCCCTTGGGCGGCAAACTCTTATATTATCTTTTGCATAACTATAAAGAGGGCTTAAAACCATGCCATCCCCAAGCAAGCCTTCTACAACATATTTTTCCTTTTCATCTTTTATCCCCTGCCCTATTAACAGTTGACGTAAATTATCATTTTTCAGCTCAGATAAAGAACCCACATAAAGAGCTGAATGACTCCATTGACTTTGAGTGATAAATTTTATAACCTGACCTATTTTGGTCCTACCTTCAACCAATATGACATCAGCCAATTTCATTTCATTGGTGAGCGCCTCAAAATTACTGAGGGGAATATCCGGTGGCGGCTCTTCTTTCAATAACCATTGATTAATTATATTTTCTATTTTTAAAATAAAATTAATTGACATATTTAATCCTTAGTGGTATAAAACTAACTAACCACTCATTAAATTATTTAAATTATTAATTAGTTGTACTAATAACAAAAAAAACATCCGTCATCTACACTTAAAGTGTAGCAGTTAAAAACGATTTTTCCCGGAGCCCAAAAAAAATATGGACCAAACAGTCTTCAATCTCCAAAAGCAGATTTACAAAGCGAGACAAACGAGTTGCACAAAAAAAGCTAAAAGCTTAATAAAGCTACTTTATGGCTCTTCATCTGCTATTTTACTTGCAATAGCCCAAGTCACCCAAGATGCACAAGAACAATCGCGTCTGGCAAACAAACTGATAGAACATAGCAACAGGGACTGGCGTGGTTATAAAGCCCACCCTATCATAAAATATTATAAACCCATCAAAAAAGGAGAAAAACGTCAGCTTGTACTTCCAAGCTTGGACGACAAAGTCATCCAGCACCTCGTCAAATTTGCTTTAGAGCCATACTATGAAGGCAAATTTGAAGCCAGTCATTTCAGTTTTAGACCCGGAATGGGAATCTATGACGCAATCAACTCCATATTTCAGTCACTGTCCAAAAAACCTAAATGGGTGCTTAAGGCTCGCATTGAAGGATTTTTCGACAATTTAAACCACGAATTTCTTTTAAAGAGTATTCCTGACAAGACCTCGAAACAACTGATCAAGAAATGGTTAAAAGTGGGTTATCTGGACAACAAGCACTTAGAACCAACAACCAGCCCGCAATATGGAATAATCAGTCCACTAATAGCCAACAGAGTGTTGGATGGCATGGAAAGATATTTGAAAGCAGAAATCGAAAAAGTCTTTTCCGATGCCAGCACCTTAAAAGTGATTCGATATAGCTGTGATTTTCTCGTTATTCATGAGGATAACCAGATAATCTTACAATGCCAAGAACTGCTCAAAAAATGGTTAGGTAACAGGGGCATAACACAACTCAATACTCAAGTGGTACAATCAACAGAAAACTTTGATTTTCTGACTTACAATATCCAATTCTACGCGGAGAGAAGGATGAATCCTCACTACAAGAGGCAACTCATCTCACAGGGCAAATACAAAAAAGAATTCCTAAATATAAGACCCTCAGCAAGTGCCATAAAGAAACACCGGGACGCTATACGGGAAGTATTCGACAAAATGAAAGCGGCGCCACAAGAAGCCCTGATTAGAAGACTCAACCCGATTATCAGAGCATGGGCTCATGAATACCAACATGTCACATCCCCTGATACATTCTCTAAGCTAGACTATTGGCTATGGGAAAAATTGTGGAAATGGTCCAAACGCAGACACCCAAATAAGGGATCAGGCTGGGTAAAAGCGAAATATTTCACAAAAACAGAAAGAAAGTCATCGGACTTTATGATTGATAAACAAAGGATACATTGGTATGGCATGGTCAAAACCAGCCCTTATCAAAACCCTCTCGCAGGAAAGTCTTACTACGACTCAGAAACTGATCCTTAACTATAGTTTTTCAGATAAATAATTTTACAAAGGGCAACCATAAAGGATTGCCCCTACAAACGAATATTGTATGTAGGGGCAATGCCCTAGTGGTTGCCCAGAGCGTAATTATTTCACAAAGGGCAACCATTTCTCGTTCCCACGCGAGGCAAAGGAATGCCTGCCAGGACGCTCCCGCGTCCTGCAATAATTAATCAACATGCGTTTGCAACCACATCTCCAACAACGCCAAATGCCACAACTTACTCCCTTGCAAAGGCGTCATATACTGCTCAGGCGTAGTCAACAAATTATCAATATAATCTTCTTGAAATAATTGACGCTGACGACAAGCATCAGAATTTAACACATCACACATAAATTTCAAAAAAGGACCACGCACATACTTTAAAGCGGGCACAGGAAAATACCCTTTAGGACGATCTATCACCGCCGCCGGCAACAAATCACGCGCAATCGCTTTAAGCGGATATTTACCATTTTCCTTCAATTTCAAATCGGGCGGCATTGAGGCAGCCAACTCAACTAAACCATGATCTAAAAAAGGCACCCGTGCCTCTAAGCCCCACGCCATCGTCATATTATCCACCCGCTTCACCGGATCATCGACAATTAAAGTCGTCACATCCATACGAAGCACCTTATCTAAAAAAGTCTCCGCTCCCTCTTGTGCCAACAATTCAGCCACCGTTTGAGAAGTATAATCCTCCCCCTGATAATCAGGATGAACCGTTTTTAAAAACTCCTCATGGGAACGATCAAAGTAATACTTTTTAAAACGAACTAAATCACTACCTTGTGCCGCCTGCATCAGCGGATACCAAAAATAGCCCCCAAAAACCTCATCCGCCCCCTGCCCACTTTGCACCACCTTCACCCTTTGCGACACCTGCTCCGCTAACAAATAAAATGCCACAGCATCTTGTCCCACCATCGGCTCCGACATAGCAGCAATAGCCTCCGGTAAGCGCGTTAAAACCTGCTCATTGGGAATAGTATAACGATGATGATGAGTCTGATAACGGGCAACGACTTGATCAGAAAACTCAAACTCACTACCCCGCTCTTCAGGGGTATCTTCAAAGCCGATTGAAAAAGTTAATAAATTTTCGACATTTTCATTTTCAGCCAACAAACCCACTAACAAACTAGAATCCAAGCCCCCCGATAATAATACCCCCACAGGCACATCAGCCACATGAAGATGACTATCAACAGCGGCTCGGAGACTAGCATGAATAGCCTCAATCCATTGACTTTCACTCAACGGCGTTTGTGGACGACACGCTTGCAATTGCCAATAACGCCTTGGAGTACAAGCTTTAGCTTGTACCGTCAAACTTGTCCCCGGCGCGACTTTCCGCACCCCTTGCAACACCGTGCGCGGCGCTGGCACAACGGCATGCAACGTCAAATGATGATGTAAAGCAATCGGATCAATCCGAGTATCCACCTCACCTGCCGCCAACAAAGCCGGGATCGTTGAAGCAAAGCGCAAACAGTGCTGCGTTCGACTAAAATATAAAGGCTTAATGCCTAAACGATCACGCGCTAAAAAAAGTTGTTGCCTATCCCAGATCGCAAAAGCAAACATGCCATGCAAATGACTGACACAGTCTTCGCCCCATTCAGCGTAACTTTTGAGAATGACTTCAGTATCGCTCTCAGAACGGAAATTGTGTCCGAGTGCTAATAATTCACGGCGCAAATCACGATAATTATAAATCGTACCGTTAAATACCAAAGCCAACCCCTCATCCACCATCGGCTGATGAGCGCGGGCAGATAAATCAATAACAGACAAACGCCGATGCCCTAAACCGATAGCCCCTTGGATAAAATGTCCCGAATCATCGGGACCACGCCGCGCTAGGCTCTCCATCATTTTAGAGAGCCTACTCAGTTCGGGCGTGTTACCGTCAAATCTAAATTCGCCGCAGATGCCACACATTTTAATCGGATTCTCCGTATTTAAAGGCATTAAATTCTTCTGAAAACAGATAACCCAGATCAATAATAGGAATAACAACCTCATCGCGGGAAAAACTGGATAATGCGAAAGGTTTCCAATAATCTTGATCGGCGGGCAAATCACACGCTTGCTCATCACTCACAAAAATACTCTGTGGCATACTTGCCAAACGCAAGGCGGCATAACGGATAGGATGGCTGGGATTCTCTTGGTAAAGCGCAATACCTAGCACTTGATCCATCAAAGGCGTGATTTTTTCTCTTACTAACAAAGAGGACAGATCAAACACTGGCAATATATCGTTTTGAAAAATAAAAACTTCCCGACAGTATTGTGGCGTACAAGGTACTTCAAACAATTTGGCTGAAAGAAGCACTTGCAACATTTCGTGGTAGCCTATTGCGGCTTGTAAACCCTCACCAAAATCTAATAACCACGCCCGACTGCTTTTTGCATCTTCAATCATTCACTCACTCACTCTCGATTAACTGTGTACTGATAAATGTTTTATCAAGGCTGCACCACTACAAACATAAGCCATCTTATCTTGATAACTCACCAATTGCTTGATAGGAGAATCAGGTGTTTTCATCACGACTGGTAAATCTTGCGGGTGGAGGTGTTCTTGTTTGAAATTTACATTCTCCACTTCGTCGCATGTAATCCCTACAGGCTGTGGATCGGCTTTCAACAAAACAAAATATTCACGCTTTTCTGGTACCTCTAACAATAAAGAAAAATCTGAGTCTAAACAAAACACGGGCGATTCTAAGCCATGCTCCAAAAACCAGACAACACCTGCCTGAGAACTGTGCGTCACATCGCTGATGATTTCCACAGAATGCACTTCCTCTTGAGGAACAAATAGATAAATTCCATCAAATACTAATAAAATGTACATTAATTAATTATCCACTATAGTTGTCCAGAAAAGTTGTTTCGAGAGTTTAGCGTAGCGATCTTCGTTGCGGGAAATCCGCTCCGCTCCATTCCCGAAACAACGAACGAAAATGTATTTTTATTTCGGGAATGGAGCGGATTTCCCGAAACGAAAAACTTGTTTCGGGAATGGAGCGGAGCGGATTTCCCGAAACGAAAAACGAAATTAATTATCCACTATCACTTATTATTTTCCAATGCTTGCTCAATCAAGTTTAACAAATCACTCTCTTGATAGGGCTTTGTTAGATAAGCATCAGCGCCCGCCATTTGGGCTTTGTCACGATATTTCTCGGCGGCGCGCGAAGTAATCATAAAAATGGGTAAATTTTGAGTGGCTTGATTGGCACGGACATGATTCGTCAGTTCCAAACCATTCATTCGCGGCATCTCTATATCTACCAACATCACATCGGGCAGAGTTTGATTCAGCATTTCAATCGCCTCTACCCCATCTTTCGCCAACAAGGTTTCAAAACCAGCATTTTCAATTATCAACGACGTCGCTTTTCTCACGCTCAAAGAATCATCAACAATCATAATACGAGGAATTCCGGCAGACTGCGCCTCCTCAGCCTGAGGTGCTGCCTGATAAGACGACATCACAGCCTGCATCGAGGTTCGCAACAATTCAGGCAAATCTAACAGTGGCACCAAACTACCATCACCCAGAATGGAAGCGCCCGCCACACCATGAATTTTTTGAACATACTTACCCATCTTCTTCATAACGAGATCATGAGTATCTAAAAATTCGTCTACAATGACAGCTGTTATACCCGTTTCTTCATGTGCCAAAATGATAGGATAGCTTTCCTCTTCCTTAATTTCTAAGCGTTCCCCCGGCACATTCAGTAAATTCGCCAAAGATTTCAGGGGATACATGTTTTTATCTATTTTTAATGATATTTCATGACCAACCTTATTAATCTCACCCACACCCGGCGCTAGCGCTTGTTCCAGATAATTAGTAGGAATTCCAAACTTGCGTTCTCCAATACGCACCAATAACACATGCACCGTCACCAAGCTCATAGGCAACTTAATTAAAATCGTCGTACCCTTACCCGTTTCTGAAGTTAAATCAAGAATCCCTTTCATTTGACTAATATTGGAATGCACGACATCCATGCCAACGCCACGCCCTGAAACCTGTGTGACGCCCGTTTTAGTCGTGAAACCTGAAAGCAAAATGAAACGCGCCAATTCTTGATTGCTGAGTTCCTGATTCTCAGTCATTAATCCACGTTGAATAGCCTTCTCACGAATATTGCTATAATCCAAGCCTTGTCCATCATCCTCACATTTCACAACGACGTTATTACCTTCGCGATAAAAACTCAATTTAATTTTACCCGCTTCGGTTTTTCCTCGAAGAGAACGTTCATTTGCATTTTCTATGCCGTGATCAATAGCATTACGCAAAATATGCTGCAAGGGATCCGCGAGATTATTTAAAACCTCACTATCAATCAAAATATCAGTACCACTGAGAACCAGTTCTGCTTGTTTACCTGTCATACGACAGGTTTGTCGAATATTACGTTGTAATTTCGCAACGAGATTATTCACCGACACCATGCGCGACTTCAGAATATTCGTTTGGAAATCTTTATTTAATCGTTCTTGATGAACAAACATCGTTTCCAATTCAATGAGATCATCACGTATCGACATCCCCAGTTCACGATTGTCCGCAATAGACTCAATAAAACTATGCGTGACACTATGTAACTCATTGTATTCTTCCAATTCCAGTGGATCAAACTCTTCCTCATTGTTGGCTACTTTTTGATAGCCTGTTTCTACACCTGTAATACCCCGCACATCCACCAACTCTTCCAGTTCAAAGCTCCTCTCTTGAATAACTAAATTGTGTTCAGATAAATTGTGCGTACTCAACATAAGATGCTTCAATCTTTCTTGAATTTGCCCCACTGAAATAGACAATTCACCCACTAAGCGCATTAATTCATCAATTGTCGTCGTCGGCACTTTCAAAAACAGTTCTGATGTCCCTAACGCTGCTGTCGTTATTTTAGGTGCGGGGCTGACTTCAGTGGTTTCTGGTTTCTCTGTTGATGCGACGACAGGAATCTGTTCTGCATCCACATCACCTTTATCAATACGATTCGCCCAAGCCACGACGGATTCTAACACTGAAAATGTTTCAGACGGTGTTTCAGGTTGAGCCGTCGTTAATGTATCAACCATGTTCTCCAGACAATCCGCAGCCTCCACCATCATATCACTCAATGCTTTAGGGGGAACAAGATGATGCGTGACAAGATATTCCAATGAATCTTCAAGAGGATGAGCAATGTTGGCAATGGCTTTGATACCGATCATATTCGCTGAACCCTTCAAACTATGTGCAATACGTTGGGCTTCTTTAATTGTTTTCGTTTCTGGGTGACGAATAATGTCTTGAATAAGAACAGAAAACAGAGCTGCATGTTCGGGTGCTTCTTGTAAGTAGGCTTCCCACAGTTCAGGATCAATCTCCTCTGGAATAAATATTTGTACGTCTTCTGGTTGGGGGGCAGGACGTTCCTGCTTGAATTCTTCTCCACGAATTGGCGCAGCCGTCAGTTTATTTAAAATATTATGAGCTTGCTCATCATCAATTAAAGGTTCTGCCCATTCCGGTTCACGAAAGTGACTCACCATTGGAATCACAGTGTCAGCGGTTGGGTTATGCAGATAAGCTAACACAAAATCAGGCCACGTTTCTAAGACTTTTTTGGCTTTTGTTCGGGTTTCTGTATTCGCAACACTCAGAGCCGTTATATTCGATATGATAAAAGCACAAACGTTTTGCAAGCCTTCCAAACCTAATAAGTTCGCTGCCTTAGATAAATTATGCACGATTTCTGTATAATTTTCTGTTGTTTCCAACAGCTCTGCATTAGCAAGCGTGGTGAATTTATCAAGTTCAGTTGCCAAGTCTTCTTTCGCCGATTCAAGCTCACTACTGAGCATTTCTAAACCTTCATCATTGCCCAACGGTATTGGCTCTTCATCTTCCGGTGGAGGTTGGGGTGTCAGCTTCTCATCCCCTATAGGCTCTTCTATGGCCTCTGGGGGCGGTGTATTAGAAACGGGGCTGGGGCTTGTCGGCTCTGCCTGTTGAGTCAGCAGAGTCAATAAGTGATTAGCCGCTTCTAAAGGGACGGGCCAAATACCTTCTTGCATGAAGCTCACTAGGCGAGCGGCCCCTTCGCTCTGCGCTTGTAAATAGTCTTTGGCTAAAATAGGCCATTGTTCAAAATAGCTTTGGAGGGCCTGTTTTTGCGCTTTATCCTCAAGAATAAAGGCCATCCAATTGTCATTGATAAAGGTGCAAACTTCTTGCAATCCAGTCAAGCCCGCCAGTTCGGCAGCGTCCCAGATTTCCTGTACTTGATTGCTGTAGTTTTCACTACATTCTAACAAAGCAGGGTCATCATTTTCTAATGACACACAAGCTGAAAGGACGGATGATAATTTTTCTGTGGAATCCATCAGTTGGGTACTGATAGGTTCCAATACATCAAAAAATGGGGCGCCTTCGCTTGTTGTCGGCTCTGGCGGTTGGGTCAGCAGAATCAATAAGTGATTGGCCGCTTCCGCTTCTAAAGGTACAGGCCAACTCTCTTCTTGCATGAAGAGCACGACTAGGCGGGCGGACTCCTCCGTCTGTTCTTGCAAATGTTCTTTGACTAAAAGCGGCCATTGTTCAAAATAGCTTTGGAGGGCCTGTTTTTGCGCTTTATCCTTAAAAATAAAGGCCATCCAATTGTCATTGATAAAGGTGCAGACTTCTTGCAAGCCAGTCAAGCCCGCCTGTTCTGCGGCTTCCCAGATTTCCTGTACTTGATTGCTGTAGTTTTCACTGCTTTCTAACAAAGCCGGATCATCACTTTCTAATGAAACACAAGCTGAAAGGGCGGATGACAATTCTTCTGTGGAAACGGTCAGTTGGGCACATATCTGTTCCAATACGTCTGGCGCTATCAAATCAATAGAATCAATGGATTCAGATGCCACGCTCGTCTGTTCTGTGGATTGGAGCAACAGGCTCAATAACTGATTGGCAGCCTCTAAAGGTAGAGGCCAACCCTCTTGTTGCATGAAGCTCACGAGTAGGGCGGCGGACTCCTCCGTCTGTTCTTGCAAATGTTCTTTCACTAAAACAGGCCATTGTTCAAAATAGCTTTGGTTGGCCTGTTTTTGCGATTTATCTTCAAGAATAAAGGCCATCCAATTGTCATTAACAAATGTGCAAACTTCCTGTAATCCACTCAAGCCGAGACTGTTGGCAGAGTCCCAGATTTCCTCTACTTGTTTGGTGTAGTTTTCACTGCTTTCTAACAAGCTTGGATCATCACTATCTAATGAAACACAAGCTGAAAGGGCGACTGACAATTCTTCTATAGAAACGGTCAGTTGAGCACATATCTGTTCCAATATGTCCGGTGCCAACTCAATAGATTCGAGCGGAGGGGCTACAGTTGGTAATTGGTCATTGCTCATAGTAGTTAATTATGTTAGTTATCAGTTATGACTATCGGGCAACTTAAATACCCGAACCGACTCAATCAACTGCTTGGAAAACGTCACCAAACGATCTGTTTGTATCGTCTGTTCTTCTAACTGTCTACCCGTTTCTTGGGTACTGAGTTGAATTGTACTCGCCCTTTCGCGTAAATCATTACTGATTTGCGCTTGCTGTCTGGAAGCCACAGCAATTTGTCCCACCACTTGCACCAAATTCGCTGTTGTCGTTTGGGTATCTGTCATCTGCTGACCGGCACGCTCCGCTAACTGCGATCCTTCCACCACTTGCCCGATGGTTTTATCCATCGTCGCAATCGTCTCATTGGTTTCTAGCTGAATATTTTTCACCAAAGCGGAAATTTGTGACGTTGCAGTACGCGAACTTTCCGCCAAGCGTTGCACTTCGTCAGCCACCACAGAAAAGCCGCGTCCGGCATCACCCGCTGCCGCTGCCTGCATACTGGCATTTAATGACAATACGTGGGTACGTTCAGCAATGTTGTTAATCAGATCGACAATACTACTAATTTCCTGAGCGCGTTCACCCAAACGTTTAATCCGTTTTTCCGTTTCATGAATCGTTTCCCGAATTTCTCCTATACCATCAACCGTACCGGTCACTGTTTTTAAGGCCGTGTCGGTCGAACTGATAGCTTGGTCGGCAATTTCATTACAGGAATGTGCCACCTCAGCAATTTTAGTCATCGCCTCAGCCGCTGCCGCCAATTCTGCCATCGTACTATCTACCACTTCTCTTTCAGCTTCGGCCACTTGCGAGACATTATCACCCTGCACCTTAACATGTTGAGAGGCACTTTCCACTTCATCAGCAACCTGCCGCACATTCAATAACACTTTACTGGTTTCCGTTGCCATCTGATTAATCGCATCCGCTAAAGGTCCAGTCACATCCTCAGTCACGGGCACTTGCACGGTCAGATCACGTTGGCTCAACTGGAAGGAGGCTTTGAGCAATTCAATGATAGAATTATTGAGTAATTCATTTTCTTTTTCTGCCTTGGCTAAGGCGGTGAGACGGTCATCCAGCAATCCATTAAAGGTATTACTCAATGTCTCCAATTCATCACCCGTTTTAATATCGGCACGGGCGGTAAAGTCACCGTGAGCGACTTTGGTCACAATGGCTTCCATGTGGCTGATGGGCGCTGCAATGCGACCAAAGAAGAAAAAGCCAGCCACGCCACCAATGACCAATATCAGCACTGCAATAGGGAATGCCCCCGTCGTAATTTCAGTGGTTAAGGCTTCTAAACGCTCTAACGATTCTTTTTCTTGTAAGGTAGAAAAAATGGCCCACTGCAAGCTAGATATATTAATGGGTGCGAAGGCGGAGAGTACAAATTCGCCACGATAGTCCTCATAAAGATCAAAGCCAGTGACACCTGAAAAAGCCGAACGAGTACCGGGGTTATCAACTTTTTGGAAACCGACGCTGCTATCTTTGAGATTAATCTCATTGAGGAGATCGTCAGGTAAACCCACCTGTTGTACTGCGAATAGGTAATTTTCTTTGTTTTCGACTAGCATACGACTGTCGTTTCGCATCGTGCCATCGGCGGCAACGAGATAAACTTCCCCAGTGCCACCAGACTCCTCAAATTGCCAAACGCGCCTGTTAGTCATAATGTCATTAATACGGTCAATAGAAATTTGAAATATCAAAATACCAAGCTTTTGTTCTCTCTCATCAAAAATGGGGGCACCGATAAAGGCAGCTTGACCATCATAAAAGGGTAGGTAGGGGGCAAAATCTACCAGGACAATGTCACCATGAGGGGAGTGAATCGCCTTTTCAAACAATTGACCCAGTCCCGTTTTGGCATAGGGGCCAGTTTTAAGGGAGGTGGCAAAATCTAGTTCTTTGAGTACCGAATAGATAATCTGACCGTTATCGGCATCAACTAAATAGATGTCTTCAAAATTAAAACGTGTTTGAATATCATGGAAATAAGAATGATACTGCCTATGCAGTTGCGTGTAGTTAGACTCATCATCGGCTGCGAAAAACTCTTCTTTGGTGCCAAGGGGATTAGGGTTATTGGCAATATACTGGTATTGTAGGGATATGCTGTTATCGTCCAGTTGATTGAGCCTTTCTATCATATTGGGGGCTTGATTGACATTGAGGATGCGATATTCTTCTGAGAATTCGTTAATATAGTAATCCTTCAAAGCTTTTTTGTATTTAGGGGTAGCCTCGTCTTTAAACTTAGGATAAGCCTCTTTAAAGCCACGCATCGCTTCGATGATCGTTTTAGCATTCGCGTAAACTTGGACTTGGTTAAAAACCCTATTGAAATAATCTTCAATTTGAGTTTTTTTGGCATCTCGGATGTAAGTAATATGGCTTTTAGCAGCCTCCGTGAGGGCTTGTTGGCTTAGCGTACTGGCAATTTGACTGGTGAATAGGGCGGTGATAACAACAGGTATCACTGCGAGAAAAGCTGAACCAATGAACATTTTTTGTCGTAATTTCATAAAAATTGTCTTCCTTTTGATTTTGAATTTTAATTTAAAAATCCTATTTCTTGAAGAAATAGGATTTTTTTGCTGTCACTATAAACCTACCTTAGTCGCTATAGAATCAAAAAAATTTTGATGGTCGAAGTTAAACCATAATTGAGCCTTTTTATCATCATCATTTTTCTTTTCATAGCCACTGGTAGCATAAGCCTTAATCATATCTGGCAAACGCGGTAAGGTGGTGAGTTCTTCAGTATTAGTGAAAGTCAAAGGTATTGGTAGTGAGTCAATCACTATCGCACCGGCTTTTTGACCTTCTCCCAAAATCAATAACATCTGCTTTTTGACCGCCCTCTTTTCCAGTTGTAACAATTTGTGTAAGTCGAAAACGGGTACCAAATTACCGCGCAGATTAATTAAGCCTAATAGCCAATTTGCGGTAAAAGGAATAGGGCAAATGGGTAATATCTCCGTCAATTCACTGGTTGTCTGTTCGGCAATCAAAAAGCCAAGAACGCCTATATAAAAGCCCAGCCGACGGCTAGTTTTTATCTCTTCGACATCAGTGTGAGTCTCGGCTTGACCAATAAGGGGACGATTTAAGGCTTGGCTTGGGGTTAACTTAGGTACTTTCCTCATCTAACTAGGGACCGAGCAAATTTTGTAAAGGTTGTGCATTAAAATGCAATAAAGCGGGAGTGCGCCCAGGATAAGAAACCCAGTCACTCACTGGATGATTACCCGTCAGTTCATGACGTTTAATAAAATAACGTAGGTGGCGCATGGATTTTTTCAATCGACTGCGGTCACGAAGAGCCGCTAAGGCTTTACTAGGTGTATCATTAAAAGGTAAGCTCGCTAATTGTTCCTCAAACGCTTGCTGGGGAATTTGCGCTAAACGAGACATAGCATTCAAGATAGAATTTTTCTTAGTACCTTGTAGTCTTTTCATGACTGAAAACCAACTCGCTAATAAAACTTGGGCAAACTCGGGATATTCATCCAAGACTTCACGGCGGACTACAATAAAGTCAAATATTTCCTTGGGTATTTTGCGGCTATCAAATAGTATTTTTACATCGGTTGAATGGGTTAGCCCATATAGGTTAGGATTATTGGCGACAACGCCATCCGCTTTTTTATTAATCAATATGTTAGGTAGTGCCGTCGTGTTGAGAATATTAACGTCTTCAAATGGAATTTGATGGCGAATTAAATAGCGATCAAGGAGATACTGAGGCACTAATGACGTAAGGGCAAAGGTTTTACCCTTGATACTTTGAGCAGTGCTCTCAGTCGCCTGGGGCAACAAAATAGCTTCATTGCCAACGTGATTATTGGTAATTAAAATCACATCCGCCTTTATATCACGTCTGATAATCTGAGCGATTGCGTCAACGTTTGATATGGCAATCGCATGGACTTCCCCCGTGATAAACTTTTCGATGGCATTAATGTAGTTCTCCGAAATGAATTTGACTTGGATTTTATCTTTTGCCATCATTTTCTGAAATAAATTTTCTTCATTAGCAAGATACCAAGGCATCCAAGCAATTTGAGGCGCAACGGCTAAGGTGAGTTGTACTGTCTGATGATTTGCATTGTTCACACTCTCTTCTTCGGTGAGAGGAGCACTCAAATCACAGGCACTTAAGAGTGTGAGTGGTAATAATATGTACACAGCAATCGTGTGATAAAACTGCATTTTTTTTAACTCCTTTCAACAAATAGGAATCCAAGATAAATCTTGGACTCCTGTCCAAAATAGCATCTTAGCTAAAATTATTGATTTGCTCAATAATTTCCTGAGAGGTGAAGGGCTTTTGTATGAATCCTTCCCCCCCTTGCATTTTTGCCCACATGCGATCCGCCTTTTGCCCTTTGCCAGTGACAAAAACAACTGGAATATTCTTGGTGGAATCGGTGTTGCGAAGTTCCCGACAAGCTTGGTAACCATCCATTGGTTGCATCACCACATCCAGAAGAATGAGATCAGGTGTTTCAGCCTTCGCTTTTTCAATGGCTTCGGCACCATCATTGGCTGTGATGACTGTATAACCAGCCTCAGAAACTATTTTTTCAATATTCGCCAGATCGACTTTTGAATCATCAACCACAAGTATTTTTTTGAGGGACATAAATACAATCTCCTTTTTAAATAAATCAATTAGTTAATAAACAATGATTACTTACTGATAACGGTTTGGGGCAAAAACTGTTTGATAACTTCTTTGAGTTGTTCTTGTTGTACTGGTTTGGTCAAATATTCGTTAGCACCCGCCATTGTCCCTTTAATTTTGTCAATGCGGGAATCCTTGCCAGTCAACATAACAACAGGCGTTTTCTTAGACAATTTATGAGATTTAATTTGCTTACAGACTTTAAGTCCGTCAACACCAGGTAGCATAACATCTAAAAAAATAATGTCGTAAATGTTTTCTTGTATGTAATCAAGTGCTTCTTCACCAGTTTCTGCAAAGTCGAGAGCCATGCCATACAGCCCGAGTTGAAGTTCCATCGCTTTGCGTACTGGTAGGCTGTCGTCAACAACCAATGCTTTAATGCCACTCGCCTTGGTTGTTTGGACCCCTTGAGTGACAAGATCGATGGTTCCAGCATCGTCGCTCGTATGCAACATCATGTTGTCATCAATCGTAATTTCGGGTACAAATTTATGGACTTTGATAGTCACATCATCAAGGGTTTCGAGTACTCGTTTCAAAGTGAGTGGTCGGCGTAGGTACACCTCCTGGGCGGTGACTTGTGGCAAGCTTTTGGTCACTTTGACTATAGGAATCTTGCCATAATGTACGCTAAAACTACGCCATTCATTCTCGGCATTCGTATCATCAATATCAACGAGTACAATATCAGCCTTTGCACGATCTGTAGGGGCTACCAAGGTGTATTTTCGTGGGCGTGCTGCGGCAAGCTTGAAAATACTGCCCAAGGTATTTTGTTCATTGGATTTCAGACCAAATACACCTATTTTAAAGATTCTCTCATCCATAGATAGCATTTCCCGTTTGGTTTTTCTTGCTCATATATAAAGCCCTAGAGGGCAGAATTGCAGACATTGCACCATTTACAGTATCTTTGGTGCAAAGCTAAAACCTGTTTTTGTAAATTCTCCAAACTTGAGTCATTGTCAATCACATCATTAGCTATAGCAAGCCGTGTCTCTCGCGTCGCTTGGACTTTGATTATCTGTTCTATTTCTTTCGAGTTAAGCCCATCGCGTGTTTTGATACGTTGTTCTTGCAACGGTGGGGGGCAATCAACCACTAACACACGATCAACTAGTTCCAACATCCCTGTTTCGATTAATAAAGGGATACTTAACAGACAATAGGCATCATGCAAGCTTGCGATTTGTTCTTGCATATTTTTTTTGATACGAGGATGTAAAATCGCTTCTAAACGTTGGCGCTCAAACGGGTTTGCATAAATTTTTTTGCGTAGTTTAGCACGATTGAGCTGACCTCTGCTGTTTATTATTTCTGATCCAAAAGTTTGGATAATGTGTTCAAGTGCTGGTTGTCCGGGTTCGACTAGCGCATGTGCAATCACGTCTGCATCTATGACGGGAACCCCGATTTTTGCAAAATGCTTAGATACAGTCGTTTTACCAGAGGCGATGCCTCCAGTTAATCCGATTTTCAGGGGTAAGACCATAGTAAGTTCCCCCACAGTAGGCTGATCCAACCTGCCGCTGCGAGAAATGGACCATAAGGGATAGGTATATTTTTGTCGTGTCCTCGCCATAAGACGAGTGTTATACCAACCACTGCCCCAATTAATGAGGACATTAAGATAATGAATGGTAATGCTTGCCATCCCATCCAGGCACCCAACATGGCTAATAATTTGAAATCACCATAGCCCATGCCTTCTTTTCCTGTGAAAAGCTTGAACAGCCAATAGACTGACCATAGTGACAAATATCCTGCCATTGCCCCTATCAAACTGGATTCAATATCTGTGTACAATCCAAAAAGGTTACATAGTAATCCAAACCATAAAAAAGGTAATGTGATACTATCAAACAATAATTGATGCTCAAAATCAATGATGCTGCTTGCCAGCAGTGCCCATGTCAGTGCCAAAGCACCCAAGACTGCCCACCCAAATCCAAAGTGCCAAGCCGTGATAACAGCTAAAAACGCGCTCACGCCTTCAATCAGCGGATAACGCGGAGAAATTTTGGTCTGGCAGTTTGTACATTTGCCACGTTGCCAAATATAGCTCAATATCGGAATATTTTCTAGTACTGTAATTTGATGTTTACAATGTGGGCAACGAGAACGTGGTCGACTCAAATCAAATGGTTCGCTTTCGCTGGAAGGAGATACTTTCAAAAGGGACGCACATTCTCTTTCCCATTCGCGTTGAATCATAATGGGCAGACGGTGAATCACAACGTTGAGAAAGCTGCCCACGATCAATCCTACAATACCAACAACAATCAAAAAAGCATTAGGTTCTGCTGCAAGATAGCTGAGTACATTCATATATTTGGAATTTGATTAAATTTAAATTAAATGACAGAACCCATTTGAAAGATAGGTAAATACATGGCCACCACTAATCCACCAATCACAACACCTAAAAAGGCCATGATAAGCGGCTCCATTAAGGAACTGAGTGATTCAACGAGAGTGTCCACTTCTTCTTCATAGTAATCAGCCACTTTATTTAACATTTTATCGAGCTCACCCGATTCTTCACCAATTTGCGTCATCTGCACACACAGGTTAGGAAATACATTCACTTCACGCATGCTATCTGCTAATGGTATCCCAGTCGATACGTCTTCTTTGATTTTCATGCACGCATCGTAATAAATGATATTGCCCGTCGCACCCGCGACTGATTCCATTGCTTCCACCAAGGGGGTCCCCGCCGCAAACATCGTGGCTAAAGTCCTGGCAAAACGGGCTATTGCTGATTTTCTGAGCAATTCTCCAAACAGCGGTAATTTTAATGAGAGTCTTTGCAAAAAATTATGGAAGCCCACAAAACGTTTCTTGGCATGTTTGAAGGCCATGACAAAAAGCGCAATGCCACCAAAAACCAGCCACCAATACGCGACCATAAAGTCCGACATGTTCACGATGACTTGTGTGAAAACGGGTAAATCTGCACCAAATTCTTTGAACATGTCAGCAAAAATGGGAACAACGTAAACGAGTAAGATGGCACTGACGACCAGTGCAACGATAAGCACTGCAATGGGGTATTTGATTGCGCCTTTAATTTTTTTCTTAATGCTCTCACTTTTTTCTTTGTAAACCGCTAGTTTAGTTAACAGTGATTCTAAAATACCGGCTTGTTCACCTGCCTCAACTAGGTTGCAAAAGAGCGGATCAAAATGTTGGGGATATCCACGCAGCGCATTAGCCATCGTCCCTCCCGCTTCAACCTCTCCTTTAAGTTCCATCATTAATTCTTGAAATTTTGGCTTTTCGTGACCTTGTCCAACAAGATCAAACGATTGAATCAAGGGAATGCCTGATGTCATCATGGTAGCCATTTGACGTGCAAATGTAGCGATATCGCTGGAGTCTATCGGTTTTCCGCCAGCACCGAATAAGTCCTTGGGTTTTTTCTTGACTTTTATAGGACGTAAGCCTTGGTTTCGCAGTGCGGCTTTGACCTGGATTTCACTAATGGCACGCATTTCTCCTTTGCGTTTTTCACCTTTTTTGTTTGTGCATGTCCAAACAAATATATTTTGTTTTTGGAGCGTAGCTGCAGTCATAAATAATAGTGCCTCCCTCTTTGAGAAAATTATTCTTTGCTAACAACACGATCAACCTCTTCCAAAGAGGTTAGACCATCTTTAACTTTTTTTAAGCCAGATTCGCGCAGATCAGGTATGCCTTCTTGGCGGGCTTGATCTGCCAGTGCAATAGCATTCTGACCTTCCATGATCATGCGTTTCATAGCGTCCGATATCGGCATGACTTGATAAATACCAACCCGCCCCTTGTAACCCGAGCCATCGCATTTTTCACAACCTCCCTCCTTGGGTCCATACAATTTTATCTCAGGAATTTCTTCTTGTTTAAATCCAGCATCTGTTAACACCTGCTCAGGTAGGTCCTGTTGTATTTTGCAACTACATAGGCGGCGGCAGAGCCGTTGTGCCATTATGAGGTTGACAGCGTTGGCAATTGCAAAGGGTTTAACGCCCATATCGATCATGCGCGTCAAAGTTTGTGGCGCGTCATTGGTGTGTAGGGTGGACATGACCATGTGACCGGTGGAGGCAGCCTTAATCGCAATACTGGCTGTTTCTAAGTCTCGTATTTCGCCGACGAGTATAATATCAGGATCTTGTCGTAGAAATGCTTTAAGTGCTTTTGCAAAAGTCATGCCGGTTTTTTCATCAATTTGTACTTGATTGACACCGGGGAGGTTAATTTCTACCGGATCTTCGGCTGTGGAAATATTAACGCCTTCTTGGTTAAGAATGTTAATGCCTGTATAAAGGGAGACCGTTTTGCCGCTGCCAGTGGGACCTGTCACTAATACCATGCCATAAGGGTTGGCGAGGGCTTCAAGATAGAGGCGCTTTTGTTCTTCTTCATAGCCAAGTATGTCTATGTTGAGGTTGGCGGCAGATGAGTCGAGAATTCGCATGACTATCTTTTCGCCCCATAAGATTGGGCAGGTGCTAACCCGAAAGTCAATCGCCTTTTTAGCAGAAATTTTGAGTTTGATACGTCCGTCTTGAGGGACGCGGCGTTCTGCAACGTCCAAACGCGACATGACTTTGATACGTGCTGCTAATTTTCGAGCAATGGCAACGGGTGGTTTAGCAAACACTTTGAGTACGCCATCGACGCGAAAGCGCACTCGATAGATTTTTTCATAAGGTTCAAAGTGTAAATCGGAAGCCCCCAATTTGATGGCCTTAAAGAGCATGCTGTTGACGAATTTGACAACAGGCGCTTCTACTTCGGGCACGCTTATTGTTTCTTCTTCTTTCACAGCATCGTCAACCAGATCAAAGTCTGTATCCCCGTCATCTCCCATGCCGGTATCATCAAACAAATCGAGGGCACGTTCAATGAATTTAGCCAGTTTATCCGCTTCGGCTATAATTGGCTCGGCTTTTGTCTGGGTACGGAATTGAATCTCTTTCAGTGCATCTAGTGCTGTTGGATCAGAGAGGGCGACGAACAAGCGTTTACCTCGTTTGAAGAGCGGAACAGCCTTGTGCTTTTCTAACAGTTTTTCGTCAACCAGTTTGATGACTTCTGGCTCGATGTCGAATTCGTTAATATCAATCAGGGGAATACCAAACTCTTCACTCAACCCCTGGGCTAGCGCACTTTGCTTAACCAGTTTTTTATTCAGCAGGTAAGTTACAATAGGGGTGCGCTCAGTCCGCGATAGTTCAATCGCCTTTCTTACATCAGATTCGCTCAACACGCCTAAACTGACTAATTTCCCGGGGAGTCCGGTGAGCTTGGATTTATACTTTTCTTGGGGTACCATTATTAGTTATCAGTTATCAGTTATCTAAAAAGTTTTTGAGTAAAGCATGTCCTTGTTGTGTCAGGATAGATTCTGGGTGAAATTGTACGCCAATAACAGCTAAGGTTTTATGCTGCACTCCCATAATTTCTTCCATGTCACCATTCGGTGTTTGTGTCCAAGCGGTGATTTCTAAACAGTCGGGTATTCGTTCTATGACGAGAGAGTGGTAACGTGTCGCTTCAAAGGGGTTAGGTATGCCTTTGAAAATGCCTGTGCCGGTGTGGTAAATATTTGAGGTTTTGCCATGCATGATTTGGCGAGCATGGACAATTTTGCCTCCAAAGGCTTGTCCTATGCTTTGGTGTCCAAGGCATACGCCCAGCAGTGGTATTTTTCCAGCAAAATTTTGGATAGCGGCAACGGATATGCCCGCTTGATTCGGTGTGCAGGGTCCAGGTGAGATGACCAAGTGTTGTGGCGCCAGTGCTTTAATTTTATCACAGGTGATTTGGTCATTACGATAGACTTGTACTTCTGCGCCTAATTCTCCAAAATACTGGACTAGGTTGTAGGTAAAGGAGTCGTAGTTATCTATCATCAATAACATGGCAATTCTCCTCCCGCCGATGCGATTGCCACCGCTTTAAAGATAGCACGACCTTTATTCATAGTTTCATCCCATTCTTTGGCTGGCACGGAGTCTGCCACAATGCCAGCGCCGACTTGAATGTGTAAGGTTTTATCTTTTATCACCGCAGTACGGATGGCTATCGCGGTGTCCATGTCTCCGTGCCAAGTGATATAGCCGACGGCACCGCCATAAATCCCACGTTTAATGGGTTCCAGTTCGTCAATAATTTCCATCGCCCGTATTTTCGGGGCACCGCTTAAAGTGCCCGCTGGTAATGCGGCTTTAAGTGCATCCAGTGCATTGAGTTCTGGTTTTAATTGTCCTATGACATTAGAAACAATGTGCATGACGTGGGAGTATCGTTCTATAAGCATGTTTTCGGTTAATTGTACGCTGCTAATTTGGCTCACTCGTCCAACATCGTTTCTGCCCAAGTCAATAAGCATAAGGTGTTCTGCACGTTCTTTAGGATCAGCCAGCAATTCTTGTTCTAGTGATAAATCTTCCGCCTCATCACGTCCACGCGGACGGGTGCCGGCGATGGGGCGTACCGTCATTTTTTGATCTTCTAAGCGTACCAAGATTTCTGGTGATGAGCCCACAATATGAAATTCGTCTAAATTTAAGTAGTACATATAGGGCGATGGATTTAAGCAGCGCAAAGTACGGTACACGTTTAGGGGGGGTGCTTCACAAGCGATTGAGAGGCGTTGCGATAGTACGACTTGCATAATATCGCCTTCAACAATGTATTCTTTGGCGCGTTCTACCGCTTGTAAAAATGCCGGACGGGGAAATCCTGATTTAAAGTCGCTTTCTATAATAGTCGTTTCACTAGAGGTGCTATCAAGTGGAATAATATTCTCGCGCAATTGTTTGATTAACGCCTCTATGCGTTGTTGGCTTTTAGTGTATGCGTCTGGCTGTGATGGTATGGCATAAATAATAAAATACAGTTTGCCTTTTAGGTTATCAAAAACCAGCACTTCATCAGAGAGCATCAGGAGTATATCGGGTGTGCCCAATGGATCATTGAAGTTTTTCTTTGCCAAGCGAGGCTCGATATAGCGTACTGTATCATAGCCAAAATAGCCCACTAAGCCGCCCGTAAAACGTGGTAGCTCAATTAATTTTGGAACACGAAAACGATCAATAAAGTCGCCAATCCATGCGAGAGGATCGGTCACTTGTGTGTGTTCAGTGATCTCACCACCAGTTTTGACGGTGATGTCGTATCCATCCACCCGCACAATGGTTTGAGCGGGTAAACCAATGATTGAGTAACGCCCCCATTTTTCGCCACCTTCTACGGATTCTAATAAGTAAGAATAGGGCTCTCCCTTGGCTAATTTCAAGTAGGCACTCAAGGGGGTGTCTAAGTCAGCTAAAACTTGTCGCAGGATGGGGATACGGTTATATCCCTCTGCTGCTAATTGGGAAAATTTTTCAGGTGTCATATCAGTTATCAGTTATCAGTTATCAAAATGGTAGGCGATAAATCGCCTACTACGAACGGCTTGACTTGTTCGTAGTAGGCGATTGTTCGCCTACTGATAACTGATAACTGAAGAGAGTTGTGTGAATGAATCAATGACTGCATCAGGATTAGCCTTGCGAATATCTTCGCCGTGGTTATAGCCGTAACTGACACAGATAATTTGAAAGCCTGCCGCTCGTGCGGCTTGTACATCGTTGATAGAGTCGCCCAGCATGAGTGCTTTGTGCGGCTCAACTTTGAAAAACTCGGCAGCATGTAATAAGGGCAAAGGATCAGGTTTCTTTTTTGGCAGACTATCTCCGCTTATGACTAATTTAAAATCTTGTTCGATTTTGAATGCTTTCAGCAAAGGTGTCGTAAATTGTTCTGCTTTATTAGTAATACAGGCTAATACAGCGTTTTGCGATTTTAGCCAATCCAAGCCTTCTCGCACACCCGGAAATAGTGTACTATGACGACCATTACATTCTGCATACACAACTTTAAACAAGTGTAGCGCAGATTGAAATAATTTGTCGTCTGGTTCACCCTCATCATTGTCAAGCAATGCCCGTTTGACGAGGCGTTCTATGCCGTTACCAACCCAGCGCCGAACTTTTTCCTCGCCTCGCTGCGGCAAATCTAATTGCGACATCATGCCATCAATGGCATAAGCTAAGTCTGGCACCGTATCTATCAATGTGCCATCTAAGTCTATCAGAATTAATTCTGGGACTGTCATTATTATTACACCTTTGTTATGCTAATTCTGCCCGCATCGCCGCAATCGTCGCCTTGTAATCGGATGTATTAAAAATGGCAGAGCCTGCCACAAAAGTGTCAGCCCCCGCTTCAGCGATTTCACGAATGTTGTTGATTTTTACGCCGCCATCAATTTCTAAACGAATATCGCGCCCACTATTGTCAATAATTTGACGTGCTTCGCGTAATTTTTCCAAGGTGGCTGGAATGAATGATTGTCCCCCAAATCCGGGGTTAACCGACATCAATAGTACCATATCTACTTTGTCTAAGACATATTTCAGATAGTCCAAGGGAGTTGCTGGATTGAAAACCAAGCCCGATTTGCAGCCATTTTCACGCACCAGTTGTAAGGAACGATCAATATGTTCGCTGGCTTCTGGGTGAAATGTAATATAGGTGGCACCCGCTTTGGCAAAATCGGGGATGATGCTATCCACTGGTTTCACCATTAAATGTACGTCAATTGGGGCCGTCACGCCATGTTTACGCAAGGCTTCACAGATTAAGGGACCAATGGTCAGATTAGGCACATAATGATTATCCATCACATCAAAATGGACTATATCCGATCCCGCCGCTAATACATTAGTCACTTCTTCCCCTAAGCGGGCAAAATCGGCTGATAAAATGGATGGGGCTATGAGGTAGTCAGACATGATTTTTTTTGGCTCCTATTAATATATAGACATCCTAAATGAAATTTAAAAATCCTATTTTTTCAAAAAATAGGATTTTTTTTTCATCCTGAATACGCTTTGCGTCGCGGCATGAATAATAACATAAATCTCGTGCGTGCCAAAAAAAAAGCCTTGAAATAAATTTCAAGGCTTCTAGTACGCTGTCATATACGTTATTGGAGTACAAAGCTTTAGCTTTGTCAGACAGTACAAAGCTAAAGCTTTGTACTCCAAAAAAAACAAATTGACGGCGTACTAGGAGTCCAATATTAGTGTTGGAGTACAAAGCTTTAGCTTTGTCAGACAGTACAAAGCTAAAGCTTTGTACTCCAAAAAAAACAAATTGACAGCCTACTAGGAGTCCAAGATTTATCTTGGACATCTAAAATGTCGCCGTAATATTAAGCCAAAACGCCCGCCCCGGTTCATTCACTTGTACGGGCTCAGGATTAAAAGGATCAATATTCGCACGATTGACATGGTAGCTATAATTTTTATCAAACACATTGTTTACGCCAAATTTGATCTGGGTTTGCTTGTTGATATTCATGCTACCGTAAAAATCTAGGACTGCAAAGCCGGGCGTTTTTTGAATATCCAAACCACTACCCGTCTTAATATCATCATCAACCCTATCTTGTTTGGCAAACAGACGCAGCTTGCCACCCAATTGCCATGTCGCCGGTTTGTAATCAAAACTGAGCGTACCTGACAGCGGAGGCGTTTGTGCAATCGGGCGATCATCGGTTGTCGCATGGACAAAGTCCACCGTGAAACCGCTCAACCATTCTTTATTCCATTTAAGCTGCGTTTCCCATTCAAAACCATAGAGCCGTGCATCTACATTACGATAGATCGTGGCATTATCATTTTGCAAAATACCCGCTTGGGCATGGGCACGATCTCTTAAAATATAGTCGCTGACATTGTTATAGTATAGCGATGCGTTGCTATCCCAGCGATTTCTTTGCGAAGATATTCCCAGTTCTATCTGGTGATGCTGTTCAGGCGCTAAATCTGGATTACCGATCCAACGTATCGCGCTTTTAGAATGATTAGCCATCAAAAAGCGTTCTGTCGCATCGGCAGTACGCACGCTGCGACTCAGACTGACAAAAATCAAATTATCCGCATTGCTCAATTCATGCTCATATCGGATAAATCCACCCACATTATTTTCTTCGTGCTCTGCCGCACTTTTGCCATAATATTTATTATATAAATTATTTGGCGAGACTCCGCCCATTGCCGCCTGGCTCGCCCGTGCCGCCTCGCTTGTCACTCGATCATAGCGCAATCCCAGTTTGAGCGTATCAACTTCACGGACAAATAGCAGCATTTCACCAAACAGCCCAATCTGTTTTAAATCAACATCAGGCCACATGATTGATTGAATATTGCTCGGTGTAGAGACACCAGCTAAACGATTAGCATCCCGATTATTGTGTTGATAATCTATCCCCACTGTCCATTCCACGTCATTATCAGTCAACCAATTGTGGCGCATACGCCCGCCTAGCGTCTTGGAATCGGCTGCAACCAACATTTTCATCGGTGCGGTGAGTGGACGTAGAGAAAAATTATCCATCACATGCTCAACATCAGAATGATAAAGTTCTAGTTTAGTCCCCCACTCATTTTCATATTTCAAACGAATAGTATCGTTATCCGCCTTGGGCGCATCCATGCCTGCCCCCGGATATAAAACATCATCTGTGCGAGTCGCCTCAAAACTCAATTCAAAACGAGTTTTTTCACTTGGCGTGTATCCAAAGATCAGGTTGCCCGATTGAGTGCTGAAAGCCGAACGTGTTTCATTGCCATCACCATCCTCATAATTTTCACCATCCTGATATTCAATAATCCCACGCGCAAAACCTTGTGTACCACCGAGCGTTATATCACCAAATAATTTTTGAGTCTCAGAATTACTGCTATAACCGCCGCCGACTTTACCCCGTAAAAATTTATTTTTAGCAAAACGTCGCGTTTTTCGCTCAAACAACACAGTGCCACCACTACCGCCCCCCCCATAAATGACGCTTTGAGAGCCCTTAATCACTGTCACACTATCATAAGTTTCTATCGGTGAATAAGACGTTGGGGGATCCATACGATTAGGGCAGCCACCATGAATATAAGCCCCATCTAATAAAATATTGAGTTGATTTTGGCTTTGTCCACGAATAATGGGCTCAATACCATGTCCGCCCATGCGTGTGCCGGAGACACCGGGGATACTGCGTAGAAAATCACCCGCATCGACTGGCGTGCCTAAAATATCCTCTGTCTCCTCCTGTGAGACGCCGGGTTCTGCCAAGCGTTCACCTTCGACTGTGACAGTGGGTAGCGTTGTCGGCTCTTCAGCCAAGATTGGAGTTGTTGCTAAAACGATACTTAAAATAAGCGGTTGACGTATCATATTATCTCTTAGATTTTTTTAAAAAGGAAATGTGTCATCCGCATTTTTTGTACCATTTAATAAAAATATTAATTTTCAATGAGATACTCAATTTTAGTGTGAGTAGGGTATGTGATTTTACCTATTTTTATGTTATATAACACACCTACTACGAACAAACCATTATTCAAATCTCATGTCAAACTTATTAGGCAATTCAGGAGAATTTTGTACCGTCATCCGCGCCGCCCGTCTTGTTGCTATGACAGATGTAACGGTACTTATCGAAGGTGAAAGTGGTACGGGTAAAGAACTGTTAGCACAAAGCATTCATCAACATAGCCCCAGAGCGCAAGGTGCTTTTATTACCATTAATTGTGCCGCCTTACCAGAAAGCTTAGCCGAATCTGAATTATTTGGACACCGTAAAGGGGCTTTTACGGGTGCTGTTGCTGATCAACAAGGGCGCATACAAGCCGCTAATGGTGGCACACTTTTTTTAGATGAAATCGGAGAATTTCCGCTTTCCATTCAAGCCAAATTATTACGTTTTTTAGAAATGGGCGAATGTCAAGTCATCGGTCAAAGCCGCGTCGAGCATGTTGACACCCGCATCATCGCCGCGACTAACCGCGATTTATATGCAGAAACGCAACAAGGCAAATTTCGGCAAGATTTATATTACCGTTTAAATATTGTACCTTTAGAACTACCGCCCTTACGCAAACGCTTAGACGATTTAGAGATGTTACTACAGGCATTTACCAAAGAACTGGCAAAACGTCACAAACTTTCGGAGCCCCATTACAATAAGGCAACGCTCAAACGATTACATCGTTATAAATGGCCAGGCAATATTCGAGAATTACGCAATTTTTCTGAACGCATGCTCATTTTTTTCAGTGGAAAAAGCATCGAACCAACTCACTTGCCTCGTCAATTTCATTTTGAAAAAACGGCTAAGTCTGCGGAAGGATTTAGCTTGCCGGAAAGCGGTATCAATTTGGAAGCTTTAGAAATTCAAATGATTCGTCAAGCACTTGATAAAACTTATGGTAATCGTAGTCAAGCAGCGCGACTACTTGGTTTAACACGCGATACCTTATTATATAGAATAAAAAAACATGCAATTGAAATTTAATCCCTCCCAAATCAGACCTGCAAGGTATTGGTCTCCTCGTAGGTTTATCTAAAGCACTGGCATTCCACCGCGCTAAAAAATCTCTGGCAACAATCGTGCTAAAAGAGGTGTCTGAAGTGTCTAAGTATGGCGTGGTGCAAACCGATGAGACGGGGCGGATTATTCAATTTCAAGAAAAACCCGCACAGCAGGACGCTATTTCAAATACGATTAATACGGGTATTTATATCTTTGAACCGGGCATTTTTGATTACATTCCGGCAAACACGCCTTATGATATTGGCAGTCAATTATTTCCGACATTGGCTGGTTTAGCTTTAGCGTTTTATGGTATATCATTACCATTTCAATGGTTAGACATAGGCTCCGTCTCAGATTATTGGTATGCCAGTCGAGAAATTTTGCAGGGAAAAGTGAAGGGATACCAGTTGCCGGGTCAAGAGATTCGTCCGGGAATCTATACGGGCATTAACCTCAATGTGGATTTTGATACGGTGGAAATAGTGCCGCCAGTTTATATTGGTAGTAGCACTTCTATTGGGGCGGGGGCAAAAATTGAGGGACCTACGGTCATCGGAGCAAATTGTGTGATAGAGGGTGGCGCAATCGTTAAGGAATGTATTGTTGATGATTATACTCGCGTCAATAAAATTGCCCATTTGGAGCAGCAGATTATTTTTGATAAAAAGTGCATTAGCCCATCAGGGGAAAGTTTAGATATTGAGGCGGCTGATCTTAATTGGTTGATTGATGATGCCCGCAAAGATTTTAAGGCTTTTGATTTGTCGTATGCGTATCAATTGATTTCTGAAACGGCATCGTCTAGTACAGGATAGCGGAAATTTTCAGTTTAAAGGAGTCCAAGATTTATCTTGGACGTCCAAATTATTCTGTGGTTTTGGGAGGTGCAGTGGGCATTTATGTTATAATAACTGATTCAGTGATCAGTATCTGGAAACTGTTAACCAATTTTAACAAAGAGATCATGTAAAATGCAAAACACAGAAATATTTGACAGAATTTCATCCGAACCGGATATCTGTCATGGGAAACCCTGCATCACCGGGACAAGAATACCCGTCTATTTGATTGTTTCACTCCTCGCTGAGGGGGAAGATACCGAGTCAATTATACAGGATTATCCTTCTATAACGCCTGATGATATAAAAAGGGCGATGAAATACGCCGCTAAACTATGCGAATATGAGGCGTATGCAATATGAATATAAAGTTTATTCTTGATGAAAATATGCCCTTTGCCCTCGTTGAATTTCTCAGAAACAAGGGATACGAAGCAGAACATCTGAAAAAATTAGGCAAAGGCGGCATTAAAAATGGAGAAGTCTATAAGGTTGCCGAAGAAAAAGACGCATGGATTCTGACAAGAGACTCGGATTTTAAAAGTTATCACAAATTTGTTACTCATCCTATCAAAGGGATTATCGTACTGACATTAAGTGATACCAGAACTCAAAATCTATTAAACGTGGTGGGGCAATTTTTAGAAACGCAAAATGACAAATTATCATCAAAACGTCTTATCTTCATTGAAGAAGGTGAAATAAAAATCTATGATGATTCAGAAGTAAAATGATAACGATATTTATGGTGTTGTATTGTATCCTGCCGGACGGGAACCGAGGCAATGTAGGGGCAATCCTTTATGGTTGCCCTTCGTTTCGACGCTAGGAGGGAGTTTAAGATAACTTAATGGCATTGACCTTGCACCCACCAAGCCCGCCTACTAAATAAAGCGCATACTCCTTGCCATAAATACCCTAAATCTTTACTGGTACTGCGTAATTTCGCATAAAAGGCATCACTCATCAACTTTTCTTCCATTGGTACCATAGCTGAGAGATTTAACTGAGTGGGACCAATCAGTCCGACGGGGGCTTCATCTCGTACTTTTTCCCACTCTGCTATACGTTCTGCTAGTTGTGACGGGGAAAATGGCAATGTACCAACTAAGCGCAAATCACCGGTTAATGTGGCTATCAAGCGCGGTAAGTAGCGCAAGATTGGGATTGGCGTATTCCAGAGCCAAGTTGTAAATACTTTGCGTTGACGGTTGCCTAATTCATCAAGTGTTATCTGGTTGCCTTCTAATTGCTCTTTTTTGAGCGGTTGGCTTGGCTTATGCCATAAGGCGGCAATCAATGCCACTATCCACAAGGGTAAGGAGGCAATCAGTAAACCTAATCCAAGGAAGCGGTGTAATACCCCAGCTATGCCATTGTTGAGGACATGCGTTTGCAGATCACCCAAGAGAAAGGCTTCACTGACATGTAGCACAGCCCCAGTGTCCACGCGAATTAAATCATTGCCCCAGACTATGGCATTTTTGACATCGACCAGTTCTCCGATGTAAGTATTTGGTAAAATCACACTGGATTGCACAGTTGCTCCCCGATCAACAATCACATTATTATTAATCACGACATCATTTAAGAGTTCGGCTTCTGGGTGTATTCGACAAGTTGCGCCAACAAAAGCGAGTCCTTGCTTGAGACTTTTGGGCGATATTTGCGATCGGGGGCCAGTGGTTAGCCCTAATACCGTTTGCTTGCCGGGTATGATAAGGCCGCTAAAACGTCCTGCCATGACATCTAAATTGGCTTGATGGTAGCTTTGTAGAGATTCTAGGCAAGAATCGTTCGCCTCTAGGATGATTTGATTGTCCTGTGTCGAGGGCTGCGTTTCGCCAGTCCAGCGTAATTCTGCTAAGACGGAGGGCTGGCATCCACTCCGACAGAGACATAAGCTAGCACATTGGGCAGTCATTAATCCTAAAACATAGTCACCGGGCAAAGTTTGTGCTTGTTCCAAAAATTGACTAATCACGGGACTACGCAATACGTCGCCGCGTAGTGCCAGCCAACTTTCATCCGTAGGCATGTCTAAGCGTTGTATAATGTCGCTAGGGTTTTCTTCGCCTTGGCTGAGAATGTAGGTAAATTTAGCACCCCAACGGTTGCCAGTCCCTAAATTTTCTTCTATAGTGTCTGCATAGGCGGAAACGACTAGGGTAATGTCACGTATATCAGACATGACGAGGCTTTCTATGGTATGTTCTAGTATCGGTTTACTGACGATGGGTAACATTGCCACAGAGGTTTTTTCTGTTAAGGGTGTTAATTCTTGACCTAATCTGTCTGCAAAAACAATGGCTTTCATGTTATTTTCCTATTTAGTTTTTAGTTTCGGGAAACGAAGTAAGCGGAGCTAAATCGCTCCACTCATTCCCGAAACAACTGTAAGTGTAACTTTTTTTGACGATTACTCATCGTCAGTTTCCTCATAGAGTTTTTGATAATATTCTCGCATGAGTTCTTTACTAATATTCTGAGTAGAACTCACTTCTATGGGAAGATTCCCTCGTGCTTCACGCCAAGGTGTTTCTGAATGCGTTAATTCTTCTAAATGTTTTGCCGATAAATCACCATAACTATTTAATATATCTAACAATAATTTCTCATCTTCTGTCACAAGATCACATTTTGAACTGATGGCTGAAGGAGGAATTGAATCCCAGCCCAATTCTTTAAACCTATGCCAAAGAGAGGGCAAGACGGGACCATGTGTCCAGGCTTCAAAATCTTCATCAAACAAGCACTTACCATTAATAGCTAGGGACCATGCCTGTGTATAATACATCAATTTTTGTAACTTTAAATGAGAAATCGTATCACCTGCTTCTCTATCTATAGAGGCTAAAAACCAATCTGCTATTTGATTGACTTGATATGTACTCATTGCTAATCCCCCCAAATATTTGACTGTTTAAAATATCATGGAGGAGATATTTTATAAATCAATACTCAATTCTTTAATAGGCACCTTTACCTAATAAGACTGCTGGAATGGTTTGAAATAAGATTTTGATGTCCATCAAAAAAGATTGAGATTCAATATATTGCACATCTAATTTCACTTGTTCTGGAAACGGAATATCGGAGCGTCCAGAGACTTGCCAAATACAAGTAATACCCGGTATGACTTCTAAACGACGGCGATCCGCTAGGGAATATTCATCGACTTCTTTCGGTATCGGCGGACGGGGTCCAACTAGGTCTCCTTTTAAAACATTCCATAATTGCGGAAGTTCATCAATGGAGCCCTTGCGGATAAATCGCCCGACACGAGTTTGTTTGTATAAAACAGAGCCGGGAGATTCAAAACGAATCAAGAGGGCAACGATAAGGAATAAGGGGGTAAGTAAACGCTTGAGCAAATAGGAGCCACGCACGATTATTATCCAAAATAACCGTTTGCTATGGAAATGAATTTTATGCAAAAAGTTCGTTTTATTGATGTTGTCATAACGCTTGAGCAAAGCTTCTTGTCTGATCATTGCTGAGTTTTCCTTTATTTACGTTTTATGCGCCTGTTTCCAAACTCTAAATAAAAACAACGGATTACCAATAACATAACGCCGCCATAAGCGTCCCGGTTCTTGTATCAGTCGCCATATCCATTCCATCCCAATTTCTCGCATCCAGAGCGGTGCGCGAGAAACTTGCCCAGAATAAAAGTCAAATAATCCACCGACTCCCATAGAAACGGCGGGTTTTAAATCTGCCAAGTGGCGATTTATCCAAATATCCTGTTTAGGCGCACCAAAAGCCACTAATAAAATATTGGCGCCCGACGCATTAATTTTTTGGATAATAGACGCTTCCTCATCAGGGCTAAAATAACCATGTTGAGTGCCGACTATCTGTAATCCAGAATAACGTTTCCGCAGATAGCAATTTTATAGACAATTGTAGACATGTCAACAAATGAGGTATCAATCTCACACAATTGTGTATAAGGGAGGTATCAACCCTTGACCCATTCGCCTAATGGAAGCTAAGGTTACTTTTTAATTTTGGGGGCGATTTCTATGACTTTTCAAATCAATGAAAAATTGTTCTCTCCATGTTGGCAAAGGGTGTATTCGTTTGGTTGGGTGCAACCATTCTTTGACCCTCGCACCTACCTTTGCCGCCAATTTTGAGAATGAAAAGTCTGAATTCGTCTTTCGCAAAATATTGTACGCACCGTTGGCATCGGCGTTAAGAAGCGTTCCATTGCTGGATTTGTACAAACCGCGTTTGACACGTTTGCCACTAAATGTGCGTTTCTGTTTGGCTTTTGGGTTATATCGCTTAGGCATTTTGTCATCATCAACAAAACTAGCTTTGCTCGTATAGCTCTCGTCTGTCACCACTAGCTCGATGCCGTGCGACCCAAGTTTGTAGCTCAGTAAGTCCACAAATTGGCCAAGAGATAAATTTACAAAGTTTTGATTGGTTCTTTTGCCTAAGTTGATTCCGTTCAAAGATTTAACAACGTCACCAACAACAACCTTAGATATGCCATGTTTTATGCACGTTTTTACAACAATTGAGGTCGCTTTGTGCATGTAGTCATTTACTACAGCATTACGCCAATTGGTTAAACCTTGTAGTTTACGCGACCATTTTTTCCCCCTTTTAGATAGTTTTGATTGCATTTTTGCCTTACGCTTATTGTAGTAAGCATTGACTGACTTCAGCCTCTTGCCATCAATAATGAAAGGCTCAACAACACCGTTGGTAACGCAGGTAGCCAGGTTATTTAAGCCCAGGTCAATAGACATAGTTTTCTCACTCTGGCGGACTTGGATAAAGTCAGTTGGGTCTTCTTCGTAAACAAAAACGGCATGGAAACTATTGTATTTCGGGATAATTTCTACCTGCTTTATGTCTTTATCCCACAATTGCTTGGGAACTTGTATTTCCAACCCCTTTTCTAACACGACAACTTGCTCATATCGAATAGATTCGCCAGTGGGAAATGTTTTTCCGTTGGGTAATGAAATTTCTGGGCCTTTTTCAATAATGAACAAGCCTTGGATTCGGAAAGCTTGATAATCATAAATTAGGTTGTCATGTTTGTCTTGCTTGTACTTAGGCGGCCTGGGCTTACCCTTGTACTTGCCCGGATTTTTTTTAAAATCCTGATGACAACTAAAAAATGATCTGAAGTTTTTATCAAGCCTTCGTAACGTTTGTTGAGCGACTTTGGCTTTCAACAATTTATAATTGATCTTGCCCTCAAGATTAGTGACTTTTTTCATCGCCTTATCCATTTGAGGATAAGAAAAGTAACGCCCTGTTGCCTCAAAAGCCTCCCGCAATGTCCACAATGTTTGGTTGTAAAGGTTTTTGGCGTGGTTGGTCAACTCTTTTAGTCGCTCAAATTGGGGCTTTTTCAAACCCTTAATCTTGGTTTTCAGTGCTCGCATTTAGCACCTCGATGGCACGTTTGACGCGCCTTTTTGAGTAATGTTTCATTGAAAAGCAATGAATTAACGTAATGATTTCATTCATGATTTCTTCGCTATCTAATTTTTCGTTAGAATGGCCGTTGGCCACAATAATTTCGGTTCCAAATTTTAGAAATAGGTGTTTAAATAAGCTAAATCCTACTCGACTTAATCGGTCCTTGTAACTTATGAAAACTTTTTCAACCTGACCATCAAGCACTAAATCTAGTAAGGAAAAAAAATTTTTTCGTTTTTCAAAGTTGATACCACTAGCAATATCAGAAAAAACCCGATCAACTTTTATACCTTGGGCCAGACAAAAAGCTTCAAGCGTTTCAATTTGTCGTGTTAAATCAGCTTTTTGTTTAGGGGTTGATACTCGCGCATAAATGATGTTCATATTTTGACGAGTTTTACCAATGTATTGATAAACATCATCAGGGTTGTAGTCATATTGACCTGATGGCTTGACTATGACTCGAATTTTACCTCGTTTGACCAGCCTTGATAAGTGCCTTCGACTAATGTTTGCTAATTTTAAAACGTTTATTGCTTTCATGATGGCATGATATAGACTTTTGTCTATATTGTCAACATAAGCTGATATTTTATTATACTATATTTGCTGCCACCGCGTCAGCAATACCCGGTTTTGCGCCTAACAAAAATAAAGATAAATTTTGTTCGACAACTTTTTCACATAAACGCGGGAATAAATCTGTGCCATTGACATTGGCACGTAGCGAGACGCCCAACATGCGACAACCAACATGTATGCCGATCCCATCTGGTAATACCCGCCTCGCTTTTTGTAGTACGCCTGTATATTCACTATGGGTATAAGCAATATTTAAGCAATCAGGATTGACAAAGGCTAGATGATATTTTTCTGCACATCGTGTTTGAGTGACAATCCAATTTATCGCTTCCTCCATGGTGGTATTAATCATTGAAATACCAACAAAATTTAAGCTAGGCGGAGAGGGTTTAGGTGCGCCACCGCCTAAGATACTTGATACAGCAGAACGTGCTATCAATCCCGCATCACCTTTAACCGTTTCACTATAGACAAATTCTTTATCTGTCACACTTTCGGCTTCATGTGCAATAGCAACGCGCTGGTGTAGCTGATGGGGTGATGTCAGCCCAGGACGAATTGAAAAACGGACTAGGGCATCTACGGGTACTTGTGCCGCCTCTTCTTTGGATAAAGGGCGCGGCCCGGCAAATGCCATATCTCCGCGTAGTATATTAAATAATACCGCTAAACTACGGCCCTTTCCTTTGCCAGCAAAGGCCAATTTTTGAAAGGGTGCTTGATAACGGCCTAGTAGCGATGTACGTGTAAAAACTTGTCCGCTTTGCCATTGGCTGATAAATCCACGCACTATCAATAAGGGTGCGAGTATCCATATAAGTAATAATGAAAAAAGCCAATCAAATAAGCGGGGTAATACGACAGCCATTAATCTAACGAGTGGTGTCAGTTGGCTCCTCCCCCAGTGACGATAAACAGGTTGCCCTAATGGGCCGGGAATATCTATTTTTGTTCTCATGTTTTACACCATGTTTCATTTACTTAAAAAAAAACCAGGATAAATACCTTGACAAGCGCGAACTCGTTGCTCTAAGCTCGCTATTAATTCTTGACGCGGAACGCCCGCTAATTTCATCAGTTTGTTTCTGATTATCAGGGCGAATTTTAAGCCTTGTTTACCCGGAGCAAGCTTATATAATGCACGCATCGGTCCTCCACCACTATAATGACGAACATAATCATCTAGGTTGACATCGGCGTTATTATTCCAGCGTTTGTCTAGTATTTGTACATTTTCATTGCCTTTACAAAAGTGAATAATATGCCCATTTTCTCCCCAGTCCATTTCGGGGACTTCTGTTTGTGCGGCATTAAATATTTCTTGAAAAAAAGCGCGTGCTTTTGGCGTATTTTGAGCAATTATCACGCCAGAATTGATATTGCCTGAAAATCCTTGTCCAAAATATAAGGACTTGCCAGGGACTGCCAGTGTTTCTACTCTTGGTGTGAAAGCACGCACTTCGCAATCAGCATCGACAAAAAATACCCAGTCATAACCCGCTTTTAAAGCGGCTAACAGCAAAGGTATTTTTAGCCAAACGCTTTCAATGAGACTAGCCCAACGAGGTTGGTTGACTAATACATAGTCATAAGCTTGCCGCTCCGCATAGCGTTGATGACTTGCCATGCATCGATCATAAATTTTGTCGTAAAAATTTAATCCGACAGAAAATACTAAAACTTTAGGAGTAGCCATTTGGTTTTTTATCCTTTTTTATCACACTAGTGCATCGTCAAGGTTGTTTTTATGGGTAATGTAGGGTGCGTCCTACGCACCTTTAACTTCGCGTCATGGTGCGTAGGACGCACCCTACAACACAATGCCATTAAGTTAAGACTAAATTATTGATTTTAAAGTTTTGTTTCGGGAAATCCGCAGAGCGAAATTCCCGAAACAACTGAAGGTTGTTTTTATGGGTAATGTAGGGTGCGTCCTACGCACCTTTAACTTCGCGTCATGGTGCGTAGGACGCACC
>JSZA02000279.1 GCA_000785145.2 Candidatus Thiomargarita nelsonii
GCATCAAAAGTAACTTGCCACCGACGGTGGAAAACGCACCCTTGTTCATTCCAGCCAGTTTACAAGCAATGCAGATACATTTAACATTACTAGAGCGCAACCAAGAAACGGAGTCAATGAGCCAGCGTAAAGAATTGAGAAAGTTAGGACAAGCCGCCTCACAGTTAATGTTGAAAAAGGCTTAGAGGGTTGCCGTCCATTGCTCATCTTTAAACGTTAATCCCAAAAAGTTTGTGGATAATGGCTACGAATAAGTGTATCTTTTGTGACTAATGTTGATTGATTGACTGCGGCTTGTGCAACAATAATGCGATCAAATGGATCGCGTGTCCATGTCAATTCAAGAGCAGCGTCAATTACTTTGAGATGCTCTAAATCACATATCCTCAAATCTAGTGTTTCTTTAAGGACACTAATCACTGTTTGACCGGAATCTTGCAAACGCCCAATTTCATGTAAATACCCTAATTCAAGTAAAACCATTGGTGAAATACGCATGGGATTATTTTCAATCAGTTTGAGCGTCTTAGCCGGAAATTTTTCAAGTTTATCAGTATATAACCATACGGTGGCGTGTGTATCTAAATAAATCAATTGTTCCATTCTTTAGCCCAATCAAAATGTACCAAATCTTCGGGATCACCAACAATACAATCTCGTTCTTGCAATTTGCTTAATTTTTTGAATTTGAGTGGTGCTGGAATTTGACGCTGTACCAATAATTGTTCAAACTTGACGGGGTGCATGTCGGCTAATTGGGTAGCTTGTTCTACATTTAACGCTTTTTTTTGCAAAAATAGCATAGCCAATTCTCGTTTAATGTCAGCGGCTGACAATTGTGCCGCCTGTAAAATCTCATCTGGAATCGTCAGATTCATTAGAAAGGTTCCTCACTATTAGTTGATGTTAAATTTAATTTAACCATAAAAACCTAAATATCAAGTGGCTCAGACTTTCTTGTCCAATTATGTGAGCAAGCGTAGGGTGCGTCCTACGCACCCTCTCTCAAACGAAGTCAGCGAAGCTAAACATCGTTATGGAACGCCCACCATTAATCTACAGCGACATCAAGAATGTGCGTGGGACGCACCCTACGCTTGCTCCTTATTGCCTTCTGCTTGTGAGCGGTTGTCAGAATTTTCTGATTGTTTATCTGACTCTTGTCCCTGTGTTGAGCCATTTTCGGTTTTGACAGCATCACTGTCATTTTTTTCCATGTGGCGGAGTTACAACACCTTGCTGATCATTTTTCGGTGGTTCTGGCGGTTTCTCTGTAGGAGTATCATCTGGATGAGACTCTTGTCCCTGTTTATCCTTTGAGCCATTATCAGGGGTTGTTGTATTTTCCAAACTGGGACTGGATAAATCGCTTGACGGGTTTTCCAACTTGTTTTGCCGGTTCCAAGGCATCGCGCATAATATTACCACCAGAACCAGAACTATTGCTTTGGGCATTTTTCTCGGCATTTTTTTTTGAGGCGCCGAGGTTCGCCAATCTTTAGATTTCTCAAGTGAGCATAAACCCCTCCATACATTTGCCAGTGTCTCAGGCTTTTTAAAGCCTGTTACCACCACTAAAATTTCTTTTTCTTTTTCTTGTGGTAGCTTAGTCTTGCGTAAAGTATCGGCTAGATCAGACAACAACGTCGGAGATGTCTTGCCTATCAGATACTTATTTTCTGGTTGCCCATCGCCAATGCCGTTGACATTGTCAGAAAATAACTCACAAAAATCATCGTACTTAACATGGAACCCAGCATTATCATTATCATCGTCAGTAATGATTTGATCAAGTTTCTTGCGGATGCTTTTTTCATCGTCTAAAAATCGAACAGCGAGTCCGCGTATTTCTCGCTCCTCATCAAAAATAACTTGCTCCTCATCAAAAATAAAAGCAAGAGAATTTCTGATAACACGGCTCTGAAAATCTTTTCGATTTGACCGTAGCCTAGTTATCAGTAGACACAAGCCCTCTTCAGTACGGGCTATCAGTAATGAAAAAGGCTCATATTCTGTGTCCAAGAACTCATTTAGAGGTAATATAAACTTAGCATCGTCTTGCTGCTGTTCGTCGAGAGTTATTTTTTTCCATTGGTAATCATACTTATGGGAAACCCCACGACTTTGCACGTAAACTGACTTAAATGGCATAACAAATAGTCTCCCTGCACATTAGACTTGTCCCAGAGACAAGTCTATTAAACAATAGCGTGTGTTATTTACAACCATCTGCCAGCGTTACCAGCGCTTTCTTAAAATGCTGATCGAAATTAAATCCGATTTTCTTGAAAATATGCGTAAACCAGCTACGATTATCTTTATCTAAATGTCGATCCAACAAAAAACTGAGCATATGGCGCAAGGGTTGCTCAACATCTTTCGGCGCATACGGATCATGCCGTCTCTTTTTGATAAACCTAAAGGAAGGATCATTTTTAGCATCAACCTCAATATGGCTGAAAAAAACATTGCCGACTGTTTGCACTGGTGTCACAGCCACGGCGATTTTTTCGGACAATGCCTCTGTCTCAAAATATCTCAGAGACAGTTTATATTCTTCTTTTATGCGTTTGAGCAATTCTTCACGGCGATTTTTTGTTCCCTCTTGTAAGTATGTTTCACATTTGACGGGCACGAAGAGGATCAATTTGGGCTTCTCTAATTCTTGAAAAGCCATTTTAAATAAATCATTGATACGAGTTGGTTTATTGATAAGCTCATTATAGGAGCTCTTACGCTTGGTTTCCATTAATGCCGCCGCATCTATGGCAACAATGATGACTTCACTCGTTTTGAGGTACTCCTTGACTTGTTCTCCTTTACCAGATTCTTCTAACCAACCGCCGGGGAAATCTCTAAAAATCAGCTTTAATTCAGGTGTTTTTGCAATGCGCCCCAATTCAAAGACAAACTTTTTCTCATCCGCAGTGCTCGCCACACCCCCTGTGGCCTCAAAATTATCCTGTAAGGTTTTCAACTTTTCCAGTTGCCTGTTGATGATGGCAGAACTTTCTAGCTCAGGGGTCAATTGCAAGCCATGTTCTATCCCGATGTTCGCATGTTCAAAAAGGTAATACATCGAAGTCAACAGGCTAGTTTTACCAACCCCTGTTGGACCTAACAGGGTAATGTGATATTCTTGCATAATGTGTTTTCTCCTAATGTAAAATTTGCAATTTAACCGCTTGATTAGCAGCCTCTACCCGTTTCAATAATCGTTGCCACTCAAAATCTTGGGGCCACAATTCTTCTTGGTTGCGTTTTAAAAACCGCCGCCATTCCTTCCTAGAATTCTCAGCCCGCAGTACGCGATCTATAAATTCTTCAAGAATGGCAAACTTGGCTTCACTTGGATCGGTCACCAATTCCATCAGTACATTTTCGCATCTGTGTACCACCTTTTTATAGTTACCCTGGAGATAATCACTGATTTCATCAGCAGAATGTTCATCCAAGCGAGATTCTGTATAATCTGGGTGTAAATCATCCAAATGTTTACGGATTCTATGTTGAATCATGCCTCGGTAGAGCAATTCAAAGGAAACAAAATCCTTAAAACCTTGCCGCAAGCTTGGAAACTTATCCCCGTCTTTATCCAACAGGGTATAAAGGTTTTGCAAATAAGATGAATCCTGCAATTGAGACAATTGCCCTAAACCACTCTCAATCAGCGTTTTTGTGACTTGCATTTTGACATCCCTAACAGACTCCTTTAAGCCATCCTCAATCCCTGAAAATTTTGCCGTTAAGTGTGTCCGCACCTTATGCAAGTAATAAGAATACGCAGCGGGATAATCGCCTTCTCGATTTCTCATTTTCTCGATTTCTTCAATCGTCGGTATGCCAGGATCCTGGGTGGCTTCTTCAAAGGCTTTATTGATGGCGGCAATCAAATACTCATCTTCTTGATCACGATATTCATGTAATTTATTGCCTAATTCTTCAATATTATTGGTCAATTTGCCCCAGATTTCGTCAAATTTATCCTCAAACAAATCATCTTCGTTATCACTCACATTGTCAGTGGCTTTGCGTATTTCATCCAGTTTGAGCGTCACATGTTCACGGAGATCATTTAATCGCCGCTGATAGGAAGTCGCAAACTGTTGATCGAGGGCTGTGATTTGAGTAGCCATATAATCCAATACGGGTTCAAGCACTTTGGCGTTGACTTCGTCGCTATCCGCACAATTAGCCGTCAAACATCGCTCAACACGGACTCCTTGTTTGTCGATGGTGGCCGCTAAATCAGCGCAATTTATCAGATTACTGCCATCATCCAGTTGATTGAGTACCATAAATGACCATTGTTGAATAGGCAACTCCTGTAGGGCGCGACTGGCTGTGTCATAAAGTGTGACATCGTGATCCATCCAAGAATCGCCGTGGGCTTGGGGCTTACGCACAAATAAGATCAGGTCAATTTCTTGTCCCAAGGCGTGAATCAGTCGATCTTCATCGCCAATGCCCGTATCCCCTAAGCCTGGCATATCCACCACCGCAATTTGACCGACAGAGGTATTTGGAAAAGGGCACAAAATTTTGGCTTCGCGGACAGCCAAATAGTTGTAAAAAGGCTCAGAACTCTCCAAATTATATTGGGCTACATAAGCTTGGATTTCCCCACGCTCAATCCGTTTTGGTGTCGATTCCTTTA
>JSZA02000278.1 GCA_000785145.2 Candidatus Thiomargarita nelsonii
TATAAATTTCAACGATTTGGTGGGTGCAGCGAAGCTCTACCCACCCTACAAAAAAGCTTAACTTAATGGCATTGATTTAAGAAAGGGTGCGAGTCAAAACCGATACGAGCCGCCAATTTTTTATTCTGCGAACCGAATGTTTTGACTTATCCCTGTTAATATTCCCTGTCGCCTTCGTGTTTTGACTTATCCCTTCTTAAATGTAATCCCTGTCGTTAACGGTTTTGACTTATCCCTGCTAATAGTTAATCCCTGTAGTTAATCGTTTCGCGTGGGAACCAGAAAATGGAATATCAAAAGAAAATAATAACCCGAAACCCCACGTCGTCATTGTGGTCAGTCGAAGCCCTCCCATTGCGGTGCGCCGAGCGCACCCACAGCGGCTCTGCGTTACAGTCGCCACCACGCAGAGTAAAACTTCTATTTTTGGAAGGTTTTTTGCACTGTATTTCTTTGCCACCATATTTGCCTTCGTATCGGGAGCAAGTCCATTCCCAAACATTCCCTAACATATCAAACAAACCAAAAGCGTTTGCCTCAAACTGACCAACGGGAGCCGTCTTTGCGTAGCCATCTGTGCAATTATGATTCTTCCATAAAAAATCAGAGTTTTCTTTTTTTGAAGATTGATCATAGACATTTCCATAACGACAAGCCTCATCCGGTGAGTTTCCCCAATATCGCGCCGTTTCTGTTCCCGCCCGCGCCGCATATTCCCATTGGGCTTCGGTAGGCAAGCCATATTGTTTACCCGTTTGGCGCGTGAGCCATTCAGCATAAGCCACAGCATCATGCCAAGACACATTAATCACTGGACGATTGCCACGCCCCCAGCCTTCATCATCTGGTTTTTTTTTATCCGTCGCCTCAGCAAACCTATCATATTCAGCAAAAGTCACCTCATATTTGCCCATCGCAAACGCTTTGATTGACAGCCTATGCACTGGTTTTTCATCAGAAACACCGCCGCCTTGAATATCACCCATTTTAAAATCACCCGCCGGAATCCACACCATTTTTGGACCCAAGCTGCCATTTTGTAAACGATCTTGGAAAACGGTACCTGCCAGTAATTCGTAACAGGGGGTAGATTTCAACAAATCTTCATAAGCGCCTAATTTCGGAGAATCCTGATTCACCATGCGTAAAGCCGCCACATATTGCAAAGCCTTCTGCTTATTTCCATCACCTAGCGCACCTTTTATCCAAGTCAGATATTTCGCCTCAATTTTCTCCAAACCTTCCAAAGCTTCCGCATTATTCGGCTCTTTTTTCAACACTTCACTATAACAATCTAAAGCGGTTCCATCCGCTCCCGTTGTCAAACTATTAGCTTGAAAATGTTTGTTGCAGGTACGCAACAATTCTTCTGAAAGCACAAGGGGTTCAGACGCTTGAACGCTTGTCAGACTGAGCAAAAAAAAGGATAAATAACGAGACATGAAAATATTCTCCTCAAATGAAATTTGGTTTTCTTTCATTAAATTAATCCACACAATACGCAGTGTCATATTATCAAAATTAAAGCTCTACAACAAGTACGCCAAAGCTACAAAGCTAAAGCTTTGTACTCCAACCCCTAAAAAACGAACTCCTTTTCTTCTTGTTGCAATGCCCACATAAGCGCGTAAACGCCCCCTGTATTCAACAACGCCGTATGCGTTCCCCGCTCAACAATTCGCCCATGTTCCATCACCAAAATTTGTTCCGCATCAACAATCGTCGATAAACGGTGGGCAATCACCAAAGTCGTATGATTTGCCGCAACTTGAGATAAAGCCACTTGTATCATTTTTTCCGATTTAGAATCTAAAGATGAAGTCGCCTCATCAAATATGAGAATTTTCGGCTTTTTCAAAATGGCGCGGGCGATAGCAACCCGTTGTTTTTCGCCGCCAGAAAGTTTTAATCCCCGTTCTCCCACCACCGTATCATAAGCTTTGGGCAAGGATTCAATAAATGTATGAATATTAGCCAGTTTAGCCGCCGCGATGATGTCGGCTTGGCTCGCATTAGGGCGTGCATAAGCAATGTTGTAGTAAATGCTCTCATTAAATAACACAGTATCTTGTGGCACAATGCCGATAGCGGCGCGGAGAGTGGCTTGAGTAACATAACGGATGTCTTGTCCATTGATTGAAATGCCGCCACCAGTCACATCATAAAAACGGAACAATAAACGGGCTATTGTTGATTTGCCAGCACCGCTCGCACCGACAATGGCGATTTTATGTCCAGCGGGTACCTTAAAACTGACTTCATCCAAAATCGGACGATCAGCTTGATAATGAAAATTCACCTTATCAAAACAGAGTCCACCTTCACCAACTGAAAGTGGTTTAGCATTGGATGCGTCTTGAATTTCGGGCTTGTTATCAAGTAGCTTAAACATTAAATCCATGTCTGCCAGCGCGTATTTGGTAGAACGATAGACAATTCCTAAAAAATTCAAAGGAATAAATAATTGTAATAAAAAGGCATTGACGAGCACTAAATCGCCTAAACTCATCCGCCCTTCAACAACGCCTTGACTGGCAAATATCATAATTAAAGTCACCCCGATGGCAATAATAGCCGATTGTCCAAAATTCAGGGCAGACATAGACGTTTGACTTTTCACCGCCGCGTTTTCCCATTCTGCCAAAGTATCATCATAACGTTTCGCCTCTAAAGCCTCATTACCAAACGATTTAACGGTTTCATAATTGACTAAACTATCAATGGCTTGATTATTGGCTTCAGATTCTCTGGCATTCATCGTATGCCGAAATTCCATCCGCCATTCTGTCACCGCAAAGGTAAACAGCACATAAATCAAAACGGTTATAAAAATGACAAAGGCAAATTTGAGATCGTATTGATTCAATAAAATCAATGCAATTAAGGTAAATTCGGCAAACGTGGGAATAATTTGAAAAATCATATAATTGAGGATGGAACTGATGCTACGAGTGCCACGATCTAGATCGCGTGAAATAGCCCCCGTTTGTCTTTCCAGATGAAAAGCTAATGATAAATTATGTAGATGCTTCAATACTTTATTGGATAAGCGGCGCATAGCGCTGTAACGCACTCTGGCAAAAATGGCATCGCGTAATTCATTAAAAAGAGAACTGGATAAGCGCAAGATACCATAAGCGAGTAATAAAACAATGGGTAAAATGGGAGCGGCGTGTTGGGCTTTGTCGAGGGCATCGACAATGTATTTAAGGATAATGGGTATCCCGACATTGCCTATTTTGGCCAAAACGAGAAATAGCAAGGCGAGCAAAACTCGCCCTCGATAGTCCCAAATGTAGGGTAACATGTCGCGTAGATTTTGGCGATCATTGCGATTGCTATGAATGGAAGTGGTACGGCGTTTAGTTCGCGGTATTTGCATGAGTGGTACTCTAATATTCAATGCCATTAAGTTAAGGGCAACCATAAAGGATTGCCCCTACAGTATACGTGATTTTTTTTCTCGTTCCCACGCTCTGCGTGGGAATGCCTGCCTGGACGCTCCGCGTCCTGCTGGCAATTGTTCGAATTTCGGTTTAATACCGATAGATTTAAAATTGTGGTATATTGTTGAAGTTCAATATTTATCTTGGAGTCCTTTAAAAAGAGGTTGCTAAACATGAATGAAATATGCTTTAAAAGAACGAATTGGAGATCAGTCGCTATTTTGTGGCCGAAAGCAGGAAATGGATTTGTTGATACCCAGAAAAATGGCCAAATCTCGTGCCTTGTTAGGTCGGCGCAAATGTGGCAAATCTGCCATTATGCAACGACTGTTCAATATCTTGTGGAATAAAAACGGCAGGGTGATTCCATTTTATTTTGAAGTGCGGGAGCTTATTATCGCACCTTTATGAGCCAATTTTTATCGTTTAAAACGCGGACGGTTTTAGATTATGAGAATCGCCCTTGGAGTTTTGCCAAACTCAGGCATAAGGCATCCGCGATAAACAACAACAACGCACTGAAGGATATGAATGAGTTTCAAAATTCTCTGCGTCTTTGCGGGTAAGGAAAACGTCTTTTTCCTAGTCATGATCGATGAAATCCAATACATGACTAAATATATATACTATGACAAAGCGCACCAAGTGCTAGCACCTAATTTGCCCGGTGCTTATCATGGACTGGTGGAATCTAAAGTCGCTCCGATGCTGGTTTCTGGCAGTTTCTAAATTGACCGTCGAAGAGGGTATAGAAACCATTTATCGCTATGCCGATTTCTAGGAAATCTAGGTGACAGATGAAAGTGCTATGGTTATCAATCAGTTAACAAAAAGCGATCCCTTTTACATCGCCAGCTTGTTAAGGAGCGACTGGATCGATAAAGATTTTAGCACCGTCGATGGCGTGATTAAAACGCTGGATTATGAAATCAAAAATCGAGAGGGTGAGTTATTTGGTACTTGGTCAGAGTATATTTCTTCAACGATCAAGGCCGTTAATGATCGGTACGCGAAACAAATTCTGTTGTTTTTGTCCAGAGAACGAGAAAAGGAATGTACTCGGGAGGAAATCAGCAAACATCTGGAAGGGCAATTGTCGGATAGCGAATTGGAGGAAAAACTTCATACCCTTGAAACGGGTGATTTAATTACTCAGGGCTCCAGTAATTTTCGTTATCGGGGTATT
>JSZA02000284.1 GCA_000785145.2 Candidatus Thiomargarita nelsonii
AGATTATAGTATTGAAGATAACCCAGAACGAATTATTGGTATATTGTCATCAATGATGGAACAAAAAGCCTAACCAGTCATTCCATCAGACAGTTACGACAAAATATACGATTATTGGCGTACATAATGACCACTTCCAGTTTTCTGAATTGATGAAACGTGGGCATATTAAGTTGTCTAAGGCAGCGGTGACAGCGGTTGCTATTGTCACACCACCTGTTAAACAAGAGGTAAGTTAAAAAGCTTGGCGAGTATAAGACGGAATTTCGGAGTATGTCTTTTGCTCCGCAGAATATTGTTTGAGATTTAGTGGACTGTCGAGCGGCTTTTTTTGGGTATCGCTCGGTGGAGCTATGGTGGGCTACGCTGGGAGTAAAAAAATGAAAAGCTAGGCCCAAAGATAATTTGTGTCCCCAGAATTCGCAGAATCATGCAAGACTTACTTCGAGGTGTATAACAAATGCTAGATTTTCAACAAACGGTTCAACAAATTCAACAAGTCTCGGTAGCAGAACGCATCCATGTTATTGAGCTTATTCTTCAATCAGTCAAACATGACATAAACACAAGTTTGACAATTAAACCGCGCGAATTTGTCATTCGCAAATTCAGTTTGGGCACAGAAGTACATGTTGATCGTGACAAATTATATGCCGAAAGGATTAGTCTATGAAATTGTTTGCAATTGATGCCAATCTGCTTGTCTACGCACATAATACGGATTCAAAGTTGAACGTTCCGTTACTTCGTTTCACGAGAAAGCCGCCGCTTTTATGAAAAAGGTAATGAATGAGCGAGATGAGGAAGGCAAACTCTCAGTTTGTTTCCCCTGCACAAGTCTTGATGGAGTTTATACATGTCATTACATGGCAACGTTTAGAAAAACCCCTTTCTCTTTCTGAGGCGATACGTGTTGTTCAGGATTATGTAGATACTGGTATTTTGAAAATGAGTCAACGTGAACCCCATATTCAAACATTTTTAACCTTGTTAAGTAGCGTAACGACTCGCAAAAAAATCTTTGATGTTGTGCTTACGGCTACCCTGAAGGACAATGGAATATCGGGACTTTACACGGTAAATGTTACTGATTTTGAGGAATTTGATTTTTTGACAGTTATCAATCCATTATAATCTATGTATTTATCGAAGATATGATATGCAAACGGCTCAAAACGTCAATGTCATGTTTATGCGCCGCAAAAAATGCGTATTGTAGTATTAATTTTACTCTGACCCCAATTATTCCAAGCAAGCGTAGCCTGGATTGTAGGGTGCGTCCGACGCACCGTCTTGTCACGTATGATTTATCTATCTACATTGACAAAAGGTGCGTCGGACGCACCCTACGCTTGCTGTTATCTTTATCTATTTGTTATAAAACAATAAATATTTTGGGGAATCTGTAGCCAATTTTCTCGAATATTGCACGACAAATAGTATTTCATTGACAAGCAGTGTCATAACATATCATGAATTTTGCATCAAACCACTGGGCAGAAAGGAACTGATAACGGCTTTTGAAGAACTGTGTACAGAATTAAACATCAGTTTGCAAGAGGTGACATTGCCAGTAGCAAATATGGCAGCGAAGTTGCGTTCTAAATATCGAGGACTACGAGGTATGGATGCTTTACAAATTTCAGCGGCTATTCACTCTGACTGTGATAAATTTATGACAAATGATAGGCGATTAAAACAGATTAACGAAATTGAAGTGATGTTGATAAAAGATTGGTTGCATAGCTAAAAAAAGTTACACATCACGTCACAATGTTCAGCCTGTTGGATTGAATAATGAAAAAACGGCCACGTACAGAGCTAAAGCTGGATTGATATTTAAAGTGCGTAAGTGAGATTATTTTTGTATGATATGCTATTGACATTTTAATCTGTGTATATATCTAATTGCTAGAAAGCGTGACATTGAATCCGGTGATTATGTTATGATGTATTCTGATCAAGTTGCCGTCCATAAGGATACGATAATTGGCGTGCATAATGACCACTTCCCGTTTTCCGAGCTGATGAAACGTGGGCATATTGAACTGTCTAAGGCAGCGGTAACAGCGGTGGCTATTGTCACACCGCATGTCAAGAAAGGCGTGATGTATAGCAACATGCGGAATTTCGGAGTATGTAGTTTGCGCCTCGGAATATTGTTTTAGATTTGTCAACAGTCGGGTGGGGCTTTTGGGCTCGGTGGGGCAGATTTAATTTGACTCTGACCCCAATTATTAAAGGAATTGTTTCCAATTATTAAAGGAATTGTTTGATATGAAAAATTTATTGCGTACCCTGCCAATTATTACAGGCCTGCTCATAGGGGGGCATGCACAAAGCACCGAAAGATCAACGATCCCTGATGCCAAAAAAGCCACCGTCGTCATTCAGTTTGACGATCAGGACCTTATTGGTCGAGAGATTAGCTTTACTTCTCCAATTTCAGGGTTTCAGGCCTTAACCGCGACTGGCTTAAAAGTGCTTAGCATAGAAACTGATTTTGGTCCGGCCGTGTGTAGTATTGAAGGTGTCGGTTGTCCGGCCAATAATTGTTTTTGTGGTGGCAACCAGTTTTGGAATTACAGCCACTGGGATGATAAACAGTGGCAAAGTTATCAAGTTGGGGCTGGATCATCTGTCATTAAAGAAGATGGCTCGATTGAAGGTTGGCGTTGGGGAGCTTGGGGCGGTACTGCTCTTGATCCGAGGCCAATCAATGCTGCCATCAAAGCCGAAAAATGGCTGCGTGCCCAACAACAGGGTGACGGTGGCTATGGCTCACCCTCGGCCTCTTCAGAAGCTATGTTGGTGGTAGGTGCAAACAAGATCAACCCAGCGCTGTGGAAAAAAGCTAAAAACTCGCTTCTTCGTTACTGGAGTCTAGGTGAGGCGACACCAGCCCAACAATTTGCAAAGACAAGTGCGGCGGCAAATGCAAAATTGTTGCTTGCCGCTATCAGCACTGGTCAAAACCCACGTCTGTTCGGGGGAGTCGATCTGGTCACCCAGCTTAAAACATTTTATCATGAAAACACCGGCGCGTTTGGCACCAGCAACTGGGATCAAGCTTTGAGTATGTTAGCTTGGCATGCTGCTCATGCTACCGTCCCGCAAGAAGCGGCAACTCAGTTATTGGAGAAACGAGTCAACGCCGACAAGGGGTGGGGCTTCCGGCCCGGCAGTGATAGCGATACAAACTCCACAGCTTTGATGGTTCAGGCCCTTATTGCGGGTGGAGAATGTCCCGATTCCCCAGTAATTGTCAATGCCCTTGAGTACCTGAAAAAAGCCCAAAATAAGGATGGTGGTTTTCCTTTCAGTCCTGGTGGAGCGAGTGATACAAATTCAACCGCTTATGTTATCCAAGGGTTACTAGCTACAGGTGAAAATGTTGGCAGTGCTAGTTGGAGTGTCAATGGCAATATACCGATGAGCTTTTTACTTCGTTCACAAAGGGCAGATGGTGGTTTCCCATGGAAACCTGGTCAAGATAGTAATGCCCTCGCCACCGAGCAAACTATTCCTGCTTTGCTTAATCAAACATTTTTGCTGGATAATCAGCCTAAGCAGTGTAGTGGTAGTAAGTAGTGCAATAGGGCAACCACAAGAGATTGCCCCTAGAAGATTCGATGGTATTGTAGGGGCAATGCCCTAGTGGTTGCCCATAAAACCCATAAAATGACTACAACAAATCGAGGTAACACCCACTACAAGGATTAGTGCGGCTAGGTTGGCCAAACGGGGATAAAACTAAAAGAAAATAAAGCCTGATTTGAAAACTTACTTTAGGGTGTGATTAGAGAAGTCACCTGACACGGTGGTTGGTCAGAAAGCAACACCCGGCCCGATGAGACTAATAAGAAGCCAGTGCAAGGGTGCAAAGCAAAAACAAGGACGAGGGCAAGCGTAACACATAAGATAATGACTGTAGTTCGCTCCGCCTGGATTGTAGGGTGCGTCCTACGCACCGTCTTGTCACGTATGATTTATCTACATTGACAAAAGGTGCGTAGGACGCACCCTACGCTTGCTGCTCAAGAATATAGCGTTAAAACGAATGGCGCAAATAGTGAAGAAGTCCCCACTTCGCTTGACTTAGCCGCAGGCGAATTTCCGCAAGCGAATGTGCTGAAAACATTGGACAAGGGTATTTATATCAATAACTTGTGGTATTTAAATTACTCAGATCGCGCCGCCTGTCGAATGACGGGCATGACGCGCTTTGCGACTTTTTGGGTAGAAAATGGAGAAATTGTCGCTCCCCTATCGGTGATGCGTTTTGATGAGACGCTTTATCATATTTTGGGAGATAAGTTGATGGCTTTGACGGCGGAGCGGGAATTTATTCTTGATACCAGTACTTATGAGGCGCGTTCGACAGACAGTGTGCGCTTGCCGGGTGCCTTGGTGGAAGACTTTAGTTTGACGCTTTAAACTTTGAAGAGAGTACAGCGAATGGAAAACAACGAATATAAAAAGATAAAAAAAACAATAATAAGGATTCGTTGTCCTCCATTTGTTGTACTCCATGGATTCCAAGCAAGCGTAGCCTGGATTGTAGGGTGCGTCCGACGCACCGTCTTGTCACGTATGATTTATCTATCTACATTGACAAAAGGTGCG
>JSZA02000283.1 GCA_000785145.2 Candidatus Thiomargarita nelsonii
CTCCAGTGATAGGGAAAGGGAACCATCTTCATACTTAGATTGTTGAAGAGTTTCCATAATTTAGGTGTGAACCTCTCGTTATTAGTACCTATGGTAGCGTACCCATTGCATAATAAGAATTCGTAATAACACAATACCGAGAGTGAATCAGCATATCCAGTATCCCAATGTGACAGTTTCAACTGGCGTTGGCTTCCCACTCTATCCTACCCGATGCTGTCGCTAAGACCATTTTCATGTTCTCCTCTTGCGTTCCTGCAAGTGACGTACTGACATCGTTTTTCCTCGTTTCTCTTATATGTTTGTTACCTGCGGACTTAGATAATGTCTATAATCGGGTATATTGGGCAAACGAGTTGAAATCCATTCATATCTCAACCCCTACAAATCAGGTGTCTTTCGACGAAAGTGTCCGACCTTACTCAATTATCACACTCTTATGAGTTTCCTGGAAGCCTTCAACAGGATGAGATGCTGTAATTGCTCACCTTACCTTTTGTAATATGGAAGGAATTTCCACCAACTTTTGAGGTTATCCGTAACGCTTGCTCCCATGAGCTTTTAGACCTTGCACTGACAGTTAAAACATCTAACCACCGGCCATTGCTTTCTCCCAGTTTGCCTGGGGAGGCGAATCCATTCACACCATATAAGAAATTTTATACACATATAAAAATTGTGTATCTAGGCTTTATTCTAGTTGTGATTCATTCCAGTAAATCAGAACGAAATCAGCCAGTTAGGCCAAAACGAGTCGCACAAATCGCTCTTTCTGTTCCCAGCTTGGAGAGCCAATCGCAACCGTTCGAGTCACATCCGTCGTCCCCTCTAAATATTGTCCACCAGAATCACAAAGATACAAATTGCCCGCTTGTAAAACTTTATTAGTTTGCCGGCTCGCTTGATAATGGACAATTGCACCATTCGCACCCACCGCAGAAATAGTCTCAAAACTGAGATCACAAAGTTCTCCCGTTTCGGCGCGAAATTGTGCTAAACGTTCAGCAGCTTGTATTTCATCAACCCCCTGACTTTCTTTATCCACCCAATGTAAAAAACGAGTAAGTGCGATGCCATCTCTGCGATGCGCTGTACGAGCACCCGCTATTTCAACCTTATTTTTGCAAGCTTTAGGTAAAGCACAAGGATCACCGCCTATCACTCGTTTAGCACCAGCCGCCTCCAATCGCCTAAAAATCCAACTCGCAGACTGTTTAGGATCAACCAACACCGACTTTTCACCTAACTTATCAAACACCGCCCCCAACTGTTCTGGTGCATGAATCGTCACGCTATTTCCCAAATGCTCAAGCAAATCCGTCCCTTGGGCAACCATAAACAAATCGACTTGTCCATCAGCATAGATAATTGCCTTACAATGCGGCAAAGGCGCGTATGGCACATCGCCACCACGAATATTTAACAACCAAGCAATAGAATCCGGCGCCGTCAAAACGGCAGCATCAATACGATCTTTACATAATGCCTGACCGATTTGCTCGCGCTTAGCTTGGCTCGTTTCACCCGCATAGCGGAGGGGATGGGGCACGATGGGTGCCAACGGTGGTTCCGGTTGATCGTGCCATATAATATCTATAGGATTGGTTTCGCAAGGAATAAGCTCACAAGCACCTTGTAAAGATGCCAAATCATCTGGCGTATGTAACCACGGATCATAACCTAAGCGGGCAGGAGACTGTTGGCTAAGCCATTTATCGGGAGGACAATCTTTTAAGTTATAGGGCTTAAACAGACTTTGGTCAACTTGATCTCGCACCGCCAATATATAGCGTCCATCCACAAAAATCGCGGCGCCATCAAGATGGACAATCGCTAAGCCCGCTGAACCGGTAAATCCAGTGAGCCAGGCGAGTCGTTGTGCCGATGGGGCGACATATTCGTTAAACTTGGCGATGCAGGTCACTCCCCTTATCTCCCATGTAGGCAAGAGTTTGAAATGCACCCCGCAAAGCCAGTCTGCAAAACCGGACTTGAGACTCTCGAACTCATCCGGCTCCTCGGATTAGCGTAATCCATTTTGCTAAGTAGAATATCTATCAATAACTTCTCTCATTAATTGAGGGGACATCCCCTGAGTCGATTTACTCCAAGACCTTTATAGTAAATCTCCTAACTACTTAAACGACTTCAAGTTTCCTTGTTCTCGTCCGATGCAGGTGTTATTATGCCTGCGTCTTTTCCGGTTCTAAGTACAGTAGAGGTATCAGTAGGTGGTTTAATGTCCGATGCAGGTGTAATTATTCTTCCTGCGCCTCCTCCGAGACTAAGCACCGTGTTGGTACTCGTGGGCGGTTTCAGACCTTCTGCTTGAAAAGCAGGAGCCATACCATTATTTAATAACCCTTGTAATTCTGGGCTAGTCTGGCTGACCGTTTTGCCTTTGATACCTGGATTCTCCCGATGGATTTTGTCGTGGCAATGTAGATGAACCAGCACAAGATTCTTATATGTATCCTCACCTCCTAAATGTCTTTGGTGAATATGATGTGCTTCTGGTAAATCTGTGTTTGTAAATCTACATTTGCATAATGGACAAATCCCATCTTGTCTTTTTAGCATTTTCGCTTTAGACGGTGTGATGTTGCCATAGCCTTTGGAAAGCCGTTCCGCCCAATAGGCGGTGTCACCGTCATAATATGACCTATCGTAACCAACCCTAGCATGACTCCCAGTTCTTTCTTTGTGCTTTGAATACCCTTTAAGATGTTTGACAATTTTCTTGTCCTTACCTTTGCCAACAATTTCAGCAAAAGTCCACTTCCTACCATTTATCATGCAGAAGTACTTGTTTGCTACCCAGCGTTTACCCTTATTTGGGTGTTTACGACACGCCCATTGATATAACCTACGCCAGAGAAACATGTCGAGTTTTCCAAAAGCGTAACCGTAATGTACTGTCTTATAGTAGTTAGCCCAACCCGATATTTTGGGTTGGAGTATTCTAATTAGTTCGCTAGGAGTTGCTGCCTTTAACTTCCAGATAGTATCACTTATCTCACGATAGTGAAGTTTTACCTTTTCTTTGGTTGGTTCAACTCGTAATATATGCGTTGTTTTAGCCCTTCGTTGTTCCGTGGGTGTACCGTTCAACAGTTTTAGCTTGTACGTCCCCTTAATTCGATTTTCATAATGTCTGATATGATGACCTAGAAAATCAAAACCCTCAGTCGAGTGAACAATTTTGGTTTTTTCTTCAGATAAAGTTAAACCTCTAATTTCGAGCCATTTGCCTATAAATCTTTTGGATTCCTCAATAACCTCTTTGTCCTCGTGAAGTACTACAAAGTCATCGGCATACCTCACTAGGTCTGTTTTTAAACTATTCCTAACCCTGTAGGACTTCTTCGTTTTCTTGTCCGTCCTTATGCTCACAGTTGTTGCTCCGATTTTTCCTTTCCAACCTTTTATTCCACGTAAATATTCAATTAGGTCGGTCTCCATTTGGTCAAGGGCTATATTTGCTAGTAGTGGAGATATAGTTCCGCCTTGTGGCGTTCCCATATTCGTTTGGTTATAATCGGATTTTTCCATATAACCGGCCTTTAACCACCGTTTAACTATTGGTCTCCAATGTTGCAGAGGCAAAAGTTTTCGCGCGCGAAAACTTTTGCCTCTGCATCAATTTGCGATGCTAGAAATTTATGGTCAATGTTATCAAAACAGCCTTTTATGTCTGCATCAAGAATCCATTTCTGTTTTTTGAGTAATGCCCCTGCGATTTTATCAATTGCATCGTGACATCCCATAGCTGGTCTAAATCCATAACTACACGATTCAAACTTCGCCTCATAATATGGTTCAAGTGCAGTTTTAGTGACTGCCTGCATTGCCCTATCCTTAATGGTGGGTATGCCTAAAGGTCTAAGTTTTCCGTTTGCTTTTGGAATGTATATTCTCTTAGCCGGCATAGGTCTGTATTTGTCCCAACCGGTATGGATTGTATCTAACATATCTTTTACTAAAGCCATCTTTCTTTTAGGCGTATTGACTTTAACTCTATCTACTCCAGCGGTGCGTTTTCCTTTATTTTCTGTTGTGACGGTACGCACTGCTAACAACGTTGCATAGTACGAGTTTTGCAATAGATACATCAAGTTTCGTGCTTTACTGTATCGACCTGATTTCGTAGCTTTATAAATTCTCTTTTGCAAATTGAATACAAGCCGGCGCACTTTACCCCATACGAGCTTGTCCCAGTCCCATTTAGCCATGACAAATTCGATATTTTCATATCTCAGTTTATCCAAGCAGGAGAGGGGCACCCATTCAGAGGTAAAATGTTTTTGCGCGCGCGCAAAAACATTTACCTCTGAAGGATTCGGGTGTTGCCAAAGTATATTCATAATTCTAGGGGATACCTATTCGTTTTTAGCTGGTTGCCCAGCATTTGTTCGATTGAATTTATAATACAATTATTCCGAGAGTGAATCAGCATATCCAATATCCCCCTTAGACGGTTTCTACTGGCGTTAGCTTCCCACTCTATCCTACCCGATGCTGTCGCTAAGTGTTTGCACACTCCTCTTGCGCTCCTGCAAGTGACATATACATCGTTTTTACTCGTTTCTCTTAT
>JSZA02000294.1 GCA_000785145.2 Candidatus Thiomargarita nelsonii
CAAATACCGGCTCGGATTAAAAGGCGTTCCATTTCCCAAATCGATCAAAGTCCCGTTGGCAAAATAAATATCATCTCCCAAAGCATCCAAGGATTGCAAACTCGAAAACGTATTAGATTCTGGCTCAAAAACTAAAACCGGATTCGGTGGTGCCTGAAACATAGCACAACGCGGAGTCACGACGGCATTAAAGGTTTCAACGTCCCCATTCGGCAAAGTCACCATCACCTGCGGTTTTCCAATCGGCTCAATACAAAATTGTCGGCTCAGCCCAGTTCCATACTCATTCAATTCCCAATTTTCTCCGATAACCCGCGATTCTTCAATTTTGGTATTTTGGTAACTCACGCTCCAACCTTGACCAAAATCAAGCGATTCTCCTTTTCGGCGCGTATCATAAGTTCTCAATACCCGAATTGGCATCCCCATCATCGGGATCGACAAATCTTCTACCGTGAATGAAAAGTGTCCAACTTTTAAGTCTCCCGTGACATTATAAGTGCTTGTGAGTTGAGTGGTTTGCCCATTCGCATCTTCTGCCTCAAAAATGACCTTATAAATTCCATTTATTAGTAAAGTGGGATCAAAAGTCGCAATCGTTTCATTATCAGCTATTTGGCTACCCGTCGCAATCACCGTTTCTCCCGGCTGACTCACCGATTGCACCGCTAATTTCCAACTCACCAAATTCTCATCTTGCACAGTCGCCACAAACGGTGTCGGTGCCGTAATTTCACTTTCATCGGCTGGACTATGAATCGCCAAAGTCGGTGCCGTCGTATCTTCTGGCGCACTCACCAAAAAGGCCGCTTGCTCTCGACTAATATTCCCCGCATTATCCACCGCTGTCGCAACTAAATTATAGGCGCCCGGCAATTCTGCTATAAACGTCGCATCTCCATTTTCATCCAAAACCAACGCTGATTCATTGAGCATTAAAGTTAAGGAAGTTAACGCTTCATTATCCGAAGCCGTTACCGAAATTTGAACCGATTCACCTGGCACCAGCGTCGTCGTTGATAATTGAATACCGACTGTCGGTGCTACCGGATCAAGTAATTGCCCTAAAGAAAGGTGCTCAAGTAATAAGCCACTCCATAAATGTTCATCTAAGACTTCTGGCAATTTTGGCCCTGTTTCCAAGTCAACCAAACTGCCCGCAATCAAAGTCAACACGTTATCTGTCGCCGAAATTGATAACGGATCGCGCACCAAGGGCAATAATCCTTGCGCCATCGCTTGTACGGGTAATTTTAAAGCTTCTAACGCTGATGATAATCGCTCAGGTGTTACGCCGCCCCAGCCGAATAGGCGACCTAAATCATTATAAAGTAGTCCCGTCGCCAAGTTGCCACTGCCAAAGGTCGGAAAACTCGTTTGACCACTTTCAAGATCAACCCCTTGCGTGCCCAAACCTCTCCAATTTTCCAGTGTTACGGTTCCGGTTGGGATCGTGACTTGCCAACCATTCCTCAATAAACGCTCCATCAATTCTTGCGCTTGTTCGTCTAATTCTAATGTTGGTAAGATCGTTGGTGCGTTTTCTGCTGTTAAGGTGTAAACTCGTTGACCGATTTCTAAAGCCGCCGCTAAAGCTCGCAACGCTGAAATACCAGTCGTTTGTCCATCGCCAAAGGCTTGTTCTAATACGAGCGAAGCTAATGCAGAGCTAAGCCGTCCCACTTGTCGCTTTAATCTATGATCTACGCCTTGAATTTGTAGTCGTTCCATTTCAAATGCGATGCCCGGAAAGCTGACACTTTGTGGTACGCCTAAAATAAAGTCTGTTTCTAAAACGGTACGCGCTACGCCTTGAGACGGTGCTCGATATGCAACGACGCCATTCAGTCGCGCTTGCCATTCATCATAAACTTCATTGGCGGCAAAATAGGTTTGTAAACTGCCATAGAGTAGGTCATTAACTTGATTGTTTAAATGGTCGCTGACTCTTTCTAAGGCTTGACTCATTCCTCCTTGTAAGTCCCAAGCAAAGCTTCTAAATTCTCCCGCGATTGGGTAGCTGATCGCATGTTCTTCATTTAATGTCGGAGACGTATAAACCGTTTCGCTGACTAAATGGCTTCCCATGACAAAAGGGCCTGCTGTGGCAACGATTTCGTCATTGAGTCGCAATTCGGCATTGAAATTAATTAGGTAGCCGGGTAATTGACTTAATAATTGAGACGCATCAATGTCACCTTCTGGCAAAAAGCTTTCAAGGACTTGAACGTCAACGGCTTCAGCAGGGACGAAGGCTAATGATAGGCGTTGTGTGGCGAGTTGGGGCCAGCTAATTGTGTAAGTAAATGCGGCTTCGCCTCGTACACGATGGGCGGCACTTTCAAATAGGGAGATTTGATAGTGATGCTGTAAATTAGCGGGTAGTGTTTCAATGGTTTCAACTTTGGCTATGATTTCATAAGGTAAGCCGGCGGCTAAAATGGGGCGTAGGCTTTGAATCACTGTGGTTTGTCCGAGTAAGTCGGAAAGGGGGGCATTTAATAAGCCTTGGTCGATAAGCCATTGTTCTACGGTGCTTTTGTGATTAGAGAGAGTATTTTGTAATAGGATGTCATCTATGTCGGTAATCCAATCGGAGCCGGCAGTGGCGTTATTTTCGAGTTGGGTGGCTAAACTTTGACTGTTAAAGGGAATGCTGGTTTGCCAATCAATGCCTGATTGATGTTGGTGTCGCTTGAAGCTGGCATCGAGTGGTATCCAGCTGTCACCGGTGCGATGGCGGGCACCACGGCTCGGAAAGAAGTCAATCCAAGCTTCTGCCCAGATGTGTTCTATTTGGATTTGGGTAATTTGTCCGCCTTCTATCACGGCTGAATTGGGGATGCCGCCTTGAGCCAATAATTGCATGGCGATTTCAGGCGTTTCTACGGAGCCTATCCAATTCATGAGGATGGAGGCGGGCATTTGTATGGTGCCGTAGGTGTAGCGGGCTGGGATTTGGGCACTTCTGAGTAGTGCGATTAGTAGGCTGGCGGTGTCGAAGGCGTTGCCTTTTTTTGTTTCTAATGTTTTTTGTGCGCCTTGTAGTGAGCCGTAAGAGGGTATGAATTGGATGTTGTTGTGTACCCAGTTGTAAATTTTTTTTATCAGATTGGGTGTGTTGTGAATTGAGGGTGCGTAGGACGCACCCTACGCTTGCTCCAACTAATAAAAAATTTAATGAAGTGTGAATCTCCAAGTTTAAAGACACATTTCAAAATACGTTATTGTTCCAAATGAATCACCAAAAGTATATTTGACATCAATATAGCGAGCGTAGGTGCGTCCCACACACATTTTTGAGGTCGATGTAGATTAATGGTGCGACTTGATTTGTGCCCAGGACGCACCCTACGCTCGCTTGGACGTGTTCATCTAATCTCAAAATTTGTTGTTTGAGTGTCGCGGTATTATGGCGTTGTAGCGAATTCTCTTGCCATTGTGATAATGTGCTTTCGACAATTTCCAAGGTTTTGGACAGTTTAGCGAACGTAGGGCGCGTGTCCCACGCACATTTTTGATGTAGGAGTTTGTTATTGAGTGATATGTGGAAAGAGGGTGCGTAGGACGCACCCTACCCTCGCTTTGCGCACGCATCCTACGCTCGCTTATTTGCTTTTCTTCTTAGAATTTGAGTTTCTTTTTTGAGGAAATATCAAAATTCCAGGAATTATCCAAATTGACCCTATGAGTCTAAAATAAAAAGATAATTGAGAATTTATTTCAAAAATAAATACTCCTAAGAAGAAAAAAAAAGCAGCACTAAATATAAAAGCTCTGCCCCAAAAATATCGGTTTATATGTAATTTTGCCATTTTTAATGGTATATGCAAAAAATCGTCTAAATGGTAAAATTCTCAATGCGAGTGCATTGCTTAATAATGTTGTTACTACTACAATAATTGAAAGTACGATTAATAAAGAAGTCGTTATACTCAAGACACCAGCTGCTATAAACATAAATAAAGTAAAATCTAACAAACCTAAAAAAAGTGAGGCTAAATTAAACCGTTCAGCAAAAGTTTGCCCTAGCATTACGTTATAAAAACCTACCACTAGAAAGCCTACAAAAAGCATAAGTCCTGCTTCTAGCACTGCTGTCATAAGAATTAATCCGAGTGCCGCATAAGTTCCAGCTAAGGCAGAAATGAGCCATGCACCATTACTCCCCCCACTAATCCGATAAGCCCCAGCCCCAGTTTCCGGGTCAGCAATAATATACCCAACACCCGTCCAACCACCAACAGATATATTCTCCTGAGACACTGTAGCAACTTGCCCAACCGCCACTGCCGCACGAATCTCATCTTTCACCTCAGTACTAATGTTTAACACAGGTAGCACCGCATTGACATTTTCTTGAGTCACTTGATAAATCCGTTGTCCTTCAGCAGAAGCGATTGCCAGTGCTTTGACTGCGGAAACGGCTTCCCCAGGATGCTCATCATCAGTAAACAACAACTCAGGTATCCGATGTTCCCAAGCCGAACTCATCATCCCCACTTGTTGCCCCACTGTCCGACTTATCTCGGCATCATTATTTTTAGCCCACAACGACTGAGCAACAGCATCCATATCAACCAAAATCCCACTC
>JSZA02000285.1 GCA_000785145.2 Candidatus Thiomargarita nelsonii
CAATTTCAGAATTCAATCGGTTTATGCTCTCTTTACCGTGACGGGATAACGCCTAGATTTTACAATCGACAGGATAGTATGCCATCTAATCCAATCTTTCCCTCGAACTTTATGAACAAAATGTGCTATTGGATTTTAAATGACAAATTGCGTGGCAGAGTCGCTTTATTTAATATTAGGCATCTCACGGCTTACAACAATAACCTGTTACCTCTTCAGGCGATTGGATAATAAAACATAGTTTGTCCCCTATTTTCAAACCTACCATTTTCAACGACTCTGATACCATAAGCCCAAATTTGATCGCCACCATTTGAGATCATAAAGTCCACAAAAAAATTACTTGACATTCCAGCAAAAAATTATAAAATGCGTAGCAAGCGTAGCATGGGTTATCGTAGGGTCAATACCATTAAGTTAAGCCCAAAAATAAGACCTACGAGGATACCCATACCTCGCAGCTCGTTGTAAACTAAAGGTAAACGGCGGGGAAACTTCGACTGCCCCGTAGGTTTGTCTTAGCTCCCTCCTAAGGTCGGGACAGGCTTAATGGCATTGTATCGTAGGGTGGGTAGAGCGCTCCTCTGGTCAGCGAAGCTAAACCCACCATTTCTCAATTAATACAATAATCATTTTTGCGAATAAGCCGGTTTCGATTTCGACGTAAGGAGAAACCTTGAGAAATCTCCCGCCAAAACTTTTTCCTCTGAAAGATGACAGGAGTTTGTATATGAAGAAAACTCAGGTAAAGGAGAATGGAAACTAAATGGTTGGTTTGAAGACGAATATCAAGAATATGAATTTTTCGATCAGGATGATGTTTTGCGAGACGAAGTTTTATAACAAGCGTAGCAATAATTCAATGCCATTAAGTTAAGGAAAAAGTGTTATACTTACTGGCTTTCAAATCCTCTGAAAAATCAAATCATGGAAAAAAACATACTGGATGGTGAAAATGACAAAGCCACCCTCTCTATTTCAATTATTCGCGCATTGTTAAATGATGACTCATTTAAGAGCGAGCACCGTACTGCTTCTAAGTTTTTTAGCCGCAAGTACAAATTGGACTTTGTAACAGTCGTTTTGCTAATTTTACAAAAAAGCATAAAACCGTTACAGCTTGTCTTAAATGAGTTTTTTAAAAAGCTGGACAACTGCGTTTTAGTAACAAAGAGTGCGTTTACTCAAGCGCGTCGCCATTTAAAAGCCACCGCGTTTATCACGTTAAACCAAAAGGCTGTGCTCGATGTTTTTTATGACGATGATAATTATCAGAAAGCCTGGGGCTTTCGCCTCTTAGCGATTGATGGCTCCAAAATCCATCTGCCTAATACCACAGAAATTGTAAAAGAATGATCTCGCTCCGCTCGTTACTTCGTTTCGGCACCATTAAATTTGAAACCTCGCATTAATTTTTTATTAAGTATCGCCCAATCATTATTAGAATCAAAAAAGCGTGGTGAGTGTCATTTTCTACTCACAACTTAGCCCCGCCATATAGAGCAGCATAAAACCCTTATGGTATAAGGCGGCTTAACTTAATGGCATTGACTCGCATCCTGAGCATTCCCATTAAACGGATAATAGGCAACCAACCCATCATTCAAATCAGCCCAAGCAATCGAAAACCAAGATAATCCGATTGCAATTAAAAGTACGGTGCGTAACCGGCACCTAAGTTTTGTCATCATATTTACTCCTCTAAATAAAAAAAAATTAATCAACTTGCCCCAATTATTAATCAGGTTTTTTCATCCTTGATTATACGCTCACATCATAACAACAATCTGCTGAGTAAATCTATCAGCCTGATTACACTTTTGAGTAATATAATCCCATTGACTGCTTATTTGTCCAGATTTTTCCGAGTATTTCTGAGTGAGCTTTTTCATTTTGCCACTTCTATTTCGGATCAATCTTTCTCTGGCTGGTTTTTGAGCCAAGTAATTTTCTATATTAGAGTGACATTCTATCTCCAGCAAAATCTTGGGCTCGTCTGCTCCATAAAGGGCAATAGCTACCCAAGCTTCTGTGCATTTGGAGGGAATACACATCACGAATGGATGAGATAATTGTTCTTTCAAATTCAGCCATCCTAAAACAACCCGTTCAAGTGCTTGTATAGTAGGACTTACCGGAGGACACGCTTGTACGCATGGTAAATCTTTTTTGATCGGATTTTTTATATTGGCATCAGAATAGTTTTTTTCTGCGACATCGGCATCCAAATGAATGATTATAATATCAAATTTTTGTAAAAACAGATTATCCGCCAATGCCATGTCCATATTCACAATTTGCCGGCACCATTGATAAACGCCACCCCAGCCGCTACCCGTCGGACCAAAACCACCACGACTCAACCCATCACTCACTTCTGGTTGTAACTGTATCAATGTATATGTGTGCTCCCTCAAAATCTTATTAAGAGCAGATTCTATGACGATACGATCAGTAGTCCCTTCGACGACAATACCAATTCGATAATCAGACATTGGGAACTCCTCCAAGATGTCCCATCACCCAAAGTCTTGAAAGCGGCCAACCTTTGTTATTACTTAAATCCAATAATTCTTCAGTAATAGTCACTCGACTGATTTCAGTATGTCCTCGATTATTTCTATCAACGGTGAACAATCGGATTCGATCATCTTGCAAACGGAGTCCATCTAGTACTGCCGGATTATGTACAGTCACAAATATCTGGCGTTGTGAGTCACCTTCCGTAATCCATTTACCCAATAAACGAGTCAAATTTAAGACTAACCTTGGATTGAGGGTTTGATCTAAATTATCTATAGCAAGACACTTAGGCGAATTAGGTGAAAGTGTTAACACCGCACAAAAGAGAATATAAAGTACTCCTTCGCTCGCATCATAAGCAGTCAGATGATTATAATCGCCTTTCATAAACCGATCACTAAAACGAATCACATTTTTGGGTCTCGCAATAGATGGAGAGAGCATGGCGTTGACATTTGATGTGGTATCAAAATCATTAATCCAGTCAATCAGAGCCAGAATCTCATCAAAAGCATCTTCAATCAATTCGTTTTTGGAAACTAGGCTTTGTAAATCTTTAAGCCCTTCGGCAAGTCGTCCGCCGGAAAGCCCAACGGGTTCTCGGGTTTGTTGATCAGGAATAATGCCTCGTAATACGGGTGTATTTGGTGTATATACTGCATAATTGCGTAAGAGGTTAATTAATACAGCGTCGGGAGAATTTTCATCGGCTTCGACCAGTTTTAAAGCGGCAAGTCCTTGTTCTTTATTCTTTATGTCACGATGAGGCCCCCTATTGACTATGGATTCTTGATTGCTAACCAATTCTTCAGTTTGATATTGCCAAGCCGGTTTTGGGTTTTCTAAAGGATTGTTTAATGAGACGGAATATTTGGCGGTATCCGTTAAAGCTTCAAAAAAAATATGAGGCGGTATTTTTTCTTCAAAGGCTGACTTATATAGTCTGGGTGTACCAAGGCGAATACCACGTCTTTGCAAGGCTTCATCATCCACCCGACCAGCGGCTGCCGCCGAGAGTACGCCGATGGCTTCAAGAAAATTACTTTTACCACTGCCATTGGCACCAATAAATACATTCATCATGCCCAAGGAAATTTCTTGATTCACAATGGATTTAAAAGAGCTGATTTTAATTTTTTTGAGCATTTTTAGATTTCTTCGTAGTATGAGACATTGAACAAAAAATTAGAGTTCTGGAGAAAATTTTGCTCACACAAAGTTCAAGTTAAAGGAATATCGCCCCTCTTTATAAAACCTGCCAAGTATTCACAGCTTGTTCGGCAAGCCATGCTTGGTAGTCATTTAACAGATTTGATTGGTATTAATAACTGATGTTACGCACTCATTGTCCATGGTTTGCCATTCCGTCTTAGGAATGACAAACCCCGTACATCAGACAAAGAGGATAATTTGTTATTCCGCTCCAATCTCCCCAAAATTCTGCAATTCCATTTGAACAGGCTCCCAGCTAGTCAGCCCAAACTTGAGCCAATAGGTATTGTCATAGTTGGGAGGTTAGCCAACGCTAAATAATGATCAGAGCCAATCGTAAAAAATTCCCAATCAGTAGCCCCATGAGTAGGAATAGACTGAAATTCTTCAAACTCAAAGCCCACTGCATATCCCACTGGGGTTAGAAACAGCATCAAAGCAGTACTCAAAATCACCGTGAGGCGGGTTCGTCTGGTTTTGTTGTTCATTGTTAGTCTTAATTGACAGGGCAACCATAAAGGATTGCCCCTACGAACATAAACCTATCCATTTTTCTTTGATGACTGACTTAATGTCTCCTTTCGTAAATCAAGTGAACACATCATCGTTAGTGACTGAGACTCTTTTGAATGGTTAAATCAATTGTAGCACACGATTGTCGTTTGACTAATGAGACTTTGAATAAAAAATGAACGTTCCGGTAACGAAGTTTCGAGCGAGTGTAGGGTGCGTCCTACGCACCAATGCCATATCGTACCGAAATATTGTAGGGTGGGTAGGGGCAATCCCTTGTGGTTGCCCGCGCAACCCACCATT
>JSZA02000287.1 GCA_000785145.2 Candidatus Thiomargarita nelsonii
TCTCCGTTGATCGTCACTTGATGTTGCGTCTTTTTCAGATGCGGCGTGAGATTGATTAATGTGCCTTCAATATATTTTTTCACCGCAAAAGTACGTTTGTCTAAGTGGGTTTGATCAACCGCGACTTGTTTAAAACTTTGTACCAATTCAGCCGCCCGCTCTAAATTGTTTAGGATAAGACGGCTACCACGGAGTGCAGACTCAAAATAGGCTTTTAAAGCTGAACCCTTGAGTTGCTTATTATCATAAGCCGTCGCCGTTTTTTCTATTTGAGCCGCCAAAGTAGAGCCCACCGTCACACACACTCCAAGAGGTGTATTGATTTCATGTGCTATCCCAGCGACTAATCCACCTAGTGAGGCCATTTTTTCGGATTCAACCAATTGGGCTTGAGTGGCTTTGAGATGTTCAAGGGCATCGGACAGTTCTTGAGTACGCTCCGCCACCTTTTTTTCTAAATTATTATACAATATGGAATTTTCAATGGAAATGGCGAGTTGTGACGAGAGCACATTCAACATTTCCAATCTCTCATCAGTAAAAGCCCCCGTCGTCAAATTATTTTCTAAATACAAAATGCCAGTCAGTTGCCCTTGATTGAGCAGCGGCGCACATAAGATGGATTTGGGGCGCTGTTTGATGATATACGGTTCGCGCTGGTATGTGCCCTCTTGTGTGGCATCGTGCAAAACCACATTTTCCCGTGTGCGAGCGACATACTGAATGATATTTGTTGGGGCTTGCTCACTTGTTTCAACCGTAAGAGATTGTAATATTTTAACCTCAGTGCTATTGGCTTGCCCTTGGGCTTCGATAAACCACTTATCTTGTTGAGGCAATAACAAAAAACCTTTCTCAGCCCCTGCGTTTTCAATGACGATGTGCATCATTTTTTCTAACAGCTTGTTGAGTACAATCTCCCCAGACAAAGTTTGAGAGGCTTTCATCACGCTGTTTAAATCCAACCAATCGGATGTTTTTTGAGTCGAAGTTGAAACCACTGAGTGGATGGTTCCCATATTGGATGCTTTCTGACTAAAAAATTGCGGATATCTTTTCTCTAAATCCAGCACTTTAGCTTTGGCGCCCCATTTTTTGTAAGCATAGTGTGCATCACGCAAATAGACTTGTGCAATCTTGGGTAAGCCTTTCGCCATATAAAATTGACCCGCTAATTCATGCGCTAAGGCTTCTTCGTTAAGATATTCATTTTCTTGGGCAAAGGCAATGGCTTTATTATAATAGTCTCTCGCCTCTTTACCCAATACACGAGCGCGTTCTGCTTCAACCAAATAAAATTTGTGTTGATGATTCATCGGGGCATGATGTGCCCATTTTTTGAGCTTTTTCTGATTAGCCGCCACTTTTTTGAGAATGCGTGTTTGCTCTGCCTGAGGAGAATCTGAAAATACCGCCAGTCTTGCTAGGGAATCATAAAAATGGAAAACGGGCACTACAATTAATGCGGTAACGCCATCTATATATTCTTCTGATTTTTCAGCATATTCGACAGATTTTGGGTAATTTTGAAACAGGTAACAGAGAAGTGCCTTTTGAAAATATAAAATAAAAATGGCCCCTCTATCTCCCTTTTTAAGGTGATGAGGCAACATTTCCTCTTCATTGTAAGCGTCACCCACTAAGCGACATGATACATTTTCTGCCATCAAATTTAAAAGTGATTGATGAAGAATTTGATTGTAATGTAGAGGCGTCGTTTGCTTTAAAGCTTGCATAGATTCATTGTAAGAAGCCACCTCTGGCTCAAGTAGCGTGAATTCACGACCCATATAAAAGGCATTGCAGCAATAGATAAGCAGTGCATAAGAGGCGTATTCTAAGTCACCGGTTTCTAAGCATCGTTTGTAGGATTCCTGTAAAGGATTTAATGAGTGTTTGAGATGTTGAGTCCAATGGTTGACACAACTATTTATATAATAGATGGTTCTGCCTTGAATCGCTTGAGTGGGTGATTTTTCCAACAAATCCAATGCGAGTTTAGCCAACTTTTCACCCATTTTGATATCACCTAACACGCCACAAAGAATGATACCGTAAGCCCCATAAGCACCAGCCGATACACTAAAATGACCATATTTCAGTGATAAATCGATCTGTTTCGACATTAATATCGGTAACAATTTTGGATAAGCTAAATAAACCGATGAAATAGAGTAGAGAAGAATCCGCATAGCGGCTGAATTTTTCGGTTCTGAAGTTTCAGGCAGATTAATCAAGTTACGTTTGGTGGCGAGAGAAAGCCGCGTTTTGAGTAAGCTAAATAGAATTTGTAATAGATTGGGCTTTTTAGGGATTTTAATCCCTAATAATTTCAAGGCCAATCGTGCCGTCTCAATGGCATCAAGCATTCTGTTTTGTGCCATATAAGCTTGGATTTTGATTTCATAGATTTTTATTTGATCCAACAGAGTAGCGGCTTTTTGTTGTAAAACGAGATTGGCTGATTGTTCCATGTCATCAAATTGACCATTTAAGTAGGCAGCTTCTGCGGCTTCTAAATGTAATTTGAGTGTGAGTTCATCTTTTATTTTTTTTTTGAGCAGCCCTATCCCCTTATTCAGATAATTAAGGGCTGCACTGTAAGCGGCTGACGATTTGGCTTTTATACCAGCGGCGAGATTTAATTGGGCTAATTGTTCTCGTTCTTCAGACGCTTGGATCAATTCACTCCCGATATTCAGTTGATCGACAATCTCAAAGACTTTTTCAACAGGCGTATAGTTGTCTAGAAAAGTTGTTTCGGGAAATCCGCGCAGCGAAATTCCCGAAACAACGAAAAAACTTTTCTGAACAACTATATTAGCTAACAAGAGTCGGCCAATTTTCAAATGTACTGCTTTTTTATGCTCATCATCAATCAAGGCATAAGCCGCTTGTTGTACGCGATCATGTAAAAATTGGAATTGGCGAATTTTAAGGTCATCTCCGCTATCGGCAGTGAGCAATATGAGCCCTTCCATCATGACGGGCATAAGGTTTTGGAAGGTTTCAGAGGCGGATTTTTCATGGATAAGCGATAGAGTGTCCAAATCGAAATGGTTGCCTATACAGGCAGCTAAACGTAAAACGTGCTGTGCGGATTCTGGCAATTTTTTCAATTTGCCAATCATTAAGTCCACCACATTATCGGTGATGTCGATTGCCTCAATTTGGGCAATATCCCATTGCCAACCATAATCAGGCATAAAACTTAATAAATTTTCTTCATAAAGGGTGTGGAGAAATTGATTGACAAAAAACGGATTGCCCTGGGTTTTACGCATCACTAAGTCCGTCAACGATCCCACCGCTCCACGATGCAAACTGTCGGCGAGCAGTTGCTGGATATGTTCAAAAGCCAAAGGCTTTAAGGTGATTTGGTTAATAGTGACGTTGCCCAAGCTATCAAGTGTCATCATCAAGGGATGAGCGGGATTGACTTCATTATCTCGATAGGCGCCTATTAGAAACAATGAACTTGTCTTCTTATCTGTCATCACCCGCTCTACTAATTTAAGGCTTGCTGAGTCCACCCATTGTAAGTCATCCAAAAAAATGACCAAGGGATGCGCTGGTTGGCAAAACACTCGCATAAAGTTTTGAAAAACAATGTTAAAACGGTTTTTGGACTCTGTTGGACCCAAGGTGGGGATAGGCGCTTGCTGTCCAATAATGAGTTCGATTTCGGGAATGACATCAATAATGATTTGTCCATTCGGTCCAAGGGCGGTTAAGAGTTGTTCTTTCCATTTGGATAATTGGGCTTCGCTTTCGGTGAGTAGTTGTCGTACTAACTCTCCAAAGGCTTTGACGATAGCACTGTAAGGTATATTCCTTTGAAATTGGTCAAATTTACCGGTGATAAAATAGCCGTTTTTTATTGTTAGTGATTTATAAATTTCTTTGACCAAAACGGATTTACCAATGCCTGAATAGCCGGCAACGAGCATCATTTCTGCTTTGCCCTTGGTAACGCGCTCAAAGGCGGCAAGTAGGGTTTCTATTTCGTGTTCGCGTCCATAGAGTTTTTGTGGAATTTGAAATCGGTCAGATATATCAAAACGGGCGAGTGGGAAAATTTCCCCGCTGTGATTGAGACAATTTTCTAAATCGGCTTTGAGCCCCCAAGCACTTTGATAGCGGTCTTCTGGCGTTTTTTCCAACAATTTCATAATGATGTCAGAAATAACCCTTGGTATGTCGGGATTGATTTGGATCGGGGGCAGTGCTTGTTTGGCAAGGTGACAATGGACGAGTTCTATCGGATCGTTTGTGTCAAAAGGCACAACACCGGTGAATAATTGATAAAATGTTGCCCCCAATGAGTAAAAATCGGTGCGATAATCCAAGGTGCGATTCATCCGCCCTGTTTGTTCAGGGGACATGTACAGGAGTGTGCCTTCTAACACGTTGAGGACCATCAGTTGCCGTGATAATTGGGTGGAAATCCCAAAGTCGATGATTTTGAGTACACCGGTGTTAGGGTTAAAAACGATATTTGAGGGATTAATATCTTTATGAATAATGTTTT
>JSZA02000392.1 GCA_000785145.2 Candidatus Thiomargarita nelsonii
CCAACTTTGGGGACGACAAGGCCATGCCATCCAACAGTGCTGATGGGGATGCCATTCTGCTGGCATGTAAAATGCGTTATTTGACAAAGTATAATTTTTCTCAGTTTAATATGTTTTTCAGATCTTTACTAGAGGAGTATAAAAGGATGAAATATATAAAGCGTTGTATTTCAATAGTTTTATTAATGAGTGCGGTTTCGACAAGCTGGGCAACTGGGCTGTCATTGAATAAGTCCCGGTTTTTGCCTGGCGACACCTTGGCAGTGACACTGGATGAAAATTGGTCTGGTCAAGCGGATGTTTATATCGTTGTCTCTCTGCCTGCTGATGAGACGCTCTACTTTTTAACTTCATCAGGATTTGTCGCTGACTTGACACCGTATGCACAGGGGCAAGGGGCAAATGGTTCAAAAGAGGTTTTTCGGATTGACTTACCCAATGGACTTCCCAATGGGAAATATACCTTTTATGCGGGGGCTACACAGCCCGGTACGCTAGATATCATCGGTGAGATCGTCCAAAGTTCATTGAGTTATTTCGTTCCCAATGGTGAACGCTTGCCTGGTGGGGAAATTGGACATCGCTATGCTAATAAATAAGTAAACTTTCGCATAAAGAATGATGGTAGGAGTCCAAGATTTATCTTGGACGTCCAAGATAAATCTTGGACTCCTATATTTGATTAAACAAATCAGCAACCTTATTCACTTTTCGTGATGATTTTGCTAAATATAGCGGCTCACAAAAAGCGACTTTGCTAAATGGTTTTTTTAATGGTATTTTGGGGCAAATTGGACGACAATTTTCTCATAAACAGGCTCAAGAGTTAGCACATATGAGTAGTGGCGATAATCGCCAATTGAATTTAGCCATTGAACGTTTTATTGCGGCACGATTATTTTACCGGGTGTTGCATTCATACGCTAATGCTGTTCCTTTGGGAGCGGAAACCAAGATTAGAATTAGTAAGTTTTTATTTATTGATGTTGGTTTGTTGTTAGCTGCTAGAGGTATTCCGGCACAAAGCATGATGGAGGCTAAACTAGAATTAGCCGGCAAAGGTGAGTTGGCGGAGCAATGGGTGGGACAACAATTATTGTATAGTAAAGCAACTTATATAAATCCAGAATTGTATTATTGGCATCCTCCAAAATCAGAAGGGCAAGCTGAAATAGATTATCTCTATGTACAAGATAATGAGATTATTCCGGTGGAAGTCAAATCCGGCAGTAACGGTAGTATTAAGTCTTTGCATTCTTATGTGATTAAGAAACAAGCCCAACGAGGTATCCGAATAAGTTCCGGCAAACCTTTGGTTGAACGGCTAATTGCCAGACAAAATAAGATAGAACGTGAGTTTGATTTGATTAATTTGCCTTTTTATTTGCTTAATCAGATTGAGCGATTGTTGAGGTGATAAGTCAAATGGGTTTTGAGCGCCAACTGGTGGCGGCTTATGAAAAAACGACTTGGCTCAATCGTATTGGGCGAGGGCTTTTGTGTGAGCGGACGATCAAAACATTGATGCTCGGTGACTTTTGTGCAGGAGTCACGCAGTAGCTCATCAAAATAATCTATAGGTTTTGATAAATAATGTAACTCTTTAGCTTTGGTGGCACTCGGCAACCCGGCAATTGCATGGGCTATTGTTATATCAGTTTTTCTAAATATTTGACCTGATATTTTAACATAAGTTACGCTTGCTGTTTGCGGCTAAAATTTTTATTCAAAAAACTTTAGCCGCAAAAATACGTGTTTTTGATAGGTATTGTGATAGCGTATTAATTTTACTCTGACCCCAATTATTCCCTGAATTTGCGAGTAGGAGTTTTCACGTATCAAAAAAATAGGGGGAATTCGTCCCAAACAGCATATTTTCAGTCCTTTGACTCACTTTTTCTGACTTTTTCTAATTTTCCATTCCCACCCTTACCTGATCGGAAGCATCAAAATAGTACAATTTCTTGCTTATAGATTGAAAAGTGTCATTGAATTGCCTATCCTTCGCTTATGTACAGCCGGGCAGCGGACGCACCAAAGCGGTCGCCAAAAAACTTCTACTCGCTTGAGAGTTGATCGTATTCCAGCAGAATATATTTGGCCGGACGTTTCTTTTTGACATTGCCGTCATCACTGACAATGAGAAGTCGTGACTCTCCATTGATTACTAATGGAGCGATCGATTCCACATTTTTCAAGCTAATCATACTTGGCAGTTCTATTCGCTTAGGTTCTTCGTCAATCTCTCCTGTCCAGGACCATAGCTGGGAATGGTTTTTACCATCTTCGCCCCTTGCTTCATTGACCATCAAATAAACATCTAAAACGGGATCATAATCCAACGAACGAATTCCTCCTCCGTGGAGGTTAAGTAGAATTACGTCTTCTGAGAATTTAGGCTGCTCACCACGTTTAAAAATGCCGACTGTATTCTCAACTACAACAATCATCGACTTGCCGTCTATCAGTGGCTCCCTGAAACCCAGGAGCAGCTTTTCTCCTTCCTTGTCGAAATTGAATGCTTCGATATTTATCGCCTGCAAACTGACGTTTTTATTGACACTGTTCTTTAAGGCGTTCTCCAAAACGCCTGATTTTTTCAATTGTTCTGTCAACCCTACGTACACATCACTCTCAATGAGATCATGCCCTCTAATCTTAAATCGCAGAAGTTGTTCTCGCTCCTGCTTACGCTTCCCCTTTTTGGTTCTGGAGTGCGAAGTGATCGCATAGACGTACCCATCGGCGCTCATAGCCAAACCTTCAAGGTCATTTAACTTGCGATGAAATGACCTAAGCAGGCGGTTGTCGAGAGACGCATCCTCGGAGAGGCTGCCGTCCTGACGAAATTCTACAATACTCAAGGCCCTGGACGGTTCATCTTCAACAATCAACAATCTGCCGTCCTGAAGTTGCTGGACAGCCGAAGGCTCGTAGATATCCTCGAACTGAGATATCCCCATATTTCGCAGATGAATGATTGCATCATCAGTAACGGGCATTAAAAACATGATAGACTTAATGCCTATAAAAACCAGGACGGATAAGATCAAACCCCAGCGAAAAATGTTATATGATGCTCGCAGCATTCTAAACTTCTTGCTGGCCATCAGGCCAAGCCAATAAAGCTGGTCGCTCATTTTCGCGTAGACATCTTCCTGATCGTTCAATAATTCGCGCATCAGTTTCCAATAGTCTTCTTTGGAAAGCTTGACTCTATCCTCATAGATCAGGAGGTTCGATTCCCCGTTGATGAAACGGTTATCAGGCTTGACGTAAGCCTTGAAATCTCCTATAGTCGCTTTCCTTTTTATGACATCCCGGAACCAGTTGATGACACCGGTATGCATACCGATCATCTCAGGTGATGCGGCGAGCAGCGCGAAATAAATGGAGGCTGCCGACGTAAACAGAAACATTGTTGCCGGCGCTAAAAATAGAGGTGAGGAAGCATAGATAAAACCGCCAGAAATCATCAAGGCCGAGACGATGAATCCATTGAGGGAGATCATTATATTTGCTTTCATGGCAGCGAGGGCAATTAGGTCCAATTCTGCACGGTAGGCATTTCGAAACATGGTCTCGATGCCTTTGGCCGAACCAACTATTTTCCCGTCTTTTCTGTCTTCTTTTTTGTGTTGACTGCGTTTTTTAGGTTTTTTATTTGTTTTTGTCTTTTCATGTTGAACAACATCGTCAGCAGATGGTTTTTCATGCCTGTCTAGCGAGTTCTCTCCATCTGGCGCAAGAAGCTTTGCATTATCTGTGTTTTCGTTGTGCATATATCAATAACCTTGCAGGAAAATCTTTCATGAATATCTGAGGCAACTCAGAAATATAACTGTGTGCGGATCTGGAACACGCCAGGCTCATCGTTTTCGCCGTTCTTGTCTGGAGCCGCATTCACCCATATGTAATTCGCCATCAAGCGAGCGTAGGATGGGTTAAATGTTGAATTGTAGGGTGGGTATCGCTATCGCTCTACCCACCCTACAATAACTGAATAAGTCAAAAATAATGTAATAATAATTTTTTTATTTAATGGTGTATTAAAAAATAAAGCACCTAAAATGGAAACAAAAACAGGGTAAGTAAATAAGGTTAATCTCTCTAAGCCAGCAGATATATTTTCAAGCCCTTGTGCATAAGCTAACTTGATAAAGATAGACTTAAATGAGAACAAAGCAGTTCCTAAAAAGGCAAGAAAAAAACCAAATAAAATATGTGGTTGTTCAAGTTTTATCATCATTTTTTTAACCTAACGACCAAGCTCACCTGCGGCAACGGAGCGCAGCAAAATTGCAAATAATTGGGGTCAGAGTAAAATTAATATGCTCCACCGAGCGAGACAGCCAAAGCCCCGCCCGACAGTCACAGCCGCCTTAGACAGTTCAATATGCCCCCGCTTCATCAATTCTGAAAACGGGAAGTGATCATTATGCACACCAATAAGGTTAGGCTTTTTGTTCCATCATTGATGACAATATACCAATAATTCGTTCTGGGTTATCTTCAATACTATAATCT
>JSZA02000003.1 GCA_000785145.2 Candidatus Thiomargarita nelsonii
GGACTCCTATCTTGGGCGCCTCGTCCAAAATAAATTTTGGACTCCTATCTTGGGCGCCTCGTCCAAAATAAATTTCGAACAATCCAATAAGAATATAGATAATTATATGTTAAATTATGATCCATTAAATCATCCTTTAGAGTTACCCGTCCAAAAAATGTTCGCATCTTGTGTGACTGAGCAGCCACTTTTTTTGCCACCACGCCAGGGGAGTACGCCGGGGACAACTTTAGCGGGTACCTTTGGTACGGCATTGTGGCCGACAGTTTGTACTAATAGGGGAGTTAAGGTATGTAATACTTTGCAAGCCGCTGGGAATGCACCTCGTTGTCATAAACCCACTGAATGTGTCTTGCCTTGGTTGTATAAGCCTTATTCTCAAGTACACCATAAAAATTTTGCACGTCCTGTTTTGTTACGATCTATGGAGTTAGAGGGTACAGAGCCCGTCGATATTTTCACTATGGAGGTAACGCTTTGGGGGCGACATGCGATATCCGCTCAGAATGCTGTAAAGGATACGTTGAGTAAAATGGGAGAATTGGGGTTAAATAGCCAAAATGGACAAGTGCGATTTAGTGTGACAAAAATTGAAACGGGCGATATTTTGACTTTAGCAGAGCGTATTGCACATTTGCCGTCACTGCAATCGGTTTTGTTGGAATTTCAAACGCCTTTTTTGCATGGAAAAAAAGCGGGTGAGGGTAAAAAACGTCGGTTTCATACGAGTCAAAACTTACCTATCGTTGAAATGTTGGGTAATGTGGCTTACGAATTGGCGGCGTGGGATATGGAGGATCGTGATTTGGGAGAGAGCTTGGATGCTAAGGCGCGACATAGTTTGGCACGGGATGCGAGGGATGTGGCTTGGGAGGCGGCTGAAGCACTTGTTGTTGTGCGCTCACATTTGTCACCACTGGAAATAGGGGAACGTTATTCACGTCTTACTCAAAAAATAATGTCATTAGAAGGTTTTGTGGGTTTAGCAGAATTAGCGGGAGATTTAAAAGCGGCTTTGCCTTGGTTGTTGACCTTGTCACTGGCGGGCGGGGGGCAAAAGCGAGCGATGGGTTTTGGAACAGTGCGGATGTGGTTTGAGCAGAGTTACGGTTCCCAATAATCTAGTACTGTAGGGTGGGTAGAGCGTAAGCGATACGAAGTGGCGGGACGCCCAACCCACCATTTTCGTCGAGTTGGTGGGTTTCGCTATCGCTCTACCCACCCTACATGACTAGCAAAAGTGTTAAGCTGATGGACCAGCTGCCAATATTTCTGGCGTAGTTTGCTCAGCGTACTGTTTAAAGTTATTAGCAAACATCCCCGCAAGTTTTTGAGCCTGAGCGTCATAGTCCGCAGGATTGGGCCAAGTATTGCGAGTGTTCAATATTTCGTCTGGGACACCGGGGCAATGTTTTGGTATTTGCAATCCAAAAAATGGCTCCGTCTCCAGCGGTACATCCTTTAATGCGCCATCCAATACCGCATTGACCATTGCACGGGTGTGGGCAATTTTAATCCGTTTTCCAACGCCGTAGGGTCCGCCACTCCAGCCAGTATTGATCAGCCAAGTGTCAGCGTTATGAGTGTCCAGTTTATTGCCTAATAATTCGGCATAGCGTTCTGGATGCCGTGGCATAAACGGGGCACCATAACAGGCGCTGAAATTGGGCTGTGGTTCAGTGACACCTCTTTCTGTACCCGCCACTTTGGCAGTATAACCAGACAAGAAATGGTACATTGCCTGCGCCTTAGTCAGTTTAGCAATGGGGGGGAGTACGCCAAAAGCGTCGGCAGAGAGGAATATCACATTTGTGGGGTGTGCGCCCATTCCGGTGCGAGTTGCATTGGGTATATAGGAAATGGGATAGGAGCCGCGTGTATTTTCTGTAAATGTGGCATCCATTAAGTCAACACGGCGAGTGCTGGCATCTAGTGCGACGTTTTCTAATATTGTACCAAAGCGGCGTGTTGTCTCAAAAATTTCTGGCTCTGCCTCTGGGGAGAGCTTAATGAGTTTGGCATAGCAGCCACCTTCAAAGTTAAAAATGCCGTCTTCATCCCAGCCGTGTTCGTCGTCCCCGATCAGGGTTTTAGAGGCATCAGCAGAAAGCGTGGTTTTTCCTGTACCACTCAGCCCAAAAAACAGAGCAGTATTACCATCACGACCAATATTGGCTGAGCAGTGCATGGGTAGTACATCTTTTTGTGGCATCAGGTAGTTCATCACGCTAAAAATCGACTTTTTGATTTCTCCCCCATAGCTGCTGCCACCGATCAGTACCAACTTTTTGGCAAAGTTGACAATAATAAAAGTCTCCGAATTTGTCCCATGCTGCGCTGGATTGGCGTGGCATTTTGGTGCATCAATCACCGTAAATTCAGGGACATGATTGAGCAATTCTTCAGGCGTTGCTTGAATGAACATGTTGTGGGCAAACAAGCTGTGCCAAGCATTTTGAGTGATAATGCGAATTGGCAGACGATGTTTGGGAGACGCACCCACAAAGCAGTCTTGTACATAAACATTCTGGGCTTGTAGATGTAAGCCCATCAGGCGGTGGAGAGCATCAAAGCTTTCAGGCATAATGGGGCGGTTGATTTTGCCCCACCAAATGTCCTTTTCCGTACTGGATTCTTGAACAATAAATTTATCATTAGGCGAGCGGCCTGTGTGATGTGCAGTGCGGACTACCAGTGGTCCCATGTGGCCTAGAATAGCTTCATGCCGCCGGATCGCTTGCTCATAGAGGGCAGGTGTGTTTAAATTCCAATAGATGTTATTTAGGTTGGATAGCCCATGATGCTCTAATCCATAGTTGCTATGTTCATCGCCGCGAAGTAGGCGCATTGGTTTCTCCTTATGTTGTGACATAGTCGTGAAAAATATTCGATTTTTATCCTATAGCTTTTCAGATAAAGATTTTGCTAGGAGTCCAAGATTTATCTTGGGACAGCCAAGATAAATCTTGGACTCCTATTTTTTGAAATACTATAGATTTTATAGTATTTTTATTTTAATATAATTTGTTGTTTCGGGAATTTCGCTGCGCGGATTTCCCGCTCCTCTGGTCAGCGAAGCTAAACATCGGAGGTTTGAGCGATAAGTTATCTGGATAACTAGAAAAAAAAATAAGGTAGGAAAAATGATGAAATTGATAACGAGTTATTTTTTTATATTATTAATGTTTTGGTACACTGGCGTTTTTGCCGGTCCAGCGCGACAGATTGAACTGACTGATGGTAGCGTCATTACTGGCGAAATTGTTTCATTTAGTAATGGGATTTATACCATCAAATCAAATCACCTTGGTCTCCTCAAAATTGAGGATTCAAAAGTGCGCTCAATTGATTCAGGTTCGCGTGACTCAAACGCTTCTTTCGGCGACTTGCAAGGGCTGCAAAATCTGATCATGAGTAGCCCTGATATGATGAATACGATCATGTCTTTGCAGGATGATCCTGATTTTCAGGCGGCTTTGCAAAATCCAGAGGTGATGAGGGCGGTGACTTCTGGAGATGTGAATGCGCTTCTTTCTAATCCTTTGTTTATGAAATTGATTGAAAATCCAAGGATGAAGGAAATTGTTCAAGAAGTTGAACGGAGATAAGTTTTGAAAGGAGTCCAATATTTATCTTGGACTTACATTAAAATTCATGAAAATTCACCGTAAACGATTTGGTCAACATTTTCTCCATGATACTCAGATCATTCAAGACATTGTTGCCGCTATTGCGCCGCATCCGCAGGAACATTTGGTCGAAATTGGCCCTGGCAAGGGTGCTTTGACGCTACCGTTGCTTGAATCGGGTTGTCAATTAGATGTTATAGAACTTGATCGTGATTTGATTGAGTGGCTAAAAAAAACCGCCAAAAATCAAAATTTACGCATTTATAATGCTGATGCTTTAAAATTTGATTTTAAAACTTTGTTGATAGATAAACGGCGGATAGTCGGTAATTTGCCCTATAATATTTCCACCCCTTTATTGTTTCATTTGCTTAATTATGCCAGCAACATTGAAGAGATGACTTTTATGCTGCAAAAAGAAGTCGTTGATCGTATGATTGCGGTTCCCTGCACGCATGATTATGGACGTTTGTCTGTGATGTTGCAATATTATTGTCAGATAGAAAAATTATTTGATGTCAGCCCAGCAGCTTTTTATCCGCCGCCGAAAGTGGAATCGAGTGTTGTGCAATTGAGGCCTTTTTTGAGTCCGCCCGTTTTGGTGAAGAATCGAGAACATTTTGCGAAGATTGTGGCATTGGCTTTTTCGCAGCGGCGTAAGATGTTACGTAATACTTTGAAAAAAGTATTTGATGCTAAGGATATAGAAGCGGCAGGTATTGATCCAATGGCGCGTGCTGAGACGTTGAGACTTGAGGATTTTGCACGGCTTGCTGATAACTACAGGGATTATATTTAAGAAAGGATAAGTCAAAACAAAAATAATGTAATGATATTATGAAGTTTCGGGAAATCGTGCCTCATTCCCGAAACAACGGCTCTATTATCAGTTGTTTCGGGAATGGAGCGGAGCGGATTTCCCGAAACTTATCAGTTGTTTCGGGAATGGAGCGGAGCGGATTTCTCGAAACTTATCAGTTGTTTCGGGAATGGAGCGGAGCGGATTTCTCGAAACTTATCAGTTGTTTCGGGAATGGAGCGGAGCGGATTTCCCGAAACTTATCAGTTGTTTCGGGAATGGAGCGGAGCGGATTTCCCGAAACTTATCAGTTGTTTAGCTACGCTGACTTCGTATAGTTCATTACGCGGATTTCCCGCAACGAAGATCGCTACGCTAAACTTATCATATAAGCACGAAAACCCATGAAAAAATCGCCCATATTATTGATAATATTATTGTTCACCATACCCGCCGCGCAAAGTGATGAAAAATCCGCCGCGCTGGCTGCAAAAGGGCCAAATTATCAGCCCAGAACTGAGCATCTACTCAGCAACGGTCAACCTAAATTCACCAATCGGCTGATCTTAGAAAATTCCCCCTATCTCCTACAACACGCACATAATCCCGTCGATTGGTATGCTTGGGGACATGAAGCCTTTGAAAAAGCCCGTCGGGAAAATAAACCAATTTTTCTCTCGATTGGCTATTCCACTTGTCACTGGTGTCACGTCATGGAGCGGGAAAGTTTTGAGAATATCGCCATCGCTCGCCTGATGAATGAACATTTTGTCTGTATCAAAGTGGATCGAGAACGGCATCCTGAAGTTGATAAAGTTTATATGACAGCGGTGATGATGATAGCGAAGCACGGCGGTTGGCCGATGTCCAGTTTTTTGACACCCGATGGCAAACCATTTTGGGGCGGTACTTATTTTAGACCTGATACATTCACAAGTTTGCTCAAACAAGTTGCCCAGTTATGGCAACAAGATCGTCCCAAACTCATCGCGCAAGCTAACAATATTACGAATGCCGTGCGCCAACTAACCGCTGCCAGCGGCAAGGCGCGTGAAGTAGGCGAAAATGCTATCGAGCAAGCAATCATCAATATCTTAGCAAGACACGATGATTTTCTAGGGGGATTTAGTAGTGCGCCGAAATTTCCCAATGAAAATTTACTCCTATTGCTACTCGAATCCGCCCAGCGTGGCAACAAACAAGCCCTGGCGGCGGCTGAAAAAACTCTGATGGCAATGGCACAAGGCGGTATTTATGACCAAATAGGCGGCGGCTTTCATCGCTACGCCACCGATGATCATTGGCTCACGCCTCATTTTGAAAAAATGCTCTATAATCAAGCCCATCTCGCACGCGCCTATGTGATCGCTTATCAATTGACGGGCAAAGCTATCTACGCCACTGTTGCCAGACAAACATTGGATTATGTGCTACGAGAAATGACTTCAGATCAAGGCGGATTTTATTCGGCAACGGATGCTGATAGCGAAGGAGAAGAAGGGCTATTTTTTCTCTGGACACCAGCACAGATACGCGCTGTACTCAATAAAAAAGAGACTCAATTAGCATTGAGCCTTTATGATGTGACTGAGGCTGGCAATTTTGAGGGTAAAAATATCCTCTCTTTGCCAGTTTCCTTGGAAAAGTATGCAAAAAAACACGCGATACCAGTGGCAGAATTGAACAAAAAAGTTGAATTGATTAGAAAAAAATTGCGCCGTGCTAGAGATAAGCGCGAACCGCCCTTGCGTGATGATAAAATTATCACGGCTTGGAATGGCATGATGATAACGACGCTGGCTCAGGCGGCAGACATTTTAGAGGCGCCGCGTTATTTAGTGGCAGCGCAAACTGCGGCAAACTTGATTTGGTCAAAACTCAAAAAGGGACAAGGAGAATTGTGGCGCGTCTATTTGCATGGCAATGCCTCGATTTCTGCTCATCAAAATGATTATGCTTATTTTGCTGAAGCACTACTCACACTTTATGATACCAGCGGAGAAAGGGCTTGGCTAAAAAGAGCCAAAGAAATAGTCGAAGGGATGTTGACACATTTTTGGGATAAAGAGCAGACTGGATTTTTTATGAATCGGGCAGACAATACGCTGCTAATTGTTCGACCCAAAAGTCCCGCAGATAGTGCGATTCCGTCGGGCAACGCTGTGGCGGTTCGCGTTTTAGCCATGTTAGCCACTCGCACGGGAGAACCGGGTTATGGTGACAAAGCCAATGCTACCCTAAATGCTTTTTCTGAGGCGATTACAAGATACCCCAGCCGTTATGCCTATATGTTACTGGCGGCAGATGAGTTACTCCACGGCGAACTTGGAATGCGACGATATGGGGCGCGTGGTGCGGTGAAGGCGATGGCAAAATTGGAGAACAATTGGATTGTGGTAGAACTCAATATGCGTGAAGGCTGGCATATTAACGCCCATCAACCGCTCCAAAAAAATTTGATTGCCACTCGCCTAGATGGTGAACAACTGGGGCAAGTTTTTTATCCAAAACCCGACTATCTCCGGCTATCATTTCAGCAAAGCACTTTAGCACTTTATCAGGGAAAAGTGCGCTTGCGTGGAAAATTGCTCTCGCAAAAGCCCGGGGCGTTATCAGTCAAAGTCCAATTTCAGGCTTGCGATGATAAAAGGTGTTTGCCGCCGGAGGAGATGGTTTTTAATGTGCGTTAGCAGCCCGATGTCTGGGCGCGAATTTTTGGTTTCGGGAACTCGCTCTGCGATTTCCCGCAACGAAGTAAGCGTAGCTAAATAGAATTGCTGATTTTTTTATTGACAAATTCTTTTGGATGTGCCGATAATACTTCGCGGTTTTATCAAATGTCTGCGTTTTTTCATCCTGAATGTGCTAGAGGTATATCCTTACTTTCAGTTATAACATTTAATTTTGTGTTGACCATTTATGCGAATCATTACAGCAAAACGCATTACAGAAGCAATGCTCACCCATCCTCAATGGAAAATCGGATTGAAACTTTGGTTAGATACGTTCAACAATAAAAGTATTCATTTTGAATCCGCTATGCAAATTAGAAATGTATGGAAAAATACCAGTGGTTGGAATGTTGACCGTATCCCGGCAAATAAACTTAAGCCAGAAAGTCAAAAAGGGCCATTAGATATATACATTTTTGATGTCCACAAAAACCAATGTCGTATTGTAGTATGGGCAAGTCCTAAAGCTCATTGTTTCTTTATTAAAGCGGTTTATTCTCATGCAGAATATGACAAATGGTGGAAAAAACAGATAAAATAGAGAGAAATCCTTATGAATTTACACAACACCAATACAAAAACAAACAGAATATTTCATAATGATTTAGCTAAAATATTTTTGCAATTTGAACCCATAACCGAAGATTTAACCCAATTATTACTGGCTTGTTATAGCCCGATATCTTCAGATATTGAATTAGAAGATAGGATGAAAATATTAGATGAATTGTTTGGTTATGCCAAAACAGAAGATGATTTACCAGCATTATTTGCCCATATGATTACAGATCGCGTGTATGAATATGAACAAAAACATCTGGAGATTCCGAGTGTTAAACCCAGTGAAGCCTTAGCATTTTTTATGCAGGAGCGTGAGATTAAACCAAAAGATTTATCTGAAATTGCCCCACAAAATGTCACTTCTGAAATCTTAAATGATAAACGCAAAATGACAGTAGAACAAATCAAAGGTTTTGCCAAATTTTTTGGTGTGCCTGAAACTACCTTTTTAGGATGATAATAGATAACTAACTGCTCCGCTCAAGATGATTATATGCGATAATGGCAGGCACTCTCAAGTGGCGGAGCATGAGGACATACATAGTCAGCGCATACCTGAAGATACAGGCAAAGTTTTTTCAATTTTACTGGGTATTTTAGGACAAGGATAACGTGGTATTTGTATCGGGCAACCATAAAGAATTGCCCCTACAAATTAAAAAAATTAAAAATAAATTTGAATCTTGCGTAAAAATATGTTTTAATAGCGCTCCAAAAATGACAACCCGATAAATCTGTTGTTACTGATAACTGATAACTGATAGCTCCCTTCGTCTAGTGGCCTAGGACGCCGCCCTCTCACGGCGTAAACAGGGGTTCGAGTCCCCTAGGGAGCGCCATTTTCCTTTTAAATTCAAACAAATAGTTGACTTTTTCCCCCGTTATGAAATTTTGTAGCCATTGTGGATCGGCACACTTAGTGCGTAAAGTGCCAGAGGGGGATAATTTACCACGCTTTGTGTGTGAAGACTGTCACACTATCCATTATCAAAATCCTAAAGTCGTCACCGGTTGTCTGCCTGTCTGGGAAGACAAAATTCTCCTGTGTAAACGCGCCATTGAGCCACGCTATGGTTTATGGACATTGCCGGCTGGATTTATGGAAAATAATGAGACGCTTGAGCAGGCGGCAGTCCGCGAAACTTGGGAAGAAGCGACTGCAACTCTGGAGCAACTCAGTTTATATAGTGTGCTCAGTTTGCCCCATATTAGTCAAGTGTATATGATGTTTCGCGCCCAGTTGCGTGATTTAAGCTTTGCCCCCGGCATCGAAAGTTTGGATGTACAACTTTTTAGTCAAAATGAAATTCCTTGGGATGATCTTGCTTTTCCAGTGATACGTCGTACTTTAACTCATTTTTTTCAGGATCGTTTGACAGGCGATTTTCCTGTGCATGTCGGCGATATTCATCGTCCAAGATAAATCTTGGACTCCTACCCAAAAATCTACCCCAAAAAATTGAGTAGTACTTGCTTTAGATAGTTATTGTTTAAGCGATGTCCCTCTCCCTCAACAATATAAATTTTTGAGCTGCTGCTCAGTGAAGAGATTTTCTTGGCAAGCAAAGGATCACAACCATTATCTTCAGCCCCTGTGTGGATTTCTAAATAGCTTGGCATTGGAAATTTTTTCTGTTCAGCAAGTTGCAAAAGTTTTTTTGAGCGTGGGGGGATTGATATCAATAGATTTTCTTTATCTATCGCTTTGCCAAGAACGGGCGAAAATAATAAAATGCGACCAGGAAAAGGGGCTAATTCTACTAAAGCATGTAGGAGCAAATAAGCACCATACGAGTCGCCAATTAAGTTCGATTGCTCATACCAAAATTGGTTTTTTAGATCATTTTTAATGATTTCAATTTGTTGTGGAAAGTGTAATCGGGCAAAATCAGATACTATCTCCCTGCCATAGACATCAATTCCCATCTCAACAAGAGAACTGCCGAGAAATTCATTGAGTTTGTCACCTCTTCCCGGCATTAAATAAACTTTATTTTCCATCTTTTATCTTTTAATGTTAATGTTTTCTTGCAATTAATAAGGCTTCGTTGCCCCCCTCTTCATGATAAACGACTATCTGCAAGTCGGCAAACAAGCGCAATAATTCATTTTCTGCCAAGCGAAAGGCCGGATTTTTTGGTCCCGTCTCACTGGTGCGCGTAAATGTTTGATAAAACACTAATCCATTTGGTTTGAGTGCTTGTGTCAAAAATGGCACTAAATGCCTGTTTAAAAAATGACACACCACAATAACATCAAAGCTATTAGCAGAGGGCGGTGAATTTACCACATCACGCAATTCGGTATGAATGTGTACTTGTTCGCTCTTGGCTTGTAAACGCTCTAGCGCCGTTTCAGCATAATCCCAAGCATAAGTCTCCAAACCATGACGGGCGAGTAACAGCGCATTCGCTCCCAAACCACAGGCTAAATCTAAGGCGGTGCCTGTAGTGGGTAATAAATGCGTATAAGCGGCGACTACCTCACAGGGCGGGGGCATGTCTGTCGCTTTTTGGTAACGGCTATTCCATTCAATTGCACTGTTCATGTCAATTATTCAAGCTTTTGAGATTTCTCTTGTAGTGGAGTGTTCCAATCTTGATCGCTCACATCCCAATTTCTTGCCCAGTAGATAAAAATCGTATCAATAGCTGCAATGATCGCTTTAAAGACATATTTTGCGCCTGCTAATCCAAGTGCCGTCTGTAAACCAACAACGGGTGCCCAAACCACCAGCGTATATAATACAGTATCAAGTGCCTGAGACAAGAGAGTTGAGAGATTATTTCGTAACCAGAGATGTTTACCTTGGGTTTTTTCCTTTAAGTAATGAAATATCCAAACGTCAACACTTTGTGAGACGAGATAGGCAAAGAGGGAGCCAAGGATAAACAGGGGTGTAAATTCAAATATTGTGGCTATTGCATTGTGTATCTTCTGAGCAAATTCAAGATTTAGTGGTGACGGTTCAAATAGTAAACTAATATAGATCACAAGGATCAGAATAAGGCTGGCAACAAAGCCTAATAAGACGGCACGCTGCGCTTCTTTTCGTCCGTATTTTTCACTGAGTAAATCGGTAGCAAAATAGATGCCGGAATATAATATAACACCTAAGCTGGTTTGCATACCAAAAATGACGGTGAGTTTAGGACCTTGAAAATTACTCAACATGACGTTGAGTATTACTATCGTATAGAGTCCCATTTTACCAAACAGTCGGAAAAGCACCAGCGTTATAGATAAATCAGCAGCAACGGTTAACAACCATAACAAATCTTGATATGTTAAATTTTCGATTAATGACAACATATTTTTATCATCCAAGTGAATAAATCAAAGACTTATATTAAATCCTTATAATGTCTAATATCAAGAAATTCCCCATTTTTTTCTCTTGAGCTAATATATAAATTAAATGTGTTTTTCTCATTTATTTAATCTTCATATCCTATTGAAACTGTCGATGATACCCCTATATCTAAGCTTTCAATTTTTATGCCAAGGAGAAACTTCAATGAGTGTTGAAGCACATACAGAAACGCTAGGTTTTCAAACAGAAATAACGCAACTACTTGATTTAATGATACATTCCTTGTATAGCAACAAGGAAATTTTTCTGCGTGAGCTGATTTCCAATGGCTCAGATGCCGCTGATAAGCTGCGTTTTGAAGCTTTGTCGGATGATGCCCTGTATGAAGGGGATACCGATTTAAAAATTTGGATTAATTTTGATAAAGATGCCCGCACGGTGACGGTGCGCGACAATGGTATCGGGATGTCGCGTGAAGAGGTGATAGAGAATATCGGTACCATTGCCAAGTCAGGTACTCAAGAATTTTTTAAATCTCTAACGGGTGATAATGTTAAGGATACCCAATTGATTGGACAATTTGGGGTTGGCTTTTATTCCTGCTTTATTGTCGCTGATAAAGTGACTTTATCCACTCGTCGTGCTGGCTTAGAGCCCTCGCATGGGGTTAAGTGGGAGTCAAAAGGTGATGGTGAGTATACCGTTGAAACGACTGAACTGCAACAGCATGGCACAGAAGTCATTTTGCATTTGCGCCCGGATGAAGATGAGTTTTTATCAGATTATCAGTTGCGTAGCATCATCAAAAAATATTCGGATCATATTACCTTGCCCATCGTCATGCCGAAAGTCCTGACAGAGGAGGATAAGGATAAGGAGGAGAAAGCCCCTGAAGATGAGGTGGTGAATACGGCAACGGCATTATGGGTGCGGGGGAAAGGCGAAATCACCGACGAGGAGTACACTGAATTTTATAAACACGTTGCCCATGACTTTGAAGCGCCATTGGCGCATCTTCATAACAAAGTCGAGGGCACAAATGAATATACGACGCTGCTATTTATTCCAGCCCGTGCCCCGTTTGATTTATGGGATCGCACAAACCACCGAGGGATCAAATTGTATGTGCGGCGCGTGTTTATCATGGATGATAATGAAAAGTTGTTACCGCCTTATTTGCGCTTTATTCGCGGAGTTGTTGATAGTAACGATTTGCCCTTGAATATTTCGCGGGAAATTTTGCAGCATAACCGGAAAATTGAGACGATTCGCTCTGGCACGGTGAAAAAAATCTTAGGTACGCTGGAAAATATGGCGAAAAATGAGCCCGATAAATATGCCACTTTCTGGAAAGAATTTGGCAGGGTTATCAAAGAGGGCGTTATTGATGATGCGAGCAATAAGGATCGTATTGCTAAATTGTTGCGTTTTTCAAGCAGCTATGATGATAACGCCACGCCGGCTGTCTCGCTAGAAGACTATGTTGGGCGTATGAAAGAGGGGCAGAAAAAGATTTATTTTGTCACTGCTGACAGTTTTTCGGCTGCGAAAAATAGTCCGCACCTAGAAATTTTCCGCAAAAAAGGCATCGAAGTGATCTTGTTGTCTGACCAAATCGATGAATGGTTGGGCACTCACCTCAACGAGTTTGAGGGTAAGCCGCTGCAATCGGTGACTAAGGGTGATCTGGATTTAGGCGATTTAGAGGATGAGGATGAGAAAAAAGAGGCTGAAAATGCTTCTGATACTTTGAAGTCTGTGCTGGAGGGTATCAAGACGACTTTAGGCGATAAGGTTAAAGATGTGCGAATTACGCACCGTTTAACGACATCACCTGCTTGTTTGGTGGCAGATGAACAGGCGATGGATGCCAGTTTAGAGCGTTTATTGAAGTCTGCGGGACAAATGGTGCCCGGTACTCTGCCGATTATGGAAATCAATCCGCAACATCCGATTGTAAATGCGCTCAAGGAGGAGGCTGATGAGACACGTTTTAATGATTGGGTGTTTATGTTGTTTGATCAGGCTTTGCTCAGTGAAGGGGGGCAGTTGGAGGATCCGGCAGCGTTTGTTAACCGCATGAATGAGATGTTTGTGTCGATGGGTAATTTGTCCTCGTCGAGGATTATTACGTTTGATTAATTAATTCGACGCGTCGAGGCATGCATGATCGGAACGAAGTTTCCCACGCAGAGCGCTCATCGAGCCGACACAAGTTTTTTTTAAGGAGTCCAAGATTTATCTTGGGCGTCTCGTCCAAAATAAATTTTGGACTCCTGAGCTTTTTGGAGTCCAAGATTTATCTTGGGTGCCTCGTCCAAAATAAATTTTGGACTCCTGAGCTTTTTGGAGTCCAAGATTTATCTTGGGCGTCTCGTCCAAAATAAATTTTGGACTCCTGAGCTTTTTGGAGTCCAAGATTTATCTTGGGTGCCTCGTCCAAAATAAATTTTGGACTCCTGAGCTTTTTGGAGTCCAAGATTTATCTTGGGCGTCTCGTCCAAAATAAATTTTGGACTCCTGAGCTTTTTGGAGTCCAAGATTTATCTTGGGCGTCTCGTCCAAAATCAACTTGTGTTGGCTCGATGAGCGTATTCAGGATGAAAGTATTTTAACATTTATAGAAATCCTATTTCTTAAAGAAATAGGATTTCTTTGAAAGTTTAATATAGTTCGAGCTATCTTAATGAAAAGCAAACCAAGATTAAAAACCATACAGGCAAAAGGATATCGCAATCTCGAAATAGCAACCCCTTTTGAATTGGATAGGATAACTTGAATATCCTGATTGGTGCTAACGGTGCTGGCAATTGTTACCTCCTGCACTAGGGTGTTGCCCCTACGAAAACCCATCACGTATCCTGTAGGGGCAATCCTTTATGGTTGCCCGACACGATATGGCATTTTTGCGAGGCAAAGTGTCTTAGTCCTACCGTCCTTCGGGACAAGCCCTTCTGATGTTTTCTTCGATTTGACTTCTATCCATAGCAGCACTCCCTTTCTCTCTTTGTTCCTCCTGATAAATATCATCGACAGTCGCATCCAAAATACTCAACCAAGTCTTTATTTGTTCTGGCGTTGTTGCCGGTTGACCAACCATTTCGATTTCTGTTTTAAGTATCTCTAGGTCATACAGCACATCAACAGAGTCACAAACCAGTGTCCACCACTCTGCTGGTTCAAAATCACCTTCTCTAAATCGCTCATCGGCTATTCCTTTTGCGGAAAACTTGGTATTTTTGCTCGACTCTTTGCTCGACGCTTGGGGTGAACCATCAGTGGGGCAAGCATTTCTGATGTTCTCTTCGATAATACTTCTCAGCATAGCCGCACTCCCTTTCAATCTTCGTTCATCTCTATAAATGTCATCGACAGTCGCATCCAAAATACTCAACCAAGTCTTTATTTGCGCTCCCGTTGTTGCAGGTTGACCAACAGATTTTGGTTCTGTTTTAGCTATCTCTACGTCATATACCACATCAAGAGATTCATAAACCAGTGTCCACCACTCTGGTGGTTCAAAATCACCTTCTATAAATCGGTAATCGGCGATTCCCTTTGCAGAAAGATGGGCATTATTTTTTTTGGCAACTTTAGGTGGTTTCTTTGCTTTTAGTCCACGGGGACAAGTTTTTTTACCCTTCCAAGCCGCCAAAATCTTACGATGGTAATTCCTCGTTTCTTTAAACGGAGGACAACCTTTATACTTCTTGACTCTGTGGGGTCCTGCGTTATAGGCACACAAGGCAAATTTGGCAGAGCCAAAACGCTTTAACTGTTCGCTAAAATAATAGACACCACAGTTAACATTTTGGGAGGGATCATATAATTCTATTTTATCCAACCCACAAGCTTTTTTACCTGTGGCAGGCATGATTTGCATGAGCCCAATGGCACCGGCATGGGAAACGACATTTTGCTTCCAACGGCTTTCCTGATTAATGATGGCACAGACTAATGAGGCATCAACTTTGTACTTTTGTGCCGCCCGCCGTGCCATCTCATCAAGGGTTTGAGAATATGCAGTCGGCATATAAAGCAAGCTCGATGTGATTAAAGCAAGTAAAATGGCAGCGACTCCTTTCATTTTTCTTTGTCTCATTTTGTCATGCACTCCTAAATTATTTCACTTATCATAAATGGCAATATGTAATTATACTACAAAAAATAGGAGTCCAAGATTTATCTTGAAAGCACTTGATTTTTGGATCAGAATCCCTCAATATATTAGCACTCTCCAAGCGAGACTGCTAAAAAGCAGATTTATTACATAAATAGGGGAATACAATGTCAAACGCATTAGCTTTAAATTTCAACACAGAAATTGCGGTTTTGAGTCAAGATGTTGAAAGCTATAGACAGACTGTTAAAACGATTCCTACGTTAGATGCCGACAAAGAACGAGAGTTGGCAGAGCGTTTGCAAAATGAGGGCTCACTAGAGGCGGCACGGCAATTGGTCATGTCACATTTACGTTTTGTTTTGTATATTGCCCAAGGCTATCGTGGTTATGGTTTACCTGAAGCCGATTTAATCCAAGAAGGCAACATCGGTTTGATGAAAGCTGTTAAGCGATTTGATCCTAGTGTTGGTGTGCGTTTAGTGTCATTTGCTGTGCATTGGATACGTGCAGAGATTCACGAATTTATTTTACGCAACTGGCGCATCGTAAAAGTGGTCACAACTAAAGCGCAGCGTAAACTGTTTTTTAAATTACGCAGCAAGAAAAAACGCTTAGGTTGGTTGTTGTCAGAGGAAGTTGAAAATATTGCCAAGGATTTAGGTGTTAGCAATAAAGATGTTTTAGAAATGGAAAAACGTTTGAGTGCTCAAGATGTTGCTTTTGATGCACCTAGCGATAGTGATAATGATGATGAGGCGTTTGCACCAGCGGCTTATTTAGAAGACAATCGTTATGATCCGGCTGTGCTGGCAGAACAGGATGATTGGAAGGCGCAGGGACATAAACAGTTGCACCGCGCCTTTGAAAAATTGGATGCGCGTAGTTTGGATATCCTGCAAAAGCGTTGGCTGAGTGAAGAAAAAACCACTTTGCAAGATTTGGCATTGCATTATAAAGTCTCTGCTGAGCGGATACGTCAGATAGAAAATAATGCTATCAAAAAGCTTAAAAAGCATATTGAGTTAACGGCGTGACAATTTTCGGTGCAAGGTACGCCTTGCACCAATGCCATATTGTATCGGGCAACCACTAGGGCATTGCCCCTACGAAAACCCATCACGTATCCTGTAGGGGCAATCCTTTATGGTTGCCCGATACGATATGGCATTGACACCTTGCACTCCTGATAAATTTTTTTTATGCACAAGCTCTTAAACTCACCTTTCCTACCACATTTTTTTTTCCAAAAGCTCACTGTCTAGAAAAAACACAAAAACCACGAAATTATTAAAATATAATAAGAATTAATTGATTTCATTTAGTGTTTTATATATAATTAATGTTGATAAACTAATTTTTTCTTGATATTATAATATTGTCCAAATTCTTGACAATTTATTATTTAATAATGTTTGTTACTAAATAACATGAGTTATAAACTATGATTGGAGATCAAACATTAATATTGCCAACAGATTTAACTAAGATTGACGATGAAAAGAAACCTTTCTGGAATCGTATATCTACAAAAATTCACTCGATTTTGTGGCAACCGTATCAGCTAGAATCACTGAGTTCAAAAAACTATCAAGAGATAGAATCTAGTTTTTGGAAACAGAAGCTGAAAATGAGTAATGCTATACGAAATAGTCGTTTACCATCGTTGTCAATTCCTACTCTGGAAGAACCAGAAGATTTAAGTGTCATAACAAGCCAGAAAATACGGATTTATCCTGAGAACGAAGCACTTTGGTTTGAGAGCTTAAATCTCTTCCGTCGAGCATACAATCTTTCTATTTATTTCTTTATAAATGGACTCAAACCACATTTCGATTTTAGATCACAACTTTGTGGTTGGTGTATCTGTGAATGTGAAGAAAATAACGTAAAATATAATTCTAACCTCGTATTGGCAGCATATCGAAAAGCCTGTGAGACACGTGAGGCCGTTATAAAAAAACGTGTAAAAAAACAACACGCTTCTATGAGTTTCCTGTCTAGGAACAATGCTAAACAATATTTCATCGCACCTAAGTTGTCACCGAAGAAATCTATTTTTCCTAGAATACTTGGAAAATGTCATTGGGTTGAAACGCCATATGATGAAGCCATTGGTAAGACTGTAGTTGTAAGCTATGTAAACCAACAATGGTTCGCATGTACCAAGTACACACAAGACATTGAACCATTGATAACTGATAATTTATCTATAGTTGCACTCGATCCAGGAGTAAGAACATTTCAAACGACATTTAGTGAAAACGAAACCATCGCTTATGGCGATGCTTTCGTGAAAGATAAATTAGTACCATTGATGTTACTCTTAGATAAATGCTTGTCTAAGAGAGACTTGTTAAATAAAGAAGATCGTACTAAACAATGGGTTAGAGATCGTCTTTGGCATATTCATAAATTAATAGCATCGATTAGAGCGAGACAATCAAACTTAGTTAGTGACTTACATAAGCGAGTGGCATTAGACTTAGTTTCAAATTACGATGTAATCTTACTTCCGACGTTTGAAACTAAGAAAATGTCACAGAAAAATGGAGACCGAAAAAGATTTATTAGGAAGAAAACTGTAAGAGCAATGTTAGGTTTAGCTCATTATAAATTCAAGATGACCTTGAAATGGATGGCTAAAAAGTATGGAAAGACTGTGATAGATGTATGCGAAGCATACACTAGCAAGACATTGTGGGACGGCTCTATAATCAAAAACTTAGGTGGAAAAACTTCAATTTCTTACCAAGGTAAAATTGTGAATAGAGATCAACATGGTGCTAGAAATATATTGATTAGATTCCTAACTAAAGTGGTAGAAGTTATATCACTTGAGGCAACTTACGCCTTAGACATAACTGAAGCCAGATTTGGTGGTTTTGGCGTTTTAAAGTAAGTGAAACGCAAATTGAAAAAATAGAAAAAGCGTTAGGGCAAGATAGCAGTGAGGCGGAAAAAGAGAAAATTCTTTGTAAAGTTTGTCAGCACCCTATCACTTCATCTCAAAAAAAGATTGAAGTCAATGGACAATACCATCATATTTTTAGCAATCCCATTGGGATTAGTTATGAAATCGGCTGTTTTTCATCCGCGAATGGGTGTATTAGTCAAGGTGATCCAACCTTGGAATATACATGGTTTACAGGTTTTGTCTGGCGTTTTGCGCTTTGTTCAAATTGTTACTCCCATTTAGGATGGTTTTATCAATCAGATAATGACAGTTTTTATGGTTTAATTCTTGAACGTTTGGAAGAACCAAGATAAATCTTGGACTCCTACTAAAAAATTTGGACTCCTACTAAAAAATAAATCTATGTCAAAATTACTAATAACACTGGTTGGGGTGATTTTAAGCCCAACGCTATTCGCCTTGGACGATCTCAAAGTCGGCGGCGATGTGGATAAGTTTTATCCCATCATTTTTCAAGCCGATGTACTGGAAGTCGATATTTTCCATCTCTCTGAAAAGGGTAAACTCATCAGTCAATTCAGATGCAAGGGGCAGTTGCCTTCATTTGTTGAGATTCACCAACAGGCAGAAAGATGGGTGGCTGATGCTTGGTGCGATCCCGCTAATAAAAATCTAGTGGTTTATCTGAGAGGAGGAGATACGATTTATTCATGGCGTTCTAATTCAGCGACTGTTTTGTTGGAGTCGCCACCTTGGGCGTTTAATCAGTTGGTCTGGTTGGACGCTCTTTCAAAAACTCTCTTGCCTGTCATGGCTTCTATAACGGATTCCTTTAACAAGGATGATGTCTATGCATTTTTGCCTTTATTTCATATATGGAAAGCGGAGACATTTTCTGTCGATGGAGATAAATTTTATCCCATCGTTTTTCAAGCGGATGACGATGGCTTATTGGAAATCAAGATTGATCATCCTTTAGAAAAGGGCAAATTGATCAGTCAATTTAGATGTAATTCTGTGGGTTCATCGGCTGAGATTCATCAAGATTCACAACGATGGGTTGCCGATTCTTGGTGCAATCAGAATGGTTTGGTGGTTTATTTAAAAGGGGGGACTTATTTTTGGCGTTCTAATCAGTCGTCTGTTGTTTTGTTAAAGTCGAATTTGGGACGCATGGAGACGGTAACAACTTTGTTTGATAAGGATGATATAGCGGTTTCTCTGCCTTCCATTCAAAAAATGTTTCAAGATAGCTTAAAAGAGGGTCATAAGGGTCCGCAGATGGTTTGGATTCCCGCAGGGCGTTTTAAAAAATTTGCTATCAGTCGCTATGAGGTGACTTTTGCGGAATATGATCTATTTGCTGAAGCCACAGGTAGAGATAAGCCAGATGATGAAAATTGGGGACGTGGTAATCGTCCGGTGATTCATGTGAGTTGGAATGATGCTGTGGCTTATGCGGAGTGGTTAAGTGTGCAAACGGGTAAACATTATCGCTTGCCTACCGAAGCGGAATGGGAGTACGCTGCCAGGGGTGGCTCGGAGACTAATTATTGGTGGGGTAATGAGATTGGCAAAAATCGTGCGGCTTGTGAGGCTTGTGGTGCTAAATGGGGTTGGGATGCTGAACAGATGACGGCACCTGTGGCTTCTTTCGCGCCGAATGCTTTTGGTTTATATGATACGGTGGGCAATGTGTCGGAGTGGGTTGCTGATCCTTGGCAAAATGAGGGAGATAGGGTGTTTCGTGGCGGTTCTTGGGCTGATCTGCCGGAGGATTGTCGCGCTGCTGTCCGTGATAGTGAGGCGTTGGTGAATGAGAATTATGCGCTTGGGTTTCGGGTTGCTATTGAGTTGCGGTAATTTTATCTTATAGCAGGACGCGGAGCGTCCGGGCAGGCATTCCCACGCAGAGCGTGGGAACGAGAGCCTGTAGGGTGGATTAAGCGATAGCGTATCCACCTGATTAATATATATATAAATTAAGGTGGATACGCTCCGCTTAATCCACCCTACATGTATGTTTTTTTGCGAGACTTAATGGCATTATTTCTCATCTATTTGTGGTTTCACGGGAATATTTACTTTCAAAGTGCTTGATCCGCTCAAGTATTTGAGCAGCATGTTTTATTTTAGGGTTGAGTTTCAAAGCTTTTTTAAGATGCACTACGCCCTTTTTCTGCTCATCTAAAAAATCAAAATATATAATTCCAAGACTTTTTTGTGCCATATCCCATTCTGGATTGAATCTAACCGCCTTTTTAAAAGACTCCCCCGCTTGTTTATATTGCTTGTTCTGCCATTCGGCTACCCCAAGATTTAAATGTGCAAGACTGTTTTCAGGGGCTAACTCGCTTGCTCTTTTAAATGCCTGAAGTGCTTTGTCTATTTTTCCTTGTCTTCTAAAAAGGTGCCCAATGTTTTGGTAGGCATTGGCATGATCCGGTTTTATTTGTAATACTTTATGATAGGCTTTAATGGCTTGCTCATAATTTCCTAAGCGGGCATAAGCGACACCCATATTTAATAAGGCATTCATTTTGTAAGGATAGGCGGCTATCAGTTCAGAGACTGCCTCAATGCTCTTTTTGTAGTGCCCTGATTCAGTATAGGCACGCCCCATATAAAAAAGTATCATGCTTCTGTTTGGATTATAATGATATGCTTTTTTACTTTCAGCAATCGTGCCCTGCCAGTTTCCTTGCCTTTGCATCTCGACGGCTCTGAAGAAATGTTTATCGCATTTTATGTCAAGATAGTGAAAACGAACCAGCCAGATTAATCCTATAAACACTAAAGCGCAAGCCCCAACGATTATCCACTTATGGCTGATTTTATAATCAATTTGAGTCGCGTTGTTAGCGTAAAAGAAACCAAGGATGCCAATGAAAGTCATAAAAATGAAAGGGGGTATAGCACGTTGAAAAGGGAAACTAAAGAAGGCATTGATCATCAAACCAGAAATAGCGACTAAAATGCCCAATGTCCAGAAACGAATCCTCCTATCATAGCCTGGTGATATCAGTGTAAAGGCGACCTTGAATATCGCAAAACTTAACCACGCTAAGAAGAATATACCAATCATGCCCACTTCTACTGCTGTTTGAACATAGTCATTATGGGCGTGTCTGAGCTGATTTTGTTCATTGAATCCCCTGTCTTCAACCACTTTGCGATGGTATATCGGATAAAATACTTTATGATTTCCTAGCCCTAACCCTGTTAATGGGTTATCTTTAATCATTTCAAGGCTATTTCTCGTTATGGCAAGCCTTGTCATAATGGCAATAGATATTGTCTCTTGTTCCCATAAAGTATCCTTATATTTTATAAGGTTTGTAATGTCGGCCATTTTACTGGCAATTATGTGATCCTTAAAAATCGGTTTGATGTGGTATTGGCTACCGACTATGATAAGCAAAACGGTTGCTGCCACTATAACTTTATGCCTGCCGAGAATAAAGACAAATATAAGTACTACAGGCAAAGCGAGCCATCCATATTGGATTTTTAATCCCTCTGGGCTGAGCATCATAAAAATGATTGGCAAGGCACTTGCAACTGCTAGAAGCTTGTTATTATTCCAGCCGAGAGTATTATCTTTGGATAGTTGTTCTCTGAGAAGGAACGCAAATAAAAATATAAGCGCAATAGCGAGGGTGAGCCATGCTGAACGAATAAAGATATATGTCGATAAAACGGCCATTAAAGCTAATATGAGGTGTAATGCTCTATTTATATTTTTTCTTTTAAAATTAAAAACGAATCCCGACAACAAGATAAGTTCAATACTCAATGCCAGCCATCCTGCTCTTGTTTTGCTATATATCAAAAAGATGATCATCAAGCTTGAGATGACTGCGATAATCCAGTCTCCTATTTTTTGAGTATTTTGAAAGAAAAATCCGGCGGCAAGGGGTAATGTCAAAATAATAAAATGAACCGCCATGTTCCGGTTTCCAAATGTCACCGCTGGTGGCATGATCTGAGGTATCGCGGAAAATCCAAAAAGATGTTGTGATATCCCCACAAGTACAGCCACAAAGCCTGCCAAAAAAGCCGCCGTTAGCAAACGATTTGAATTTTTGAGGCTGCTCAGATTGTTTATAACTAAAAAAAACATCAAGCCTGAAGCGCTCCAATGCATCCAAGTGATCAACCCCTCATATCGGTTATGAGCATAGAGGGCTGATATAAGACACCAGAAGAGAAAGCCTAATATAGGCAGATTGAAAGGAGATTTTAAAAGGGTGCATTTTCCTGTTTTTAGACATTTCAGGAGCCATACAAGCAAGAGGAATACAACGCTTATCTGGATAAAAGCTTTTTGTGGGAGATTAGCAAAATCGTTTATTCCCTTTATATAAATAAAAGGTGCCATGAATAAAATAATAACGAGCCCCCAATTCAAAACGGTATCAAGATAACCATCATAAGTCTTGTTGTCTGAGGTTTTTAAGTTTATACTTTTATTTGAACGTTTCATAGATTTAAGTTACGTCTTATACGCTCGCGTTGATTCAACGATTCATAAATCAACACAGGCGATGTTCGCTGTTGTTTTGTCTTACCTTATATCTTGCTAATTGCCTAGAAATATTTTTTCTTAACCAAGCCACGATGATTGAGCTGAAAAAGCTCAAGTGTCAATTCAGCTCGCATTTCTGGCATTTAGGGGTCCTAGATTTAATTTTTTTGTACGCCTTTTTAAACTTTTAGAAATGCCATTTTTTTAAAAAATGGCATTTCTTGTTTAATTAGGGACAAGTCTAATAGAGTTGTTGCAATTTAAGCCATGAAATAAATTTCATGGCTTAAAGCTCAAGTACCCTAAAGGGCACTAAAACAATTATTTTAAATAGATGATTCCTTTTTGTGTTTTTTGTGCTTTGTTAGGCTGGCATGGTACGAGATGATACATGAACGGCTTTAGTTAATACATCGCCCACCCACTGGTTAATACTTTTATCGCTCTTTTCGGCGACAGTTGCGACAGCGGCATGTACTTCAGGAGAAATACGAAGCGTTATATTCCCTGAGTACGGCTTCTGAGGTTTTTGACCTGTCTTTTCGCAAACTTCTAAATAGTGCTCAACGGCTTCTTGAAAAGCATACTCCAGCTCATCGACGCTGGTGCCGTGAAATCCAACGATGTCACGGATGCCTGCCAAATGACCAACAAAAATACGATCTTCGGCATCATATTCGACACGGGCCACATAGCCTCGGTAGGTCATTGTATTCATGGCTTTACTCCTGCTCTTTCCAGAAAGTCTCTGGCATCAAGCACCCGATACCGCAGTGCTTCCTTGTTTGGATGCGGACGGTGGAAATCGGCACGTTCTCCATTCAGTAAAAAAGTGACACGAGAACCGCTTCCTTCGACAATTTCACAACCGAGTGCCGCAAATAGTGCCTCAATTTTTCGCCATTCTAGGTTCCCATTGACGGGCTCGGCAAAAATAGCAATAAGGGTTTTATGGTGCTTACTATTCATAGCAAAAACACGCTCTTATTTAGAAGCTGAGTGTTCTAAGTTAGCCAATAAATTCCTTGCGAATACGAATTTAATTATACCGATGGGGTTGATAAAACACGGATTAGGATGTCATTAACATTGTCAAACTTGTAGTAATTAAATTCTTTTGCTTCATTATGTCTCTCAATTTTGCTTGTTCCAACTTGGATAAAATCAACGCCTGCATCTCTAGCCGCGATGTAATCACTGGTAGAATTACCAATATATACGCAGTCTTTAATTTTCACATTGAGTCTTTTAACACTCTCCAAAATGGGTTCTGGGCTTGGTTTTTCGGCTATCAATTGACCATTCGCGTTTTGACTACCAACACTGATAATAAAATGCTCACTTTCAATAAAGTTGTTGAGTAAACCATCTTTCAAGGTATAAAGTGCTTCTGTCGTGGGACGGCTGGTGACAATTGCAATTTTTAGCCCAAATTTTTTGAGTGTCGGAAAAAAGTTGTCTTGGTACATTTTTTCTTCGGCAATATCAATTAATCCTTGCCCATTAAAATAGGGGTTACCAAGGTAAATATTTTGAAAGTAATCTTTGATTTCAATATATTGTGATGATTTATGGTTGATTTTATCAAGCCCTTGATTCGTTAAAATCGTTTTCCATTGTTCGGTGGAAAATTTTTTGATTAATTGTATTAAAAGCCAAGTGACATTCCAATCGTTATTAACGCCATAAGAAATGCCATGAGAACGCACTAAAGTAATTTGTTCATCGCTAACATCTGCATTGACATAGTTTTTGACTGTTCTCTTTATGGCTTGATCATAAGATTTGGAGGTGTCAATTAATGTGTCATCGATATCAAAGATGATCGCTTTGTAAATGTTGCTTTTAATGGATATCATGCCTATAAACTTCCCTTTGTTGATGGCATAATATTTTGCATGCGTGGATCAAATTCTAGTGCCATACGTAATGCGCGTCCAAATGCTTTGAATACGGTTTCGATGATATGATGTGCATTTTTTCCATACAGGTTATCAATATGCAAGGTGATTAAAGCATGATTTGTAAATCCTTGAAAAAACTCATGAAATAAATCTACGTCAAATTCTCCAATATGGGAACGTGGAAAGTCAACGTGAAATTCTAATCCTGGACGACCAGAAAAATCTATAACCACACGCGACAATGCTTCATCTAAAGGCACATAGGCGTGACCATAGCGGCGAATGCCTTTTTTATCTCCAATGGCTTTAGCAAAGGCTTGCCCTAATGTGATTCCAATGTCTTCAACAGTGTGGTGTGCGTCAATGTGTAAATCCCCTTTAGCCGATATGTTTAAGTCTATAACTCCGTGCCGTGCCACTTGTTCAAGCATGTGTTCAAGAAATGCTACACCCGTTTCAAAGTTGGATTTTCCGGTACCATCAAGATTGATTTGTATCTCAATCTGGGTTTCGAGCGTATTGCGTTGGATACTAGCACGACGTTCTGTCATTCGTATTTCCTCGTAAGTAGTTTAATATTCAACGTCTTTCATTAAGCTTTGCTCCCAAAAAACGCGAATATAAGATTTTAGGATACTGGTGGTGGGCGATTGACACGGATTAATTGAGCTAAAAGCGGGGCTTTTAATTCAATTGCTTCATGGATACGTTTTGCTTGTTCGACAAAGTTAGGATCGAAGGTACAAACAATAATGCCAGCATGTTCCGGTTGGAGACGGTGAAGACGAATAAAATGTTTACGATTGATAGTCAACACCGCCCGCCCTTCAGCTGTGGCAAATGCCAGAACAAGCTCGTCAGACACACCCTGTTTACCTTTTCCAGTGTCTTGAATAGTGAGGACATCGTGTCCCAACCGACGGAGTTCATCAACAACGGGTAGTGGAAAATTTTCATCTCCATAAAGTTTGGCCATATTTTAATTTTCTTCATTTTCACGGATTTGTTGTTCAATTTCAGCTAGGTGAGAACGGATATAAGCCCACGCATTGGTTAAATCTTCGGCGCGTAAGCTCGGATAACATCGTAACAAATCCGCCTCACTCGTCCCCAAACGTCTCGCTTGTTCCAATACCCAAACGGGTATTCGTGTACGGACAATGCAGGGTACACCACCACAGACATCGTGGTTGCTTTCAATTCCGGGTGCTGCATTCCCTAAATCACGCACAACCCATTGAAGTAATTGTGCTTTCTCAGCATAAGTCATAAGAACAAGCAATTGATTGGCTTGTTGGAGTATCGTCATTTGTTTGGCAAGTGTTGTCATTTCATTTTTTAACTATTCGCTGTTTGTCTGCCGACACAGACTAATAATATGTGTTAATTCTTGTAAAAAGGCCTGATTTTCTTCAGGTGTACCCACCGTTACTCGTAGGCAATTCTCTAACAAGGGGTGGCTACCGTGCAAACATTTTATCAAAACCCCTTTATTTTTCAAATTATCAAACACGGTTTGCGCGTCTGCCACACGAAATAGAATAAAATTCGCTTGACTCGCCCATGTCTGTATTCCATCAATTGCATTGAGGCGTTCCAGTAATTTCGCCCTATCCGCCTTAATTTGCAGCGTTTGTTTTTCTAACACCGCGTAATGTTGCAAAGCAAATATTGCACTCATTTGGGTTAATACATTAATATTATAGGGTAAACGTGTTTTTTCAATTTGTTTTAACCATGCCTGTGGTCCGGCTAGTAAGCCGAGCCGTAAACCCGCGAGTCCTAACTTGGAAACGGTACGCATCACCAATAAGTTGGGATATTCACCTAAACGCGACATAAATGTGTTATCGGCAAAGGGTGCGTAGGCTTCATCAATGACAACAAGCCCGGATGCGGTTTCTATGATCGCTTCTATGTCTTGGGTAGCAAAGGCATTTCCGCTGGGATTATTGGGATAGGCTAAAAATATCAATGCTGGCTGATAAGTTTTAATCGTTTCCAACATGGCAAGCATATCTAGTTTAAAGTCATTTTTTTCCAAAGGGATTCCAATATACTGCATCCCGACAAATTGTGCGATTAAGCGATACATCACAAAGCTTGGCTCTGGGGCAAGTAATATCCGCCCTTCTCCATTTAAGGTTAAGGCTAACATTTGTATTATTTCGTCGGAGCCGTTGCCAAGTATCATGTCCATTGTGTTGGGGACTTGCATGACAGCACGTAGTTGTTTTTTGAGCACACGGGCTGCTGGATCAGGATAACGGTTTAAAGGGGTTGTACGCAAAACATTTAGCCATTCTTCAATAAGTCTAGCATCCCAGTGATAAGGATTTTCCATCGCGTCCAGTTTAATGGCATCAGTTAATTCAGGCACATGATAGGCAGTAAGTTGTTGGATTTCTGGACGTATCCAGTCGGTGACAGTTTTGTTCATAATAATTTATTGAGTGATAAGTACTTTCGCCAAGAATTTTCGGCACCCTTCAATTAGAAAAAATAACAGTTTGTTGTTTCGGGAAATCCGCGCAGCGAAATTCCCGAAACAACTGAACATTTTTGACTTCGTTTCGGGAAATCCGCGCAGCTCCATTCCCGAAACAACTGAACATTTTTGACTTCGTTTCGGGAAATCCGCGCAGCTCCATTCCCGAAACAACTGAACATTTTTGACTTCGTTTCGGGAAATCCGCGCAGCTCCATTCCCGAAACAACTGAACATTTTTGACTTCGTTTCGGGAAATCCGCGCAGCTCCATTCCCGAAACAACTGAACATTTTTGACTTCGTTTCGGGAAATCCGCGCAGCTCCATTCCCGAAACAACTGAACATTTTTGACTTCGTTTCGGGAAATCCGCGCAGCTCCATTCCCGAAACAACTGAACATTTTTGACTTCGTTGCGGGAAATCCGCGCAGCGAAATTCCCGAAACAACTGAAATTTCAAGGCTAAAAGTTCAAGTAGTCCGATATTCTGCGGACTGTGCATGAGCAGACAATCCTTCGCCATAAGCGAGAATCGAAGCCGTTTGTCCCAAGGTATGCGCTCCCTCTTCAGAACACATAATGAGTGATGATCGTTTTTGAAAATCATACACGCCTAGTGGCGAAGAAAATCGGGCGGTGCGCGATGTGGGTAGAACGTGATTGGGTCCTGCACAATAATCACCTAAGGCTTCGGCTGTATAACGTCCCATGAATATGGCCCCAGCATGGCGAATTTTTGAGTTCCATGCTTGAGGGTTTTCAATGGATAACTCTAAATGCTCTGGCGCGATAAAGTTAGCAACTTCAATCGCTTCATTCAAATCCTTGGCTTGTATCAAGGCCCCCCGGTTGGTTAATGAAGTGCGAATAATCTCGGCGCGTGGCATTTTGTCAATTAGGCGGTTCATGCTGTCCTGCACAGTATCCAAAAAGGTGGCATCAGGACTCACTAAAATGGCGCGAGCCTCTTCATCATGTTCTGCTTGTGAAAATAAATCCATAGCAATCCAATCTGGATTCGTTTGCCCATCACAAATCACTAAAATTTCTGAAGGTCCAGCAATCATGTCAATGCCAACCATACCAAATACCATACTTTTAGCAGTGGCTACATAAATATTACCTGGTCCTACAATTTTATCAACTTTGGGCACTGTTGCTGTACCATAAGCGAGTGCTGCAATCGCCTGCGCTCCACCGATGCTAAAGATTTTCTCAACCCCGGCAATAGCCGCCGCCGCTAATACTATATCATTCAAAACGTTGTCAGGGGCAGGTACCACCATGATGATTTCATCGACTTCTGCCACTTTGGCAGGTATAGCATTCATCAGTAATGATGATGGATAAGCTGCTTTGCCACCGGGTACATATAAACCAACCCTAGAAAGTGGGGTGATTTGTTGCCCTAATATGGTACCATCAGCCTCAGTATATTGCCAAGATTTTTGTTTTTGGTGTTGGTGATAATTGCGAATACGCTCGGCAGCTTGTTCTAAGGCTTGGCGTTGAGTGTTATCCAAATCTCTTAAAGCTTGCTGCAAACGTTGCTTGGGGATAATAAGTTCTTCTGGGTTTTGTACGTTTCGGCGATCAAATTGGCGTGTGTAGTCAAGCAGGGCGGCATCGCCATGGCGACGTACATTTTGCAAAATGTCGCGTACTGTTTGCGTGACAGTATCATCTGATAGCGTATCCCATGCCAGCAGACTGTCTAGTTGTGACCAAAAATTATTGTCTTTGGTGAATAAGCGTTGTAGTTTTAGCATCGTTGTTTTTCAGATATTCTATGGTTTGTGGATTGATTTTAGGAACGTGCATAAAACAACTAGGGCAACCATAAAGGATTGCCCCTACATAATTTATTTAGGGAGCGTAGGGGTAATCCCTTGTGGTTACCCTAAAGTTGACTATACTTAACTAGGCCATAAACTAAACTTTTATGTCATTTCGACCAACGGGAGAAATCTTTTTGAGTTCCAAGATTTCTCCCGTTGGTATCCATGACAAAAGTGCTTGTAGCCCGTGCTGAGTATAATACTATATCATTCAAAACGTTGTCAGGGGCAGGTACGACCATAATGATTTAAGTGGGGTGATTTGTTGCCCTAACATGGTACCATCAGTCTCAGTATATTGCCAAGAGATTAAATGATTTTTTAAGGTGGCGTTGTTGAGAAACCGACACCCACGAGCGCGGCGCACGCCCGGTATCATAGTTGACGCAGATCATTTGAACGAAAGTCTATACCACTGATTTCTGGTAAACGTGTCAGCACTGCCCCTAAACCCACCGCAATGGCATCAAGAATGGTAGTTTTACCCGCTGCGTTGTCGCCTACTAGGACGGTTAATTGTGGATCAAGTGGTAATTTTAATTTATTAACGGCGCGAAACGAAGTAGTCTCGTAGAGAACTTGTTCAAATTTTCAATTGTGATATGACTTACTTTCATGGTTTTTTTAGGCAATATCAATAATTACCATAACCCCGCTTGTTTTTTCTCATCCAAGGGACGCAATTTGGCAAAGTGGAGTAGTTCATCCAACCTCGCGTTTTTATCACGCCACTCATAAAATAAATCTTCACCGAGTAGTACATAATGCCAGTCGCGTTTTTGACGTTGTTCCAATGTCAATTCATTAATACGATCACACCATGCTACCGCTGCTCTTTGTTTGCGTTGGACATTGGGATGATTCATTTGCGCTTGTGCCTTAGTTTCAACAAGATAAATGGCAGACTGAGTACGCACCAAAAAATCAGGTGAATAATAGGCGGGTAAACCATCATCTTTCACATAGCGCAAACGGACAAAGTAATGTTTTTGTTCATTAATTTTGCAAAAGGCTTCCACATGTCCATCATGGTTGGCTAATTCAATAAATGACTTTTCAAAACCACCGCTTTTTGTAGGATAAGGTAGGCGTTCATAAATACATTTATTCACCGGCAAAGAGGCACTTTCACGCAGAGTCAGTTTTGGCACTTCCGATAAATAACGGTGGGTAACTTCTGCTATTGCGGTCATTTCGGTGTTTTCAGCAGCCAGTAATGCGCGTGCCAAAGTGGTGATAATATGTTGAGCGACAACATCAAGTAATAATACGCGCCAGTTTTCATCTTCTAAAGGGATAAAATGGGTATTAAATAATCGGTGGCGAATATAATTATCAATCCATCCGGCTAGTTTAGCTTGATTGATTTGCAGATAAGGAAAGTGTGATTTATTGGCATAAGTTTTCGCGCTTTTAGTAATCGGTGCGCTTAAAACTGCCGAGAGGCGATTAGTCAGACGTGCCACAAAATCGTTATAACCTGTCGCTGTCATAATGCCACCATCAATTCGGTAATCTCCGAACAAAGTTTTACTTTGAACATCTTGGGAGGTAAAGACATCGCCTTTGCCAATCATCTTATTGAGTTGAGAGAGTGTTAGCGTGTCGAAGGGGGCTAATGTCTTATGATCAATATCATGTTGCTGCAAACTTTCATCCGCTTCTCGCAGAATAAAAGGTATGGCAAAATCATATTTGGCATAATCTTCACGCAAGCCAACTGTAATGAGATCACCGGTGCTACTACCTTCTTCACTTTCTTCTGAAGTGGTAGCCACTAAACCTTCTTGCATCAATTCATCATAAAAGTGTTGAAACGCGGGATGTTCAACAATGCTTAAAATGTCGATTAAACTTTGTGGCTCTTTACCTTGATTAATCCGGTGCCGATTTTCTTGCTTTATGTCACTATATTCAGGCTCTCGCCACATTAATCGTAACCCGCGCCCAATGGTTTGCTCCAACAAAATGATGGAGCCGGTAGTACGAAGCGGCACAATCACGCAAATATTATTGACATCAAAACCTTCTCTGAGCATCAAGACGCTGACAATCACGCGAGGGGTGGCATGGCTATCAACGTCAAATAAGTGTTCTCGCACCGCTTGCCATTCACTGGGTTTTAATTCGCCTTTTCGAGTGGAGTCAATCGCCATGATTTCTTTTTCTTTTAAACCTTCTTCTTGGAGAAAAGCGACAACACACGGTGTAACGTAAGTATCTTCACACACCACCAGCATTTTAGGAAAACGTTGTGGATCAATTTTGGCGAAATCTGTTTCTAATTTGGTTAATTTGGCAAGCCCAGCACGCAACATAACACGCTGCCCTTCTGATAATATCGGTTTACCGTCAGCATCGCGTTCCGCTTTAACTTTAAATGGCAATGCCCCAATTTCTTTGCGTTTATCAAGTACCAGTGATTTTACTAACCCTGTTCGCATGGCGGTTTTTAGTTCAAAATCAACACTGATATGGGGGAAATAAACTTTCCGTGCTTTTTTGGGCGTACCCACTTGATTATAGGGCGTTGCCGAAAAATCTATTTGTACAAAGCGGTTGTCTTTACTAGCAGCAATAGTGAGCAAACTTTTTTGCCATTCTACTTCACTGATTTCTCCTGCTTTTTTTGATGTATGAATATGATGGGCTTCATCATTAAATACCATTAATTCGCTCAAATCGGCAAGATAGTCCAATACCGCGCCCCGTAAATAATTGCGATCCAATTGTTCCAGTGCATTGCCAGCACTTTTACCGGGCGATATTGGCAATAGAGATTTAACGACGTGCTTTGGATCAGGTGAACATGGGGTGATGTCATTTTGCTCATCATCGACCAACAAATGCCAATTGGTAATGGCAATCATACCATTGCCGGTGACTTTAGAGCCGATTTCATCTTTTGTGCATACATTGGTTTGGACAAAGTGATCAATTTGTTCCCTGTAAGTGTCAGGTACAAATAGACTGTGATAATGCGCTATGTCTGAACTGGCAAAATGACTGCCTTTGCCCCGAAAAGCATCAAGTAGGCGTTCATAAACAATCAAGCCCGGCGCGACAATCAAAAAATGGCGGGTAAAACGCTCATCGTCTGGAAGTGCCTGTTTATTGAGGGCTTGCCATATCAGCAAAGTTTGCAACACCCAAGTTTTACCGGTGCCAGTTGCCATTTTTAAGCAATATTTGGGGTGGGCATGTTTCGGTTGTGACAATTCATTCAATAAATCTTTGTCAGCCAGCAATTCATCGGGGGCAACTTGAACATATAATGCTTGCAGTGTTTTTGCACCCAATACTTCATGCGCGTAAATGGTATTAAGAATAGCTTGTCGCTGTCCAGCATGAAAATTAAAAGCGCGATTATCACAAAAGTCCGTTTGAAACCACCATTTGAGTAATTTTGCTGTCGTTGGCGTAACTTGTTCTAGGATGGGGGCTTTGCCGGTTTCGAGTCCCTCGCTGGCTTGGTTAGTGAGCTTGGTTAAATTTTTGGCGAGGATGAGATTGTTTATGTTCATAAAATTGATTAATTGTTTCGGGAATTTCGCTACGCGGATTTCCCGAAACTAACATTTTGCTTTAAAATTGATTGAGATTATGAAGTTTCGGGAAATCGTACCTCATTCCCGAAACAACAAACAAATTCTGCTGTCATGTTTGTGAGTTATTCGACTTCCACCATGACTTCAGATTCAAATCCAAAGACATCCACCGCCCGCACCGCGACTTGACGTTTACCCTTTTTGTGCGGTAAGTCGAGCAAATAGGCACATCTAGTAACGGAAAATTGCCCCTCTGCATTTTCGGTATTACCCCGATAATCTTGCCAGACGGAACGAAAGACTTCACCGTCAAAGTCTGGATCGACGCTCCAATATTCGATTAAGTGTAATGGCTCGTTATCAATGACTGCCTGTAATTTTTTGCGGTTGGCAGGATCAAGATTCAGTGCATCAGGCGAAAGCAAAATATAATTTTCTAAGATAATGGTGAGCGTTTCCATCTCTTTAGTTAGCACACGCTGCACGGGTTTAATGGTGAGATATTGCAATGAGGAAAAACGGACTTCCTCCGCCGTTAATTTTTTGCCTTTTTTCTTGAGGCGATCTAATAAATCGGGTGGGATGACTAACACTTCCAAACGTTCATCATTTAATCCTGCAATATCAAACCCAATAGATGTAGTGAAATTCCACCCTAACACGACGACTTTATCCCACCCGCCTAATAATGTATCCCGTTGTTGAATGGCTTTTTTAAGCGTGGCAAGCCCAGTGAGTTTATTGGGTGAATCGCACAATACCAAGGTTTTGGTGTGAGGCTTATGCCCTAAATTGCGATTGGGGTTATCTTCCGGCGGTAAGGGCAGTGCGCCATATAGCCCTAATACGATATTGGCTAAATCTCCAATCCGATAACTGCGCCCCAGCGTGGATTTCATTTGCTCCACTTGATAGTCGCCGATGGCTTGATAGAGAAAGGGCTTGGCATCTTGATCAATCAGGCGTTTACGCATAATCATGCAAGCGGGTTTACCGATGTCGGTGACTATCCAACGGCGGTTGAGTTTTTCTGCGACAGCAGCGGTGGTGCCTGAGCCTGCAAAACAATCGAAGACTAAATCGCCTTCGTTGGATGAGGCTTTGATGATGCGTTCTAAAAGGGCTTCAGGTTTTTGAGTATCATACCCTAACCTCTCAATAGATGAAGTTGTTAATGCCCTAATATTCCAAACATCATCTACTGTTCTACCTTCAACAAGAACATCTTTTAGATAACGTTTAACAGTATTTCTTCCATCAGCCCAAACAAATTCACCGTTATCATCTTTTTTTATACTTTGTTTTCTTGTGGCAATATACGTTGAAAGTAACTTTTTTAAATATACTTTTTCTTTGCCCATAACCACAAAGCTTCCAAGATCATCTATGTCAACTTTTAATTGGCTCAGTTCATTTACCGTTATGTTATCAACCCAAGACTCAGATACTTTGCTATACGTCCACAGCTCATTTGACTTAGAATAGAAAAGAATTGAGTCATGTTTTCTACTGAACTGTTTATTATCTGCACGTCTCCACCCACTATAACTCCAAACAATTTCGTTTCTAAAACAACCTTTACCCAAAACCTCATCTAACACAATCTTGACATAATGCCCCACATGCCAATCTAAATGCACATAAATCGATCCCGTCTCCGCCAACAATTCCCGCATTAACACCAAACGCGGCGTAATCATTGCCAGATAAGAAGCCGTGCCATCCACCCATGTATCAGAATAAGCAAACTGCTCAATCACCGTTGGTTTATGTTCCAATTGGGTACCCGGCAGCGTCACTTTAGTCCGATAATCCGCTTTAGAATCATACGGTGGATCAATATAAATCAGATCAACTTTACCGCGCAGACTTGGTGTCTCCTCATCCCCAGCAATCAGAGCCGCCATTGCCAACAGATTATCCCCATAAATAAGGCGATTCATCGAAGACGGCTGATAGACATCAATATTACGTTTTTGGGTTTGCTTAAACAAGTCGAGCCAATTAGAATCCCTTGACGGAAAAACTAACTCCCGCGTTTGTAAACAGATGCGATGCTGCCCCGTCAAATCATCCAAAATCTGTTCAGCCTGACGCTTACCCGCCGCGACAATTGACGGGAGTTGTTCTAAAAGGCTTTTGGTTTTTTCAGTCATTTAGTGTTTCCGATATTTTCGTGTGATAGTACATCAGCTACCCAGTAAAGATAAACAAACTCAGATTGTTCTACGACTAATACCAACTGTTGCATCCAATCTTTCAACTCTATCATATTCATATTGATTTCCTTATCACCATTGGCAGGTATAATACTTTCTTGTATTTCCACTAGCACTTTCTTTGCCTGTAAAAGGTATAATCGTTGTTCTTGTTCCTCTATAGTTAGCGCACTGAAATAGTTTAGCATATCAGTCAAACGATCCAGTACATTTTGATATGCGCTACTCATATAACCACTTTGTTCTGTCACATAATGTTGGAGCAATGCCATATCTTGCTCTTCTGGCAGTCTGTTGAAATCATTGATATGTGTTACAAAGCCAAACAATTTACCAACCGCTTGTCGAAACTGTTTTGCCAAATCTAACAAAGGCGTTTCCCATATACTTAAATTAAGCTCTTCCAATTGTTGGCTTGAAAGCGTTTTTGGCACATAGTGCCACCAATCTTTTTCCTCTGTGTAAACCGTGTTATCTAAACTTCTACCTTTAACCAAAGGTACAACAGCGATGTTTTGCCAGAAAAAATCGTAGGCATAGCATTTTGTTGTACCATTTTCATTGGTTCCCATTCCAGTTTTAAGTGCTTTAATAACAGAATCACGGTGAATATGTAGTTCTATAGGGTTCTGTATATTATAGCTAATCCACAAAGTCGGTTGCCCATTCCAGTAAACGCATTCTGACATAATTTTTGCGTCGATACCTTCGTTAGAAAGTTTACGAAATTGTTTACGAATGCTTTTGCGTATTTGTTCTAATGTATTGGCTAATCTTTTTTTTGCGGATTGTTCAAGTTTTTTTACTACACGCTCTGGGTGATGAGCGAAATAAAACCATATATTCCAAGCCGTCAAAAAAACATCATTTTCACGTTTTTCTAGTTGATTGAGTTCTTTTATATCTAATAAATGAGAAAATTTTTGTCTAAATTCTCTCTGAAAATCGGGCAAGGCTTTTAATGCCTCTGCAAAATTAACGGTAGAAAGATGTCTGAAACGAGGATTAATATTGATGCCACCTTGTTCAGCCACCTTTTTTATCTGTTCCTTTTGATCAGAAGTTTTTGCTCTACCAAGTCTAGCATTAAGAATAATAATTTGAAGGGCTTGTGTCAAAAAATTAGAGAGACTAGAAGTGAGAGTTCTAGTCATAGAAAGATATATTTTGTGTTGTTGCAAAGCCAATGCGTAATGTTTTTCTTCACTACTTTGAGGCTGATTATCTTCAGATTTTTGATCACTTTTCAGGTTTTCTTCTATAAATCCCCACTCATCTACAGCACATTTAGGAAACGAGGGATGAAGCTTTATTAACTCACGGCACTTCTCATACTCATTTGTATTAATATGCTTATCAAAACTATTAATAAACGGTTTACTTTGAAAGTAGATGCTAAGTGCTTTTTGTAGCTCTTCTAACCTGTCTACAATTGATGTTCTAAGATGTAACATCGTTTGAACATATTTATCCCAAGTGTCTAGGCGTAAATCGTACCCGCCCAACCGCCTAAACGTGGCATTTAAATTCACTGCTTTTGTGGGAGGAAGTGATGCGGCTGGAATTCCAGTTTTTTCCGTATCATCATGGGGCAACTGCAAAATTTCAACTCTATGTCCATACCCTTGGCAACCGTATTTTTTTCGATCCGGCAACAATTGACGCAAGAGATGAACTCTATGCACACCAGCCTCATGGAGTTTGTTATTATCTTTGTCAGTGTCTGATTCTGCTAATTGTGCAATGTCTAAAATAAAGTGTGCCCGAATGGTTTCTCCATCATCTTCTATAAAAACAGTTTGTGTGTCTTGCTTAAAACGTGTCAATAATGTGCTACGGTGTGCATTTAACCAATTGTTAAACGATGTTTTCCAAGCAAATGACAGTGCAAAAACAACCTCTGCAAGATAATCCAATGGCAATGTTGGCAATGCTTTTTCTAAATCAGTTTTGCTCAACCACGATAAAAGCGGCGTGTCTAGGTGTAAATACCCTGCCCAAAAGTGTGTTTCTGCTATACCTGACCAATCAGAAAGAACATTGGGTGAATTAGGTTGCTTACAAAGTCCAATCATCCATTGGGTAGCATGTAGAAAAACGGTTTCTTTAGCGGTTTTACGCTCTCTAATATTATCAATATATTGCTTAAAATTTTCCTGTTGATACAAAAAATTATCACTACTGGCAACTGCATTAGTAATATCAACCCCAAACAACATCCACCAACCTTCACCGACACGGTTGTAAATTTCTTTAATAAGTGGCTTATTTTCATTAAGGTAGTTTCTCACACCTAACCACAACAAAGCTCGCAAAACCCCGCCCAATCCTGTCCAACTGACAAGTTGATGTTTTGATAACGTTTCCAACAATTGAGGCGTTGTCTCAATACGCCTAGAAAAAGCATGTAACAGAAAAATTTCTAAGTCTTCTTCAGGCATTAATGGTAATGCTGCACTAGCCATTCTATCCCACGGTGATAAAATAGAATCCGTTAACAGTTCAACAAGTATGGTGGAACGTACTGGATGTAAACCTTCGACATAACGCTCATCTTGGCTATACCTGAGTAAAAATTCTCGCTCAAACAGTTCAATCGTCTGCTCTGGCATGGCTAAGTTCAGGTATTCCACTAATTTGATTAGATCAATACGCGCACCATACGCCGAAGCAACAGAGACTAAACGAAGTAATTGAAATTCCTCTTTATATAATTTCTTTTCACGGACTTCATTTTTTAATTTTTTGACTTGTTCCGTTAATCTTGTGCGTAACAATTTGTTCTTAGTAACAAAATAAACAAATTCCAGTAAAGGTGGTACTTCAGAAACAAAACATTGCCAAGCGTCTTCAAAAGACAGAAAAAAATGACTCCCACTCTGGGGAATGTGAGGATAGAGTTCACGCGCTTCTGATTCATCTAATGCCAATTCAATCGTTTTAAATTGAATTTCAGCCCCCGATAAACTGGCACGTCGCCAATCTTCTTCACGCACTGTAATGAGCAAATGTAAATTCTTATGGGGCGCAATTTCTCTGACGAGATCAAGCCAATGAGTTTCGCGTGGTAAAACATCCAAATAAATCAGCATGGGGGCATTAACGACATTGACATGTTCTATCAATGCCCTAGCGATACTTAAACTATGTTGCCTATTCTCCACTAAGCGTATCGCAAACTGCCATTTTTCAGGGAAGAAATTATGGGCATAACGATAAGCTAAAGTACTTTTACCTTGCCCCGATGCACCGTGAATCACTACCACGTTTGCGCTGTGGAAATGCTCATCTATTTCCTGAAGTTTATTAGGACGTATTACGTCAACACCAGCAAGGATATGCTCATAACGTGCAGCAATACCTTCATAAAATTCTTCTTTAAGCTTTCGTTCAGACCAATTATCAGCGGTATCTCCTATCGGAACAATAGAAGTAAACCATTCCCGATGATGTGAAGTGCGCTCCGCAAGATAACGTCCAACACTATTAATCTTAGTGATTAGTGAATTATTGGTGATTTTTTCACGGTTTTCAGATGCCCTAAAAATCCAATAGATTAAAAGTTCTAGGGCATGTTTAGGATCACCACCCGTTGGATATTTTTCCAAAATGATAGTTATGTATGGTTTCAAACAATTTTTATCAATTTGTTCAAGCGTTACTTTATGAAAAAGAGTTTCAGCATCAATTTTAGAAATGCCATGTTTGATAAGCTTATTAATTATGGATTGTCGTTCTTTACCATCATCATTCCAAGCTTTTTGCATTTCTGGACCGATAGAACCTAAACTAACTAACCTTGTGCAAGCATCAGGGTAATCTTTGACACGTTCTACAGCACGACGAAAAAAAGATTCTTTGGTTTTTTCTTTTTTAGATAAATCAGAAAAACTCAATCTTTCACTTGTTTTGACTTGAATAGCTTCTATCAATTTTCCGTATTTATCAAAAATGGCTAAATCTTCATTACCCTCTGGCTGAAAACTAAGCTGTTTTGAAGAATCCGTTGAAAGGATTTTGTGAATAGTATAAATAAATTGCCACCGAAAACCTCGGTAGGCAGATTCAGCGCCTGATGTTGTATTCATTGTTTTTAACCAAAATATGCTTATCGTTTATTTCTGGCACACCCGACACGAGCAATAAACCATTATTAATCAGTTCGGTTTTACAATTCCCTTCTGCTCAAGAAATACCTCAGCCCTTGAACCGAAAAATGCGCTAATTGTCGTGAAAAAAGCTGGGAGGCTGCCATCTGGTTTAACAGCGAGATATTGTGCGGTCATTTGATTGAGTGCTGCATCAATCTGTGTGAAAGTGGTATTTTCAAGATTTGCGCGTAGCTTCCTGTAATCAGCATCAAGCTTTTTTAAAATACGCTTTCGCACTTGGCATAAACGTTTACAGTTAAGATTTAACTCTTTTATCGTCACTTTCGCCTTTTCGGGATCAATCCCTGCTTGATGACAAGCATTCTCATCAACACTTATCACACCATTGAGAATTGAGACTGAAAATAAAGGAGGTGAAATCGGTAATTCGCTTGGTTTAAGGATTTGTTCATCTAAGATTTTATCTTCTTTTGTGCCACCACAACTGAGATTTTTTTTGATGGGTGGCAAGCAACGGGCGCTATCTTTGTAGCCCTCACGCGCTTTTTCACCAAAGCGATTAGTTTCAGAACCGCCCTTACAAGCCGCAAACAGATTAGTGATTTCAAACATCCAATCGCTTTGATGAGGAATATCCGATTTGGGGTGAAAGTGTTCTATTTCGCGGTCATAGATAGCTTGCTCTTCAACCATTTTAACAAGATTTATCTCACAATAAGCACATAGTCCATGTTGAATGTGAGTCAGCTTATTAATCAGTTCACGAAAAGTCTCGCCGCCGTTATCATTTCTAAATGCCTCCCAATCGCTTATATGGCGGCTTGTCTGGGGAAAATCTTGTAAAAAACGCTGTAAACTCGTTGGCGCCACATTCAATTGTTTTACCTTTTTCATGCCTCGCGCCGCCGCTCAATTTCCATATCCGCTGTTATTAAATCTGGGTCATCAATAGACAGTTCATTAAGCCTTGAACGTATTTTTAAAGCATCCTCGCTCTCACCTTTATTGCGTTCAATAAGGTGATAATATTGTTCAAGCAGCCGAGTAAATTCATTCACGTCTGCCGGTGGACGTTCATCTACCTCCATGATTTCACTTAATAAACGCCCACTTTCAGCACCATAAGAAGAAGTCACCTGTTCTGCAATCACTTCTTTTTCATGTTCTAACAAAATAATATGCTCTGGCTTGATCGTTGTGAGTACCTGCGGACTATGTGTCGTCACGATAAATTGTGTGTTGGGAAATATTGCCATGAGATCAATCAACAGACGCTGTTGCCACTTAGGATGTAAATGCAAGTCAACTTCATCAATCAAAACAATTGCTTCTGATTCAAGGGCATTTTTTTTGCGCTGGGGATTGGCTTGCAACATGCGTCTCGCTAAGTTCATAACTAAAGCTAACATCATGCGATAACCATCACTTAATTGATCAAGTGACAAAATTTCCTCCCCTCCTTCATTTTGAAATGTTATCAAAAAGCGGATTGAGAAATTCACCGGCTCCATCTCGGTGTGCAAATGAGAACAATTGGGAAGGAGCCGACGAAGTGCTTGACGAATCGTTTCTAGTACAGCAGAACGATAAGATGGTTGGCGTTCTTTTGCTCTACGTTCCAAGTCCTCTTGCAAAGCAAACCAATCTATCATCGCTATCGCTTCAGAACGCAGATTATTGGTCAGTGCATTTTCTAAGGCTTTAAAGCGATTAAATGATTTTTTAAGGTGGCGTTGTTGAGAAACCGACACCCACGAGCGCGGCGCACGCCCGGTATCATAGTAGGCTATGATGGGCAAATCTGAGGGTTTTCCATCCTGAACGTCATTTATAATTTTATCTAAAAAGTCATGCAATTGACCAAGCTTATTATCAGGCGGGATTTCTTCTTTAGTCCTTTTAGTTTGGTCACGTTTTTTAGTTCTATCCCAACTCACCCCTTCCAAACTTTCAAGCGTGATCCGCGTATAAGGTGCTTGCCTGCCATCCAAGCATTGCAGATCATTTGAGCGAAAGTCTATTCCACTGATTTCTGGTAAACGTGTCAGCACGGCGCCTAATCCCACCGCAATGGCATCAAGAATGGTCGTTTTACCCGCCGCGTTGTCGCCGACTAGGACGGTTAAGTGTGGATCAAGTGGTAATTCTAATTTCTTAACGGCACGAAACGAAGTAACGGAACGTTCAAATTTTCAATTGTGATATGACTTAGTTTCATGGTTTTTATAAAATTGTTTATCTGTTTCATCCATTGATAAATCTGGCCGGATTATATCACTTTCATCATAGCCCAAGCCTTTTAAAATATTTTCTAATACGCAATAATTTTAAAGGATTTTGGAGTCCAAAGCTTTAGCTGCCGCTTCTTTGACACACTCATATTCATGCAGAGTCTCAAGTAACGAGCCGGCTAATGGAATGGGAATCTCAACATAAATATAGGCGGTGAAAAATTTTTCGGGCAGCAAATCTAAGGCGCCCCTCTCCCAACCGACCAAATTTTCTATTCGCTGTGCCATGCTATTGCCAATGGGGGCTTTGCCATTGAGCATAATATAAATATCACTTTAACCTTTGACATAAGGTGTTCATCCTGCTGTGATCACAAGTCAAAAAAACGTCGATCTAAGAGTGACAGTTAATTTTACTCTGACCCCAATTATTAGTGATATATGGGGGGGTTGGGGGAGTTGTTGGTGCGTGTTTGTGGGTTGAAAAAAAGTGCTTAGAACTCGCGGCAATCTGGGGTTTTGATAAAAAACTGATTGTGCCAACTTCCGTCGATAATTTCAGATTCAAAGATTTTAGACAAAAAGATTGCTCTATGAGCCACAAAAAAGCAGAAAGTGTTTTGAAAACAATATTTTGGAATATCAGAGAAGGATTAACTGACATGAAAGAATAATATGATGCTGGACGGGGTTTGCAACCCCGTCCTTACGTTTTTTATGTGTACCTACTTAACATGAAAATTCGTAGAGATAATCCTGTTTTAGCCATTTTAACCTGTGGAGTGAAGAATTACATTTCAAAACTCAAATCTTGTAACGGTGGCAAGTCTTTTACTGCCGCTTTAAATTCTTCAGTTTCATTGAAATAATCACCCAAAGTCAACAGATGAATTTTAAATTTGTTAATGTCATGAAATTCTTGTAATCTGTCTTTAAATCCATCAGAATAACCAATTCCATCCAAAATAATAACAATTTCATATTTATGGCGGGTTATGATTCCATATAAAGAGTCAGCAAATGAAGCATCTATAACTTTTTTTAATAAACTATTGAATTCCCCTTAATTCAGCTAATTTTGGTACATCATTCACTGCTTTCTGAAAAAGAGTGGTATTATTTGCAAAATCTTCTGCGGTTAATAAATGTAGTTTTAACTTCTTATCAAGTTTTTGCCGCAATTGCTCTTCAAATACCTTGGTATATTTAGTTGCCAAAATTATAGCTATTTTAGCTTGTTGGATTTTATTACCCAAAGAAACGGTAAGCTGTTTATCTAAAGGTTTTTTTCTCAAATTAGCATAAAAAAATACGGTGTTCCCATTAATAGAACCAATACTATCAATACTACCACTGTGATGACTATTTTTTACCTCTAACCCGAGTTGCTTAATACAATTCTTGCCAAAATTGCTGTCAAAAGATTGTTTAGGTATATCTTGTGTAACGATTGGTTGTGAGTTATCCATCAATTTTTCATAAAATAACTGAATTCCAGTAATAGCACATTCCAACCAATATTTTTCCATCCCTGCTTGTTTTAATTCAAACCAAGTTTCAGGGGTGATTTCTAACTTCATTGAATCGGTACTTTTGCCTTGAGTAGTCGGAAATTCTTTCAGTTGATTTACTGGTGTAGATACTATATTGTTAGCATAATAAACAGCATATTTAATTGCCGAATTAATAGCAACAGCATAAGCTAATCCCAAAGCATTAGTAATTTTCTTGATTTGCTCTACTTGAGATCGAGTGAATTTAATAACAACTTTTTGTTCCTGTGTTTGTTCCTTTGTCTCTGCGACAACTTGTTCAGCGTAATTAGCCATATTTGTACTACCCTATATATTCATCTACAAGTGAAGTGAAATAATCTTTTATATCAGAAAATTCATCATATTCCCACAAATATTTTCTATCCTCATAAACTGCTTGCGACATTTCAGCTTGAACTTCTTTCATTGCTGGGGCAACATGACAATTTTGAGGTTTTTCCTCAATGGTTTGCAAACGTTCTAAAACAATATACGTCTACATTTCAACATTGTGGACTAGGGAGAATCAGCCCTTTATCCCCTCGCCAAGATTTCTCCTAACGTCGAAAGGGTAACATTTTGGTTCTGTCTCTTCCTCTTTTTTTAACCAAAAGCGAGCGTAGCCTGGGTAAAATGTAGGGTGCGTACTCCGCACAAATAAAGTCACGTATAATTGATCTATACCGACAAAAAGGTGCGTAGGACGCACCCTACACTTGCTGTGCTAGTTTTGACATGTTTAAAAATTATGAACATCGAGGGGAAGTGTTTGAGGCAGCGGTGAGGCAATTAAACTAACATCCACTCGACGCGGAGCGTCAATGCCATTAAGTATCGAGGGCAATTCCTTGTGGTTTTCTCGTTCCCACGCGGAACGAGAAAAAATCACCGTCTGGGGCTAAGTAAACAAGTCTGGTTACCGGGGCCATCAAGTATGACTTTGAAGCGGTGCAAGAAAGCCCTACCAATCAGAAAGCGAGCATTTCCAATAAAGGTTTGGACTATAACAAGATGCTGCTCTCCCGTTTTAGGAATAATAACTTCAGCGCGAGCTTCAATAAACGGAATGACTTGTCCAGTGACAGTTGTTCCTCGTGGCGATAACGGGCGAAATAAACGCCAATGTCGTAGATTGAGTTCCTCAAATAGAGTGTAGGGAACCAAAATGTCCTCACTATAACCCGTATCTAATGGAACTAATTCTTCAACTTCACTATGCAATTTTCCCGCTAAATTTCTGATTTGAATACCTATGACTAAGTAATCAGGTGAGGGCCAACAAGTTAATCGAACGCTATCTGCCATCCCAAGTCCACCTCTTTAGGTTGATGTTCTCCAACTTGCATCACAATTCTATCTGGAGCTTCTGGAGCTAACTGATTAACTTCTTTTAAAGAGTCGCCAATCCCCTGTAATTTACCATGCGCTATCACAACCCATTTACCAAAACAATCCCTTTCTAGTTGTGCTTTGATATTTTCAAAAGCTTGGTTATTGGTTTTAGCTTCTGCCTTAATTCGGTGTTGGCGCTGCGTGGCTAGCCATAATTCTATCGCTTCGATTACTGCTCGTTTCATGCCATCATGGTCATAAAACTTTTGTTGGACGGTTTGTTCAAATTCTTGTTGTAATGGTTTAGGTAATTCCATTGTCAACATAATTGAAGGTATCCTTACTTGGTTTGCTTTATTTTAATAAATTTTCTGGTAATGCCAAAAAACGTTCAAAGTGGGCTAGAGATTGTTCAGATATATTAAACGCCTTATGTTGTTTCCTTGTTATCAGTTGGATTGAACCGGAAGTCAGATCGTAGCAAATGATAGTCTAAAAAAATCGTTGATGTCAAGAAAACATTCATCGGCTAAATCATACCACTTATCCAATTCCTAGCTGAAAAAATACATAGTCTAAACTACATTTTACTAAGAGCCAAAATTTTTTACCTCATGGCAGCGACTTGGTACGCAGCTTGCATGTACTAAAACACCGATCAATTCATTGTAGGATACCATTAAATGCCATTACTTAAAATAAACTCAAAACACTCGCTGACACGCACAACCCTCATTAAAATGGGTATTAGGATAGCGATTATCATCATTGCAGTGACGCTCATTAGTTATTCGCATGTCATGTCCAATTTGGAGACACAAGTCGTCGAACAGCTTGAAAAATACATCACGGAACGGGGACAACGGGAAAGTAATTTGTTTACGCTCTCTGAAGATAACCATGCCATTTTTAAACAAGAATTTCTTTCCCAATTCAAACAAATGGGAAATGAGGTTCCCATAGAAAGATTTAATCAAATCTTTCAACCCCTAGAGGATGGCACGCTCAGAATGCCCCCTGAAATTTTCACCGGTTTCAGGCAACCCGGGACTAGTTTCGTCGTTAAAGACTTGACCGGTTTTATTGGTCAAAACGTGACCATCACCGACGAGCTTCGCCGCCGTATCATCGTGACATTCGATATGATCACTGCTTTTAGCCCCGCTTGGGCTTCATGGGTTGATCGCTTTCCGAATTTCTACGTGACTATGCCAGAAAATATCATCTTAACACATTTTATGAATACAGCCTGGGCGTTGGATGCACCCGCCGATTTCAAATTGGGCGAGGAAGTCTGGGTTGCCATTGCCGATAAAAAACATAATCCCACGCGGGAAACGGTTTGGACAGCTTTTTATTACGATAGCGTTGCTAAAGATTGGATGGTTACTTGTGCAACCCCAGTTGATGTGGACGGTGAACATCTTATCACCATTGGACATGACATTCTGTTGAAGAAATTGTTTGAACGCACCCTTAATGATCGCCTTGAGGGCACCTATAATCTCATTTTCCGTGAAGATGGTCGTCTCATTGTTCATCCCGATAAAATAGATGAAATTCGAGAAAAAGGTGGCGAAGTGGACATTCCTGACACGGGCGATTCGCATTTAATCAACCTCTTTGAACAGGTCAAAAATATCAAGCTAGGGCAAGTTGTTCTTGAGAATTCTGAGGAATATCTTGCAGTGACCAAAATTAATGGCCCAGATTGGTATTTTGTCACCGTTTATCCCAAGTCACTTTTGGCCGGTTTAGCGTTTGAGACAGCCAGTTTCATCTTGATTTTGGGACTGATTTCATTATTGATTGAGATCATAGTATTGTTTTTCGTGCTACGCAAGCAAGTTGCTCAACCTTTGCAAGAATTTTTGGGTGCAACCCAGCAAATTGCGGGGGGTCATTTTGGACGGAATGTGACAGAAGATTTACCAGTGAATCGTCGCGATGAAATTGGAATACTCGCTCAATCATTTTACGGTATGGCGGGAGAATTGAAAAACTCATTTGACACCTTAGAAGCTAAGAATGCCGAATTACAACATCTAGACAAAATCAAAGACGAATTTTTAGCCAATACGTCCCATGAACTCCGCACCCCACTCAATGGGATTATCGGTATTGCTGAATCTCTGAATGACGGCGCGGCGGGGCCATTATCAGATGAGGTACAAAAAAATCTCCTGATGATTGCACAAAGTGGACATCGCCTAAACAATCTCGTTAATGATATTTTGGATTTTTCCAAACTCAAACACAAAAATATAGAATTGCAACTGAAAGCCGTTGGTATAAGGGAAGTCAGTGAAGTGGTACTAACACTCTGCCAACCCCTGTTGGGCCACAAACCGGTGCAACTGGTAATAAACGCCATTGCCCCTGACTTACCCCCAGCATACGCCGATGAGAACCGTTTGCAACAAATTCTCTATAACTTGGTGGGTAATGCGATTAAGTTTACGGAAAGCGGTCGTATCGAAATTTCTGCCAAACTAAATATAAATAAACAAGCTTTGGCTATCACCGTCTCTGACACCGGTATCGGTATTCCCGCCGAGCAATTAGATCGCATTTTTGAATCTTTTGAACAAGGCGAAGGGGCGACTGAAAGAGAATACGGTGGCACCGGCTTAGGTTTAGCTGTGACTCAACAACTCGTGGAATTACATAATGGCCACATTCAGGTAGAGTCCACTGTTGGCGTTGGCTCACAGTTTAGCTTCACTTTACCCATAGCACAAGTAGAAAAGAGTGAAGTCCAATTTTCCCAATTACGCCCTCAAGCCTTGATTGAGACGAGCCAATCGCTTACACCCGCAACCGATGGTCAATCTAAAATCCTGGTTGTCGATGATGAACCTGTGAATATTCAGGTACTTGTCAACCATCTCTCGCTACAAAATTATGCGGTTTATCAGGCCAGCAATGGGATGGAAGCCTTGGACATGATTAATAAAGGTTTCAAACCAGACTTGATTTTACTGGATGTGATGATGCCCAAAATGACCGGTTATGAAGTTTGTCGCCGGCTGCGCGAACAATTTTCTCTCAATGAGCTACCGATTTTGATGCTGACGGCTAAAAATCAGGTGTCAGACATGGTAAAAGGATTGGAGATGGGTGCCAATGATTATTTGACCAAACCGGTTTCAAAAGATGAACTGTTAGCCAGAGTGCAAACCCAGATACAACTTTATCAGATTCACCTTGAAAATGCAGAACTCTACGATGAGTTACATGAAAGTGAACAGCGGCTCACACAAATCTTAGAGGCGATGCCGGTAGGTGTGAACGTGACTGACGCGAGCGGGAGAAATTATTATAGCAACAAAACGGCTTTACAGATTGTTGGTCAAAGCCTTGATACTTCATCGTGCCTCGAAGAATGGCCGACGGTTTTTCAAGCCCATCAGGCGGGCACGTCTCAGTTATACCCTCACGAGCGTATGCCAGGTGTGCAAGCCCTTCAGGGTCATAAGTCAAGAGTTGATGATATAGAAATCCATCAAGGTGGCGAAATTATCCCCGTTGAGATGTGGGGAACGCCTATTTTTGATGACAATAAACAGGTCAATTATGCCATTACCGCCTTTGCCGACATCACGGAACGTCTGAAACGGGAACAAGCAGAAAGAGGGCGTGAAGCCGCCGAAGCCGTCAATAAAATGATGACAGACAGCATTCAATACGCTAAAATCATACAATCTTCCTTATTGCCCAATTTGGAACAAGTCAAAACTTTCTTGCCAAAGAGTTTTTTCCTGTGGATGCCCAGAGATATCGTCGGCGGCGATATGATCTATGCACAGTCCGTTGAAAATGGCTTTATTCTTGCTGTAGTGGATTGTACCGGGCATGGCGTTCCCGGCGCGTTTATGACGATGGTGGCTTCAACCCAGCTAAGACGAATCATCAGAGATGAGGGCTGTTACGAGCCGAGCGACATCCTCAAACGGCTTAATTTTCTGGTCAAAACGTCGCTGCAACAGGATAGCGCTCAAACCCGCTCCGATGATGGGCTTGATGCCGCCATTTGTTGGCTCAATCCACAGGAAAAAACTTTGACCTTTGCGGGGGCAAAACTGCCGCTTTATTATATTCACAATGATCAACTCAATGTCATTGCTGGCGATAGACAAAGCTTGGGTTATAAACGCTCCAACTTGGATTTTGAATTTACCACACGCACGGTATCGATTGAACCGGGCATGTCCTTTTATATGTCAAGCGATGGATTTTTGGATCAATTGGGTGGTCCTAAACGCTTTCCTTTTGGCAATAAGCGTTTTAGAAAACTGCTGATGGAAAATCGTCACCACGCTTTTGACGAGCAATCACCTCAAATGCTGCGGGCTTTTAATGAATACAAAGGCGAACATGATCGGCAGGATGATGTGACAGTGGTGGGTTTTAAATTATAAACGTCCAAGATAAATCTTGGACTCCAAAATAAAGGAGACTATTAAAATGCAACTAGAAAATCTCTACTACCTCAAAACAGAACTTGATACACAGGGCATATTGTTTAGTTTCAGTGGCCCTCTTTCGCAAACGCTTTTGTTGGAAATGGGCGATACCTTGAGAAATAAAATGACTCTGGAGAAAGCCAGCCCCTCAACCACTCTCAAGGTATTTTCCATGCTAGTGGAACAAACGCAAAATATTATCCATTATTCTGCCGCAAAAAAGAAAAGCGCCTACTCTAAAGAAGCCGTCACTGATGGCATCATTGTGGTTGGCTATGAAAATGGGCATTATTATGTGTTATGTGGAAACCTGGTTTCTAATCAAAAAATCAATAGTATCACTAACCAACTGAGTCAGTTACAAAGGATGGACAAGGACGATCTCAAGGACTATTACAAGGAGCAGCGTAGGAAGGGTCCCCATGCAGACAGTAAAGGGGCAGGGTTGGGATTTATTGAAATGGCAAGACGATCCAGCACTCCAATTGAATTCAATTTTCAAAATTTTGACGAGAGATTGTCGTTTTTTTCTTTGAAGACAAGCGTTTAGGGAGAATATGTTAATGGAAAGTTTGAAAATAAAAGCCACCAAGTACACACCCGATGTTTCTTTTAACGCTGAAAGCAATGTGCTTGAGCTGAAAGGTGAATGTTACCCGGAAAATATAGCAGAATTTTCTGAACCCCTGTTTTCTTGGCTGGAAGAGTATTTGCCACTTTTGGGAACCCAAGCCGTTATTGTGAATATTGATCTTAATTATTTCAATAGCAGTACCTCAAAAATGTTGCTGAATTTTTTTGATAGATTGGAGACTGAAGTGACAAATAATGCTAGAAATATTAGCGTCAACTGGATTTATGACCCGGAGAATGATAGTGCCGAAGAATACGGCGAGGAATTTCAGGAAGATTTGGAGGCGTTAAGCTTTAATTTAGTGACAAAAGAAGATTTTTAAAATTCGACGCAGAGCGTGGGAACGAGAAAATTAATAACTACAAGGATTATATGTAAGAATGGATAAATCAAAATCGGCTCGGCACTTAAAGGTTTTGACTTATCCCTGCTAATAAATAATCCCTATAGTTAAGATTAAGATATTTTTTTTAAGCCGAAAGCTCTTTAACTCTTTCCACAGATAAACCCGTCACGCTGGCTATGTCTTCCACAGACAAAGCGCCAAGGGCTAATAAGTTACAGGCGGTTTGTTCTAATTTTGCCTGACCTTCTTGGATACCTTTTGCATGACCTTTTGCATGTGCTATATCCAGATCTTCCATTCGATTGTATTCTTCCTTCATTTGGGCGCGTTCATCAGGCGTGATGTTATCTTCCTTGATTATCTCAATCAATTTCAAGATGCTTGGATTGTCATAATGTTCCTCGTTAATGCTGCCTTTCATACTCGCGTCGATGGCGTTCATCCATTTTTGATGTTTGTCATCGCTGCCAGAATAATAGGTGGTAAATACAAAGACCAATTTGTGTTCTTTTCCAAACAATTCCACTTCTTCACCGGTGTCGTGACCTTTCATCTTGAAGGTTGACGTTATAACCCCATTGCCTGCAAGCGGTGTCATTCTATTCGTAAAAAAAACTAAAGTGACTACCGTTATGGGAAAACTGTAATTGTTCGAGCTTTTGATACTTTCCATCATCGCGCAGAGGTGATAATACAGAAAACGCTCATACGTGTCAGAGCGGTGTGCATGTTGAACTTCTACGACAATTCGGTTGTCTTCATCTTCAGCAAAAAGATCAAATTTCAAGTTGACTTTTCCCACGGGGGGAAAAAATGCCTTGTCATTTTCCACTTTGTCGATCTTTAGATTTTCAATGCCAAGAAAATCTTTGACCAAGGCTTTAAATAATTCTACATTGCTAAATGCCTTTTTGAATATGACATCATAGCGTAGTGGTGCTACTTTCATTATTTTTAATCTCCTGTATTTAGTACAACGGATTAGGGGACTAAACGGATAACCCTTGATGAACAATCCGTTTCTTCCGCCAATCCGTTGTACTAGACTTATCCCTGTCGTGTAGGGTGCGCGCACCTTTTTGAGGTTTCTCAATTAAAATATAATTCACTGAATCAATTCAACTTGCCAATCGCTACTAGAAAGGCCTGATAATTCTATTACTTCACGACATAAATTATAAATTCCTTGTGCATTTATATTGATTTCAATATGAGCACCATTCGAGAGTTGACGGCTACAACGAAATTTGTTTTCCCAAGCAACATATTGTGGGAATTTGTCTATGATTTCATCAAAGAGTTTCGTATCTATATCGATTAGTATTTCCAAGGTTGTTTGCATGACATCACGCCAAGACGACACGGCATGATAATCCCCCATCATGATAACCGCAATAGGTTTTTTTCCTGTCATACCAGAGGATGAAAAATCCGAATCGGTTTGTTTTTTTCCAAAGTAAGGCCAAATTTTTAAAGCTATCTTTGCCAAACAATCAGCACGTTTTTTGATGGCGTTTTCATCCCATTGCTCCACTTTCGCAATGCTTCCGTTTAAACCCGGATTACTGTCTTTCAAAATTTCTTGCCTTTCTGAAAAGGCTAATTTTTCCAGTTTACGCTCTGAAAGGGTTAAATTACCAATTGTATTCACTAATGTTTCATGAATTTTTTTGCAATCCTCTCCTAAAGTTTTTTCCCAGTCTGGCGTTAATTTTTGTGGCATAATGTGTTCAATTGTAATCTCAGAAGGATCCACATTAACAGGCTCTTTGTTCTCAAAACTAGCCAACCGCCCAAGTATCAATTTTGTTTTTTGACGCGCTTTACTCCCTCCATTATACAAAGGTGCTGTTTTGAAATCCTCAAAAAATTGAAGATTTGATGGATATTGTTTTTTGGAAAGCTCAATTTTAACGCTATCCACAAAATCACTAGACTTGGATGATTTTTTACACAGAGAAGGAAAAATAAGATTTAAGCGGTATGTAGGCAATTTGCAAATAGAGCGACGAACTGAAAAATTTTCAAGTAAATCTATTATTTCAGTTAATTGATCTTCAGAAATACTTTGCTGACTTTCATAATCATCATAAATTTTTAATAAAAACGGATAAGCAATCGTAAATCCAATTTGGTTTAAACGAGATAAACGTTCTCTGATTTTTGGATTCGTCTCTCTATCAGGATAAAGCAGTTTTTCATAAAAAGCAGCAAACTTAGCTAAATCTTTTAACAAGTCAACCACTTCTTCTCGCGTTTTGAGGCCATCAATACGCTTTTTCAAGGTAAAGTAGACTTCATTTTTCTTAACATTTGAACTATCTTTCATTAAAAAATGGCGCAGGTATTCGCTCAAAGAACCCTTCAGTTTTTGTTCCATGGGTTCCCAATGGGCATCGTAACTTTCTTCCGGTTTCTCAGAAATTCGCATAAATAAATGGTTACGAATTAAGTCAGCTTGAGAAAGCTCAGCACCTTTAGCGTTCAGACTTTCAAATATTTTATACGGATCATCTCCTTTTTCCAATTTGAGATGAACCACTCTCAACGCCTGAATGATCTTTCGTTTTAAGGTTTTCAGTTCAACCTTCGTTTTAGCGACTTGCTGGGAAAAAAAGACAGAACACTCTTTAATGCGATTATCAATTGTGCATTTTTCAGCACGTATAATTTGTTCAAAACAGTCCCGATCTCCTTGTAATTTTGTTGGCAACAGTTTAAAAGAATCATTGTTGTCAACATCATAAAAGAAATATTTGCCTTCAATTTCTTTTTTGAGTGTTTTCTCTTTATCCCGTAAAGTCGCTAACAAGACAAAAATAGTTGTAAGACGTTGTTGACCATCAATCAGTAAAAATTCATCAACTTCAGTCTCTTTTTCTATGGGCATGGTGACAAAAGAACCAAAAAAATGGGTTTCATTGGATTCTGGCTCGCACAACTCACTAATATCATCCCAAAAGGTTTTCCAGTTTTTTTTATCCCACACGTATGCACGTTGATACAAAGGGATAACGTATTGCTTGGTTCCTTCGATGATTGACTTAATGTCTGTTTCTTCAGCTTTCATAAGATTTACTCGTGGCGGCTGGTTCATTAAACCATGCTGCCTCATCAGGCGTATAAAAATGTTGAATCATACCAATCGGCTGTTGAAATTGCAACTAAACTCGCTACTAAGTTCTGGTGATATGCCTGTTTTTATAAATGGATTTAATGACATAATAAAGCCTCTGAGTAGGAGTCCAAGATTTATCTTGGACGTCTCCTAGCCCAAAATAAATTTTGGACTCCTATCACGCACGGCATTCCTTTGCCTCGCGTGGGAACGAGAAAAAAAATTTATTTTTTACTTTGAATTTCCAAAAACTGTTTTGAATACCTTTCAGCAAATTCATGCGGTACTTTTGCTGCTTTACCCAAATATTCAGCAGCCAATAAACAAAATTTACCCGATTGTGGTTGTTCAACAGCCATAATACTCGCAAATTTTATAGAATCTTTACCATTTAAATAAGTCCAAGCAACTTCTCTGGCTAATAAAGGTGCAAACAGTGCTTGTCTCGGCGCGTCTAAAATGTGACGAGTCAGTTGAACAAATTTATCCCATTCAGGGGGAGGGTTAATTCCGCTTGAGCAAGTGAGTCTCTGTTACTGGGTTGCAGATAGGACATAAAAATTTGCAAACTGAAACGTGCTAAAGCATGTAGAAACAATGCGACAAAATCTCCGAACAAAGCCGTATGCAAAGCTTTTGCGGGATCAAGTTCTGGATGTGCTTTCCTTAATATAGCTATTGTTTTTCGACAGGCTTCAGCAGGTGAGTCACACCTCCAAAAAGCGGAACGTGAAAATTCAACCATATCTGCTAATTTTGGAAATTTTTCAGGAATAGAAAAAAATATTTCCCAATTATCAAGTTCAGCAACACTACTGCTGACTCCAACTGGCAAAAAACCATCAGTGGCATTAGCTAATATACCAAACTCTCCTTCTTTTACAATGGAAATATCAAGCTCTGCTGCTGAGATACGATGATCACGCTGTATGTCTTTTTTATCACTTAAAATTAATAAACCGCGAGTCGCATGAACACGATCCATCAGTCCACGCAACCAAAGCGTTCTGTTTATCGGTGATTCGCGTTGTCCACTTTTACAGTCAAATAAAAATGCCCTATATCCTAAAAATTCATCCGGCACAGAACCCAGTACGTCTATATCGGTAATCAATTTGTTTTTAGTGCTGGTGGCAATTTTAGGCAGAACATCAATTTCTAACTGAGGAAACCAGCGTTTTGCCACAATATAACGTAATGCACTTGCCTTTTGTGCTCGATCTTTTATCATTTACTTTAAGTAACTTCTCAGTTTAACGCAGATTGCTTTTTCTCGTTCCCACGCGCCAGCGTCCCGTGTTTACAGGCCGCGACGCTGGCGCGTCGTGACTGGGTTCCCACGCTGGCGCGTGGGAACCAGAAATTTTTTAAAAAAATAGGATTTTTTTGATACCAACCTAAAAAATAAAGCCTATCAGTAGGAGTCCAAGATTTATCTTGGACATCCAAAGTTACTCAGGCAAATGTCGCAACACCCAATCCATCGCCCGATGTGGGAGAAATCGTTTTAAGGTTGCCAACAAATACGTTGGAAAAGTCACATAATAACGCGGTTGTGGGTGTCGTGATTCTAAGGCATGGATAACTCTTTTGAGCACCGCCTCTGGTGGCAAAGTAAACGGGGCAACCGCCTCTTTTGCTAATAAGCGTTGTTCCATTTTGGCATAAGTTTTATAATGTACGCTCTGTTCAGCATCAATATGCTGTTTGAACATCTTATAAGCATTGGCACGAAACTGGCTCACAATTGGTCCGGGTTCAATCAAAGAGATAAAAATACCAGTGCCGGCTAATTCTAAGCGCAAAGTATCGCTTAATCCCTCCAAAGCAAATTTAGTCGCATTATAGGCTCCGCGATAAGGCAATGCCGCCAAACCTAATACGGAGCTATTTTGGATAATCCGCCCCTCGCCTTGACGGCGCATAACGGATATGACTTGACGAGTCAATTCATGTGTCCCAAAAAAATTGGTTTCAAATTGTTGACGCAAAGCCTCAACGCTTAAATCTTCTACCGCGCCCGGTTGTCCATAAGCCCCGTTGTTAAATAAACCATACAATCGTCCATCAGTCTGCTCTAATACCGTTTGCACCGCCTCAAAAATGGACTGCGAATCGCTCAAATCTAAGACGAGGCTTTTCAAACCTTCTTGTTGTAAACGGGCGACATCTTTAGGCTGACGCACGGTGGCAAATACCGAATATCCTCGGTTTTTCAAAGCGTGTGCGACACAGTAGCCTATACCGCTAGAGCAGCCCGTGATAAGTACAGGGCGAGAAGATATTAAAGATTTAGGTGTTTTAAACATTTTAATATTGTATTATAAAAAAAACGCTACTATACTCCTTGATATTTTTGGAGCCAATCGAGCTTGAGTCTTTTTTTTGAAAAAAACTGAGTTTAATTGTAGGGTGGATTAACCCTACATATACTCCTTAAAAAGCATACTCGGAGGAAAATTTGACAAAAGCCATTATACTCACAATTTTAAGTGGTATTCTGATCGGTCTCATCTTGCTCTGGATCGAATACATCTACTTTATTCCATTTTTTACACCGACAGCAGTGTTACCCGTAGAGCCGACAACTAAAGCTTGCCAATGTACGCCCGGCAAAATTTTTCGTGATTCATTACAAAACAAGACATTAGGACCTGAAATGGTGGTTATTGCAGCCGGGCGATTTCGTATGGGGGATATTCAGAGCAAAGGGGCAAAGTGGGAGCAACCCATACATAGTGTATATGTCAGCCGTTTTGCAATGAGTCGTTATGAGATCACTTTTGCAGAATATGACCGTTTTGCACAAGCGACAAACCGACAAAAGCCAGATGATGCCGCTTGGGGACGGGGTAATCGCCCCGTGATTAATGTATCTTGGTTCGATGCCACCGCTTATGCCCATTGGTTAAGTCAGCAAACCAAGCAACAATATCGCTTGCCAACAGAGGCGCAATGGGAATATGCCGCGCGGGCGGAGACTGAGAGCCAATATTGGTGGGGAAACGAAATTGGATATAATTTTGCTAATTGTGACGATTGCGGTAGTCGGTGGGATAATAAAAAAACCGCACCAGTCGGTTCATTTTCGCCTAATCCCTTTAAGTTATATGATATAGCGGGAAATCTTTATGAGTGGACTTGTTCAGAATATGAGGCTAAATATAACGGCAAAGAACAAGCTTGTTTGAGCAAACAAAATACCAGCACTCTGCGTGTGATTCGCGGTGGCTCTTGGTACAGCAGTCCAAGGTTTTTGCGATCAGCGAGTCGTTACCGATTACCACCAGAGCACAGCGACTACAAGGTAGGTTTTCGCCTGGTTAGAAAAATTCCTGACAAAAAATATACGCCAAAAATAAATCAATAAAATATTTATTTTGTCTGGCTATGATCTTCAAATAACAACTTTTTAATAAAGTTGGGAAATTCGCTGACTTGACAAACAGTCATTGTAAACAATGCAGACAGAGAATCTGAAGCTGATGGATTAATGTCGGTTAACACCATTATAGAATGTTTATAATCTAAATTAAGGCTCTTTGCCATATTTGAATACTTATTAATATGCTGTTGATAATCTCCCGTTTTGGCTTCAACCCAATAAAAAACACCTTCTACTTCAAAGATAATATCTAATTCAAAATCATTGCCATTTGGCAATATGATTTTAGGATTGATGAGATAGCTGAAAGAGAGCGTTTTAGATAATTCTTGAGAGATAAATTGTATTGATTCTTTAACGTTTTCAAGAATATAACGCTCAACCCACTGTCCTGACAAGAAATTTTGTGCTCTTGGTAGGATTGTGGTTTTTGCTTTAATCAAATATCTAGGTGCTTTGAAATACTTATATTCTTCCAAAAAGGCCATTTCGTGTAAGCGTGTACAAAATTGACAAATATTGCTAATATCCTTTTGAGTTTCGTTGGCTAGATGCTCAGTAATTGTGCCACCGTGCTGCATCTCTCTTTTTAGTTTTTTATAAATTTTGCTAATGGATCTATATCTATCACCGATAAAAACAGCCATACCATTAATCACATAATCGGCAGCATCTTCATCAGGAATACTTTTGATCTGAATGGACTTGCTCTTTAAGAATTCGTCGATTTTATTGAAGTTTTGTTGCGTTTCCGTATTTTCTTTTTTGATTTCTTCAAGGGAGCCGAGTTCATTTTTCTCTGTCAGTTCAAGCGTATTATTTGATTTATTTTGAGAATATAAGTTTTTTTTGACAACCTCATTTTGCTTTTCAGCAATCGTATCGAGGGCTTCAGCAACATTTTCCACAGCAACGGCAATTCGTTCTAATAATAATTCTATTCGAGATAAGTTCATATCCACATCCTGCCAAAAAAATGGCAAATTTTAACACCAGTCTTTCTACCTGACAAGCCCAAGATAAATCTTGGACTCCTAGTACTCTGTTAATTTTTTTTTTTGGGGGTTGGAATACAAAGCTTTAGCTTTGTACTGTCTGACAAAGCTAAAGCTTTGTACTCCAGACTCCTAGCCGATTAATCATGCAAATAAAAATATCTGAATTATCATTAGTCGTACTGATTGGCGCGTCGGGCAGCGGCAAGTCAAGCTTTGCCAAAAAACATTTTAAGCCCACCGAAATCTTATCTTCGGATTATTGCCGCGCTTTAATTTCCGACAACGAAAATGATCAATCCGTCACCAAAGAAGCTTTTGACGTTTTACATTTTATTGCTGCAAAGCGTCTCGCGGCGGGCAAACTGACGGTGATTGACGCGACAAATGTTCAATCTGAGGCTCGCAAACCTTTATTGGCATTGGCGCGTGAATATCATGTTTTGCCAGCGGCAATCGTGTTTAATCTGCCCGAAAGTTTGTGCCATGAGAGAAATAAACAACGTGCATCACGCAATTTTGGTCCCCATGTCATACGCCAACAGCGCGGAAATTTAAGGCGTTCGCTGCGTTATATTAAACGGGAAGGTTTTAGACATATTACCATTTTTGAGTCTGTTGAAAAAGTCGATGCGGCTAAAATTGAAAGGGCACGCTTATGGAATAATTTGAAACATGAGCGAGGACCTTTTGATATTATCGGCGATGTGCATGGCTGTTTTGATGAATTGATTGAATTACTTGACAAATTAGGCTACCAAAGAGGGGGTAATCATCCAGAGGAGCGCAAGGCCGTTTTTCTAGGAGATTTAGTTGATAGAGGCCCCAAAACGCCCGAAGTTTTGCGCCTTGTCATGGACATGGTAGCGGCTGGCACTGCTATCTGTGTGCCCGGCAATCATGATATTAAATTGATGCGAAAATTAAAGGGTAAAAATGTCAAATTGACGCATGGCTTGGCGGAGTCGGTGCAACAATTAGAAAAAAATTCTCCGGCGTTTCATCAACAAATACTTGAATTTATTGATAGTTTAGTCAGCCATTATCAGCTTGACGGGGGCAAATTGGTGGTGGCACACGCTGGCATGAGTGAAAATTTGCAAGGGCGTGCATCGGGCAAAGTGCGTGAATTTGCGCTCTATGGTGAAACGACGGGAGAGACGGATGAATTTGGTTTGCCGGTGCGCTATGACTGGGCAGGGGATTATCGGGGACGGGCGATGGTGGTTTATGGACATACGCCGGTGCTAAAAGCGGAGTGGCTTAATAATACCATTTGTATTGATACTGGCTGCGTCTTTGGGGGCCAATTAACGGCACTGCGTTATCCCGAAAAAGAATTGGTTTCGGTGCCCGCCAAATATACTTATTATAAATCGGTCAAACCCTTTATCCCCGAAGAAGCCCTTGCCCCGACATTATCTGCGGTGCATGATGAAATCTTGGACGCGAAAGATGTGATTGGTAAGCATATCATCACAACGCGCTTACTCAATAATGTCACTATCCAAGAAAATAATGCGGCGGCGGCGCTGGAAGTGATGAGCCGCTTTGCGGTTAATCCTAAATGGTTGATTTATTTACCGCCAACGATGTCACCCAGTGAAACGAGCCAATTGCCAGAGCATCCTGCCCAAGCTTTTGCCTATTATCGTCGTAGTGGCATCGACAAAGTGATTTGTGAAGAAAAGCATAGCGGCTCAAGAGTGGTCGTGATTGTGTGCCGTGATGAAGGGGTGGTTCAAAAACGCTTTGGTATTGAAAATGAAGGGATTGGTATGTGTTATACACGAACGGGTCGTCGTTTTTTCACGGATGCTGCCCTTGAGTCGGCTTTTTTAAGCCGAATGAATGCCGCTTTAGAAAAATCCCATTTTTGGAAAGATTTAAAAACGGATTGGGTGTGCTTAGATTGTGAATTTTTGCCCGTTAATAATATCAATGACTTAAAAGTGGCCCCCTTTCATATTTTAGCGACGGAGGGGCAAGTACATACTGATAAACTTCACCTATGGCATCTCAAGCGTGTGGCGCAAATTTGCCAATCTGATGCCAGCATTATGATAGCAACGCCTTATAAAACGATTGACGTCACGGATCCAGACAATGAAAATGAGGGCATTGTTTGGTGGCAAAAGCTGACGAATAAGGGCGGAGAAGGTATGGTGATCAAACCCTTTCAATTCATGAAAAAAGGGCGGAGAGGTTGGGTGCAACCTGCCTTAAAATGTCGAGGACGTGAATATACGGCACCTGAAAACATTGAAGGGCTACGGGCGCGGGGCTTATCAACTAAACGCTCTTTGGCATTGCGGGAATTTGCTTTGGGGATTGAGGGATTGGAGCGGTTTGTACGGAAAGAGGCGTTGCGGTGGGTGCATGAATGTGTTTTTGGAGTGTTGGCTTTGGAAAGTGAACCGGTTGATCCGCGTTTGTAGGAGTCCAAACTTTAGTTTGGACGTCCAAGATAAATCTTGGACTCCTAGTACTCTGTCAGCGAAGGAGTTTGTTGAAATCATCACACTGGAGTTAAAAAATTGATTAATTTCAAACAGATGGAATTGAGCCATCAGCTTTTTGACCAGCTCAAGGCGCAGTTTCCTGAAATCGAGTTAGTCTCCATTGGGGAAAATAGGTTTCAGAGAGATAGTATCTGGGTAAATATCACCCTGCCATTCAATGATAACAGAAATGTTGCCCTCAGTGAATTAGCGGGTGAAATATCAACGGATATTTTGATGGACTATGGCTATGATATTAGAGGAGTCCAAGATTTATCTTGGACGTCCTGCGATAAATCACCTACTGACTTCGTTTAGCTTCGCTGACTTCGTTTCGGGAAATCCGCGCAGCGAAATTCCCGAAACAACTGAAAAAAAAATCCCATTTCTTAAAGAAATGGGATTTTTAAATTTTAACTGAAAAATTAAATTACTGCCCCAATCCCATCTGGATATACCCAGTCGGACAAACATCTTTACAGATATGACAGCCAACGCACTTATCGTAGTCGGTATCGACATAGCGCCCCATGGCATGTTGATCCTTTTTCACCTTGAATATCGCATCTTGCGGACAGTAAATGACGCAGTTGTCACATTCAAAGCACATACCGCAACTCATACAACGCTTGGCTTCAGCAATCGCCTTTTCTTCTGTGAGCCCAAAAAAGCGCTCCTTAAAGTTACCAAGTACCTGCTCTGCTGTGATTTCGACCTCTTCACGCGGGTTCAGGGGTTCGTAAGGGAAATGACCTAAGAACAGTTGCTCATGAGGAATGATCTCGGCGAATGCACGATTCTCGTAGTTGTGAACGGCAAATTTCGAGTCGTTAGTACCCCAAGTCTCTTTATGATCATACTCATCCGGTTGCAGATTATGGATTTTCAACTCTTCGAGTAAGTTGAAATGATGACTATCCACCTTCGGACGGCTGGCAATTTCTTGACCCATCAGGTAGTTATGTATACCTTCAACCGCGATAGAGGCATGACCAATCGCCGTTGTCAGCAAATGTGGTTTGACTGCATCTCCACCCACGAAATGACCGGGCTTAGATTTCACTGCATAAGTTTTGTCCGCATCAATCAGGCCCCAACCGTTATCAAGATCTTCGATGCCGGTATAATCACCTTTTTGGCCAGTGGCGCCGACAATCATAGTACATTCAATATTAAATTCTTCGCCTTCTTTAGGTACCATTTTGCCGTTTACCCAATCCACCGGCTGCACTCTGAGCGCAGTAGCCCGACCGTCTTCGCCTCGAATGATTTCTAAGGGGGCTAAGCTCTCGTGAATTTCCACACCTTCAGAAATGACTGCCTCCAATTCATGCTTAGTTGCCGGCGCCTTTGAGATGGGACGACGATAGACGATCCACACATCCGCGCCTTCTCGACGAGCGGCAGTGGCTACATCATGAACGGTATGACCCAAAATCACGTTTTCCGGGCGATCTTTTTCGTGGACCTGAGAAATATGGCCTAAACGCCTAGCAACCGCTACCACATCCATAGCAGTATCGCCACCACCGATGACTAATATGCGACCCGATAAATGGTGTAAGCGTCCCTCATTAAAAGCGCGTAAAAACGCCATACCGTCAACGCAGTTCGGTGCTTCTGCACCCGGAATAGGCAATGCCTTACCCGATGTAGCACCAATCCCCCAGAAAATGGCATCATATTCCTTTTCTAACTGCTCAATGCTAACATCAGTACCGACGCGAGTATTCAACTTAACCTCAACACCCATATCAATGATACGCTTGTTCTCATGGTCAAGCACATCGCGGGGTATGCGATAACCCGGGATACCAAAACCCATCATGCCACCGAGCTTATTGTATGACTCAAAAATAGTACAGCTATGCCCACGGAGGCGCAAAAAGTAAGCAGCGGCTAAACCGGCTGGTCCACTGCCGACTACGGCAACTTTTTTACCCGTCTCTTTTTCTGGTTTAGGGAAACTAAGATTGTGTTCCCGCGCCCAATCACCAATGTATTGTTCAACTGAGTTAATACCAACATGGTTTTCCACTTCGTTGCGATTACAACCATCTTGGCAAGGAGCAGGACAGACGCGACCCATAATAGCCGGGAAAGGGTTGGATTTGGTCATGCGCTGAAAGGCGTATTCCTGCCACTCCATCCCTTTTGGTGGTTTATCCAAACCACGTACAATGGAGAGCCAACCACGGATATCGTGACCAGAGGGGCAACTACCTTGGCAGGGTGGAGTGCGATGCACGTATGTCGGACATATATAGGATTCTCCGACTTGAATGACATCTTGATTCCATTGTTTGTGTGCGTTGTCGCCGTCTTTGTAAAGCCTGAATGTTAAATTGGTTTCACTCATTGGTCTTTATTCCCTTGGTTTTTTATAGTCAGTTTCTCAGTACAGAACAATTTCTTTAAGTCATTGATTGTTTGTCATTTCGACCAGCGGGAGAAATCTTGATGCTTTGATAATTCAAGATTTCTCCCTCTGGTAAGGTCCCTCCTATCGTCGGGATCGGGATGACAGACAAGAAAAAAAAAACAAGAAAAAAAAATGTCCTGTACTGAGAGTCAGTTTAGAGGAGTCCAAGATTTATCTTGGACGTCCAACCTATAGGTTTGTAAGAATGCCATCAACACTCGCCTTAGCATCCCCAAACAACATGCGCGTATTCTCCTTAAAGAACAGCGGATTACCAACCCCAGCATAGCCCGATGCCATGCTACGTTTCATCACGATCGTAGTTTTAGCCTTCCATACCTCTAAAACAGGCATACCGGCAATGGGGCTATTGGGATCATCTTGCGCCGCTGGATTAACGGTATCATTGGCACCGATAACCAACACCACATCCGTTTCTGGAAAATCATCATTAATTTCATCCATTTCCAGAACGATGTCATAAGGTACCTTTGCCTCTGCTAAGAGAACATTCATGTGTCCGGGCAAACGTCCCGCGACAGGATGAATACCAAAGCGCACGGTAATACCCTTATCACGAAGCTTTTTAGTGATTTCAGAAACAGGGTGTTGTGCTTGAGCAACAGCCATACCATAACCGGGCACGATAATGACACTCTTAGCATCTTGGAACAAGTGAGCCGTTTCTTCCACCGTCGTGCTAACAACCTCTTTGCCTTCGTCATCGGAGCCACCACTGCTAGCTGTACCAGCCTTTGTACCAAAACCTCCGGCGATAACGCTGAGAAAGTTGCGGTTCATGGCGCGACACATAATATAAGAGAGAATAGCACCGCTACTACCGACTAAGGCACCGGTGATGATCAACAAATCATTCCCAAGCATAAAGCCGATGGCTGCCGCAGCCCAGCCAGAATAACTATTGAGCATGGACACCACAACGGGCATGTCCGCGCCGCCGATAGCCATAACCATGTGGACACCAAAGACTAAAGCAATGGCCGTCATAATGCTCAACGGAATTAGGCCAGCGGCAAGGTTTTCAGCATTGATAAACTCAACACCAAACCAGATGCAGGCGATCCCAAGACCTAGATTTAGGATGTGGCGTCCCGGCAAAAGCAAAGGTCTGCTACCAACGATCCCTTGTAATTTACCAAAGGCAATCACAGAGCCGGTGAATGTTATCGCACCAATCAACACACCTAAGTAGATTTCCACTTCGTGGATGACTTTTTCAGCACCGACGAGGGGTGAAGTCGCCGCCGCCATATGGATGTAATTGGCAAATCCCACTAGAACGGCAGCCAAACCCACGAAACTATGCAACATAGCAACGAGTTGAGGCATACCGGTCATTTCAACCTTGAGGGCTACAATAGTACCAATGATCGCGCCGATGATCATGGCAACCGTTAAAACTTCATAGCTAGTTACTTGGCTACCCCAAATCGTGGCAAAAACGGCGATCAACATGCCGATCATGCCATAGATATTGCCACGACGGGCTGTTTCTTGGTGGCTTAGCCCCCCCAAGCTCAGGATAAATAGAATGCTGGCGACAATATAAGCAGCAGTAAGTAAACCTTCAGTCATGTGTCCTTCCTCCTATTTATCTCTGAAACATCCGCAGCATACGCTGGGTGACGATAAAACCGCCGCTGATATTAATAGTAGCTACTAAAATAGCCACCGCTGCTAGGATAGTCACTATGCTCGTCATCTCGCCTGACACTTGTAGCAAGGCCCCAATGACGATGATCCCACTGATCGCATTTGTGACACTCATAAGTGGCGTGTGTAAAGCGGGTGTGACATTCCAAACAATTTGATAGCCGACGAAACAAGCCAAGACAAAAACGGTAAAATGGGCTAGAAAATCAGGTGGCGAGACATAACCAAGTCCTGCTAATAAACCTGCGCCTATGAGCATAAATAAGGCACTTCCAAAACCACTGGATTTCTTTTCTTCGGGCTCTGCCTGGGGTGGTGCTGCCGGTTCTTTTTTAGGCGGCGTAGCAATGGCTTGAACTTTAGGTTTGGGAGGCGGCCAAGTGATTTCTCCGTCCTTAATGACAGTCGCGCCCCGAATAACGTCATCTTCCATATCGACATTAATTTGACCATCCTTTTCCTTACATAAGTCAGTCAGGAAATGGCGCAAATTTGTCCCATAGAGCTGACTGGATTGGGTGGGCAACCGGCTTGGCAGGTCCGTATATCCAATCAAGGTGACACCGTGTTTGACGACCACTTTACCCGGTTCAGTCAAAGCACAATTGCCGCCTTGCTCCGCTGCCATATCGACGACCACACTGCCATCACGCATGGATTCCACCATCCCTGCCGTGATCAGTTCGGGTGCTGGTTTGCCCGGTATCAAGGCAGTGGTAATGATTATATCCACTTCCATAGCTTGACGCGCAAACAGAGCCATCTCAGCCTTGATAAATTCTGGGCTCATCACCTTAGCATAACCGCCCGCACCGCCGCCTTCTTCTTCAAAGTCCAATTCTAGGAACTCCGCGCCCATACTCTCGACTTGTTCCTTAACTTCTGGACGAGTATCGAAGGCGCGTACAATGGCCCCCAGCCCATTAGCCGCACCAAGAGCCGCTAAGCCCGCCACGCCTGCACCGATAACCATTACTTTAGCCGGAGGTACTTTACCCGCCGCAGTAATCTGACCGGTGAAAAAGCGTCCAAAATGGTTAGCGGCTTCTATGACGGCGCGATATCCACCAATATTAGCCATAGAACTCAGAGCATCCAATTTTTGCGCTCTGGATATCCGGGGTACACTGTCCATCGCTATGACAGTGACTTTGCGAGCCGCCAGTCTATCCATAAGATCGGGGTTCTGGGCAGGCCAAATAAAGCTGATGAGACACGTACCTTCTCGCAAAAGTTCGCATTCATGTACACCAAGAGTCGGATGTGCATGAGGCGCACGGACTTTCAATATAATATCTGACTCCGCCCACAATTTTTTGGTGTCCTCTACAATCTCGACACCGTTTTCTTTGTAGGCTTCATCGGAAAAATGGGCGTTGTCCCCCGCCCCGGCTTCGAGCGCAACCGTAAAGCCCAGTTTATGGAGCCATTCGGTCGTTTCTGGGGTCGCTGCCACACGTTTTTCCCCAGCATAGATTTCCTTGGGAATTCCTATTTTTAAGGGCATACATTCTCCTGTATGGTTAATCATGTTGGCGTAAATATAAGCAATCTCTAAAATGAGGGAGCTATTGTACTTCGATAATTTAAAATACTCAAATTTTCTTATATTGAGAAGGGGCGCCTATTAATTATATATAACAAAGTGAGGCCGTTTATTAAAAATATTTATGATGATATATATAAGGCTTGAAGAGGATTTTTCCTTAACTTGGATGATTTGTCATTTGCTTTTTTTTATTTATAATATGGCAACTTTTTATTTAAGTTTATAACCCTGTAAAAAATGAGATTGCAATAACAGAGTAAAATACTATACTATTATTTCAACAGCAATCACACGATTGGTGTTGCTTGTTTATGCTTGATTTGGACTCTGTTCAGTCAAAAAATTCGCTTGACTAGGGATCATAAAATAACTATATTATGAGACACTGATGCACAGCGACATAACATAAGCTTGTACTGTGATTAAAAGTTTTGATTGATTCTCATAAGTAAGTAAGTCAATTGATGGGTGGTCACAGTTTGACCCTCGTAACTGTAATATTGTATCAGAAAAAATTCCTCAAACCAAAGGAGCTTGTACACATGAGTAAAGCAATGCACGAGACCCCAATGCTCGATCAACTAGAGAGTGGTCCTTGGCCTAGTTTTGTTACGGGGCTCAAACGTCTTGCCAACGATGAGGGTAAGCCGTATCAAGACATGATGGTTGATCTGTTAGGTCAATTGGAACTGTCCTATAAAACCCGCAAAGGCTACTGGAAAGGTGGGACCTTAGGCGTTTTAGGCTATGGTGGTGGTATTATCCCGCGCTTTTCTGAGGTAGCGGATCAATATCCAGCGTCCAAAGAATTCCATACTCTCCGTATTATGCCACCTGCTGGTATGCATTATGATACCAAAATCATGCGTCAACTGTGTGATATCTGGGAAAAACATGGCTCGGGGCTGATCGCCTTTCATGGACAAAGTGGCGATATAATGTTCCAAGGCGCAACGTCCGAGAAAGTTCAAGAAGCTTTTGATGAATTGAATGAGATCGGTTTTGACTTGGGTGGTGCTGGACCTGCGGTACGGACGGGGATGTCTTGTGTGGGTGCTGCCCGTTGTGAACAGTCTTGCGCCAATGAGCAGAAAATTCTCCGCCTGTTGGTGAATAATTTCTTGGATGATATGCATCGTCCTGCCCTTAGTGTATAGGGGTCCTCAGTAGTAATATTGAGGTAATAAACTGCTCTAATTGCTGGAAAACCCTTAGAGCCATTGGCACTACAGCATAGCTGGTAACGGCAAGTGCGAAGGTTTGAAAAGACAATGGATTTGGGCAATCAGCAGCTAAGCTTCTAGTGTATATACAATACAATGAAGCCAGTCCAACGACTATTCCGAAAGGAAGTAGGATTCAAGCGAATCCGAAACGGGCAGCATCCTTTATTAGTGATAACTGAAAAGGATGAAGATATAGTCTGGTCTCATACGAAAGTATGAGCGAGTATCAATACTCGGTGATAAAATATAGCTTTTCAGATAAAGATTTTGTTAGGAGTCCAAGATTTATCTTGGGACAGCCAAGATAAATCTTGGACTCCTATTTTCTGAAATACTATAGTAGCGAATTATCACAAACATAAACGACCTTACAAATTTAAGTTTAAAGTATCCGGCTGTGCCAACGATTGTATGAACTCAATCCAGCGGTCTGATATGGCCGTCATTGGCACTTGGCGCGATGACATGAAAGTCGATCAGGATGAAGTCAAGGCGTTTGTCAATGACAAAGGACGTAAGTATGTAATTGACAACGTGATTACTCGTTGCCCAACCAAGGCATTGTCGCTCAATGATGACGATACCTTAGCCGTTGATAATCGCAACTGTGTGCGCTGCATGCATTGCATTAACGTAATGACTAAAGCCCTGTCCCCCGGTGATGACAAGGGCGTGACGATTCTCCTCGGTGGTAAACGTACCTTGAAGATTGGTGATACAATGGGTACGGTGATTGTACCGTTTATGAAACTTGAGACAGAGGAAGACTACGAAGGGCTCACGGAACTTGCCGAAAATATCATTGACTTTTTCGCCGACAATGCGTTAGAACATGAGCGGACTGGGGAAATGATTGAACGTATCGGTTTGGCCAACTTCCTTGAAGGGATTGAGGTGGATATTGATCCCAATATGATGTCTGAGCCTCGTCGCTCTTCTTATGTAAGGGTGGATGATTGGGATGAGGAAGCCCAAAAGTGGTTTGATCGTAAAGCGGCTTAAATAACATAACACGCTCGCCCCCAAAGGGGGGTGGTCAATGACCTTGTATTATTGTAGTATAAGGGCGTTTATATAACTATATTATAATATTCGACACTTATTAGGAGGTTATTTATGCCACCACGGATGCCCATAGAAAGCGGTGTGCCAGATCCGTTACAATATATGCACCCGATTATGACGAAGAATTATGGTGCATGGAAATACCATGAACGTCCTCGTCCCGGCGTTTTGTGCCACACTGCGAAAAGTGGCGATCAAATTTGGACGGTGCGTGCTGGGACTCAGCGACAAATGGACTTGTACACCATTCGGAAACTTTGTGATATTGCGGATGACTATGCCGATAGTCATGTTCGCTTTACCATTCGCAGCAACATTGAATTTATGGTTGGCGATGAAACCAAGGTGCAGCCGCTGATTGACAAACTGGTGTCTGAAGGTTTCCCTGTTGGCGGTACGGGACCCTCCGTCACTATGATTGCCCACACGCAGGGCTGGTTGCATTGCGATATTCCCGCCTCAGATGCGTCTGGCGTTGTGAAAGCGTTGATGGATGAATTGCATGAAGAATTCATCAATGAAAACATGCCTAATCGGGTACATATGTCCACCTCTTGCTGTCAAATCAACTGTGGTGGACAAGCCGACATTGCCATTAATATCCAACACACTAAACCGCCCAAGATTAACCATGACTTGGTCGCCAATGTGTGTGAACGTCCCACCGTTGTGGCACGGTGCCCAGTCGCTGCCATCCGTCCGGCACTGGTTAATGGCAAACCCTCGTTGGAAGTGGATGAGAAAAAATGTATCTGCTGTGGGGCCTGTTTTCCGCCCTGTCCACCTATGCAAATCAATGATCCAGAAAATTCCAAGCTCGCCATTTGGGTCGGTGGTAAAAACTCCAATGCCCGCAGTAAGCCGACTTTCCATAAATTGGTAGCCGCTGGTATTCCTAACAATCCTCCCCGCTGGCCTGAAGTCGCTACCATTATCAAAAAAATCCTGCATGTGTATAAAGAAGATGCCAGAGATTGGGAACGTTTGTCTGACTGGGTCGATAGAATTGGTTGGCCTCGTTTCTTTGAATTAAGTGAGCTGCCATTTACCAAGTACCATATTGACAATTGGCACGGCGCACGGCGCAGCTTGAATGCATCAACACATATCCGTTTTTAATCTAAACATAGAGAGCACAGAGGGACACCAATGTAACTCTGTGACTTCTGTGTTTTTTACTAAAAAAGGGGAGAAATCATACAATGAAGTTTGGTATTTTGGTCAATGAAGGCCCGTATCAACATCAAGCATCTGATTCTGCTTATCAATTTACTAAAGCAGCCTTAGAGAAAGGACACTCGATTTATCGGGTTTTTTTCTATCACGATGGGGTTAATAATGGGTCGCGCTTAACGGTGCCACCCCAAGATGATCGTCATATTGTTAACCGTTGGTCGGACTTAGCTAAAGAACATAACCTTGATTTGGTTTTGTGTATAGCAGCAGCGCAACGACGTGGCATGTTAGATGAGAATGAAGCCAAACGCCAAGGCAAAGATGCAAATAATATTGCCGAAGGATTTCGCATTTCTGGTTTAGGCCAACTCATCGAAGCCGGCATACAATCGGAACGTTTGGTCGTGTTTGGAGACTGATGAGGAGAGCATAATAAGATGGAAGACGAAGTAATCAAAAAATTCTTGTATGTGAACCGCAAAGCACCTTATGGCACCGTCTATGCGTTAGAATCGCTAGAAGTGGTGCTGATTGGTGCCGCGTTTGACCAAGATGTCAGTTTGGCCTTTATTGATGATGGCGTTTATCAACTCAAGAAAGGTCAACAAACATCAGTCTCTTCGGGGATTGGTATGAAGGATTTCTCTAAAACTTACCGCGCCCTTGAGGGTTATGATGTAGAAAAACTCTATGTCGATAAGAAATCTATGGAAGAACGCGGACTGACTGTAGATGATTGTGCGACTCGTTTGGCCTAATTCTCTAGGGAATACAAAGCCTTAAAGTAAAATTTCTTATATGGTGTGAATGGATTCGCCTAGCTAGGCAGCAGCTAGAAAGTAGAACTCCGGTAGCAGCATCGCCAGTGCAAGGGTTCAAAGCCTCAAAAAGGCAAGCGTTATGGATATGGATATATTTTTAAGGTCGGTAAATAGTAAACTCCTTGGGGTTAAATGGTTTTTAGGTATAGGGGTTAATCATGCCCTTATGCGTTGCCCGATACACATCCGATTAATGAGTATAACCTAAGTCCACAGATAGACATATAAGAGAAACGAGTAAAAACGATGTTAGGATGTCACTTGCAGGAGCGCAAGAGGAGTGTGCAAACACTTAGCGACAACATCGGGTAGGATAGAGTGGGAAGCCAACGCCAGTAGCAACCGAAGGTCAGCGAAGCTAAACCGTCTAAGGGGAAAACTGGATATGCTGATTCACTCTCGGAATAATTGTGCTATAAATTCAATTGAACAAATGCTGGGCAACCAGATAAAAACGAATAGGTATTCCCTACAATTATGAATATACTTTGGCAACACCCGAACCCTGAGTGGGTTCCCGTGTCTCGTTGTGACAAACATCGATACGAGAGTATCGAATTTGTTATGGCTAAATGGGACTGGGATAAACTCTGCTTTCGTATGGGGTAAAGTGAGACGACTTGTATTCAATTTGCAAAAGAGAATTTATAAAGCTACGAAATCAGGCCGGTACAGAAAAGCACGAAACTTAATGTATCTATTGCAAAACTCGTATTATGCTTCAGAGGCAAAAGTTTTTGCGCGCAAAAACTTTTGCCTCTGAAGCTGTTAGCAGTGCGTACCGTCACAACGGAAAACTTCAGAGGTAAATGTTTTTGCGCGCGCGCAAAAACATTTACCTCTGAAGGAAAACGCACCGCTGGAGTAGATAGAGTTAAAGTCAATACGCCTAAAAGAAAGATGGCTTTAGTTAAAGATATGTTAGATACAATCCAACGTGGTTGGGACAAATACAGACCAATGCCAGCTAAGCGGATTTACATCCCAAAAGCAAACGGAAAACTTAGACCTTTAGGCATACCCACCATTAAGGATAGGGCAATGCAGGCAGTCACGAAAATCGCACTTGAACCGTACTATGAGGCGAAATTTGAATCATGCCGTTATGGATTCAGACCAGCTATGGGATGCCACGATGCGATTGACAAAATCACGGCAGCACTACTCTATAAACAAAAATGGGTTCTTGATGCGGACATAAAAGGCTGTTTTGATAACATTGACCATAAATTTCTAGCATCGCAAATTGATGCAGAGGCAAAAGTTTTCGCGCGCGAAAACTTTTGCCTCTGCAACATTGGAGACCAATAGTTAAACGGTGGTTAAAGGCTGGTTATATGGAGAAATCTGACTATAACCAGACTGATATGGGAACACCGCAAGGTGCAGAGGCAAAAGTTTTCGCGCGCGAAAACTTTTGCCTCTGCACTATATCGCCATTATTAGCTAATATAGCACTTGACCAAATGGAGACCGACCTAATTGAACACCTACGCTCCTTAAAAGGTTGGAAAAACAAAATCGGCTCAACAACCGTCAGCATTGTGACTGGTGGCAAAAAGGTTAAGAAGTCCCAAAAGGAGACCAAGTCTCAAAAGAAACCAGAAAAGGTTTATGAGGGGGCGAAGAAATCTTATAAGTCCAGAATAAAACTAAAAATTGACCTAGTTAGGTATGCTGATGACTTTGTAGTACTCCACGAGGATAAAGAGGTTATTGAGGAATCCAAAAGATTTATAGGCAAATGGCTTGAAATAAGAGGATTAACTCTATCTGAGGAAAAAACCAAAATTGTTCACTCGACTGAGGGATTTGATTTTCTAGGTCATCATATTCGACATTATGAAAATCGAATTAAAGGTACCTATAAATTAAAGTTATTAAATGGTACTCCCACTGAACAACGAAGGGCTAAAGCAACGCATGTATTACGAGTGGAACCAACTAAAGAAAAGATAAAAGGTCACTATCGAGACATAAGTGATACTATTTGGAAGTTAAAAGCAGCAACTCCCGTGCAATTAATGGCAACACTTCAACCCAAAATATCGGGGTGGGCCAACTACTATAAAACAGTGCATTCAAGTGAGGCATTCGGCAAACTTGATATGTTCCTCTGGCGTAGGCTATACCAATGGGCGCGTCGTAAGCACCCAAATAAGAGCCTACGCTGGGTAGCAGATAAGTACTTTGGCACTGTCAATGGTAGAAAATGGACTTTTGCTCAAATAGTGGGCAAAGGTAAAGACAGAAAAATCGTCAAATATCTCAAGGGATATTCCAAGCACAAAGAAAGAACGGGGAGTTACGCAAGAGTTGGTTACGATAGGTCATACTACGACGGTGACACCGCCTACTGGGCGGAACGGCTTTCCAAAGGCTATGGCAACATTATGCCGTCTAAAGCAAAAATGCTAAAAAGACAAGATGGGATTTGTCCAGTGTGCAAATGTAGGTTTAACAATGTGGAATTACCAGAAGCACATCATATACACCCAAGACACTTAGGAGGTGAGAATAAATACACGAACCTCGTGCTGGTTCATCTGCATTGCCACGACAAAATCCATCGGGAGAATCCAGGTATCAAAGGTAAAACGGTTAGCCAGACTAGCCCAGAATTACAGGGGTTTTTAAACAATGGTATGGCACCCGCCTATCAAGCGGAAGGTATGAAACTGCCCACAAGTACCAATACGGTGCTTAGTCTCGGAGGAGGCGCAGGAAGAATAATTACACCTGCATCGGGCATTAAACTACCTACTGATACCTCTACTGTACTTAGAACCGGAAAAGGCGCAGGCATAATAACACCTGCATCGGATGATGACAAAGGGCCAATTTGAAATCATTCAAGTAGCTAGGCGATTTACTATAAAGTTCTTGGAGTAAATTGAATCGGGGGGAAACCCTCCAATTAATGAGAGAAGTTATTGATAGATACTCTACTTAGCACTTGTCTTTGCTAATACTAGGAGCCGTATGAGTTTGAAAGTCTCACGTACGGTTTTGAAGACTGGCTTTGTGTGGTGTTCCCGCAAGGGGTGACACGCATCGCCAAGTTAACAAAGGTGATAGATGTTTTATCACCCAAGGGAACTTACCCCTTAGACATCACCAGGCTAAATATATTTTGTGGTTTTGGCGTTTTTAAGTAAGTGTGACGAATATTAACCGCCCACTATCAAACCCAAAAAAAAGCGAGCATGATAGCCATCATTTAGAATCAGACGGTTTTTGTTGTACCACAGGAATACAATAGTTTTCCCGTCGATAATTTCCGTCTCAAACAGGGGCTGTGGTTTGAATACCACGTAATAACCTTCATTAACCTCTTCTAATTTGAGATATTTAACCAATTGAGCTTTGCCCATTTTATAGAGGCTTTTGCCTTCCCAGATTTTGGTTTCGACAATGTACTTTTTCTCTTTGTGGAGAATGATCAAATCCATCCGCCCACGCCCACTGCTGACTTCGACATACATAAACCCACGCACTTGTCGCACAAATTGATCAAGATAGGCGAATAGCAGGTATTGTCCGACAAATTCTTGTGGCGTTTCCGGCACTTGCAGAATCCGATAGCCAGCACGCTTGATGAAATCACGGAAGTTGGCGAGCAGCGAACGCATATTGATATCGGGTGTCAAATAATCAAAAAAACCGGCTTCTGTGTCTTCAGAGTGGTATTTTCGCTCCAAGCCATTGAGCAGCGGTTGGAAAGTCTGCACAATGCAATATTGATAAATCGGATTAGCAATTTCGCAAAATCCATCTGTGCCGCCTTTCAATACGCCATAAGTCACCAATTCACTGATGTACTCGTTGCGGAGATTGAAGGGAATGCCGGCATCATAAGAGCAGATTTCCATCAACAGGGTTTGAAATCGTGGATGGATGTTAGTCGTCAAATGTGAGAGATGGACATTTTGTTCATTCAAAATATTTTTGTGAGCCATCTCAAAATGGGCGACTGATATCGTTTCTTTACGCCCAATCCCCAGTTCCTCTGTCAGACTCTGCGCCATTCTGTTTACAAGAAAGGGTTGCCCCCCCGTTTGTTTGTGGAGACTTTTGATCACTTTTGGGGCAAAAGTTTGCCCAACTTCATCGGTGTACTGTTCTAATAGTCGATGCACCTGCTCTCGGGTGAAATTGGGGAGTGCAAACTCGTCTTGAATATTGAATGGCGAGATTGAGCGGTCATAGTTCAATTGAGTGATACTTTTGACGCCAACAATTCCGACGCTGTATGGACATCTATTTGGGGTTTTTGATAGATAAATTCGGCGCAAAGTGTGCAAAAAATGACTGACTTCTGATCTGGGAATCCCATCAAATTCATCAATGATAATGGCAAGCCGACGGGGTTGAAGATAGTGTCCAAGTTGCTGAAAAAATATCATCATTGAAACGTGAGAGGTGATTGAAGCGTTTTCCAAAAACTGGCGTAAAACGCTATCCGTTTGCCATTGTTCAGCATTTTGGATTTCCTGAAGAATATCTTCTTTTAGATAAGAGTAGAATTCTTCGGACGATAGGCTTTGGTATGCTTCAAAATTGAGTTGAATCGGCAAATAGCTTTCATCTAGGCTTTCTAATGCCCAACGAAAAAATGTCGTTTTCCCTGTTTGACGTGGCGCGAAGATGACAATATAGCGTCCATCTTTGATACGTTGGACTAAATCGGCGATTTCGGCAGTGCGCGGGACAACGTAGTTGCGGGAACAATGCCATTAAGTTAAGGTTTTTTGTAGGGTGGGTAGAGCGAGAGCGAAACCCACCATTGTTATAAATTTACGCCCGGATCTTCGTTTCAAAGAGTTGGTGGGTGTAGCGAAGCTCTACCCACCCTACAAAAAAAACGCATTTATGCTTAACTTAATGGCATTGAGTTGCGGGAAGGCTCTACTGGTCCGCGAAGGTACGTGTTGGCATAAATTTTACCTATAATGACGTCCAAGATAAATCTTGGACTCCTTTTATGGGAGTGCGTGGGACGCACCCTACTTGCTGCCTGGACCGCGTTGATTTAGGGTTCTGTATCTAACGCATTGATTTTTAATTTGTATTTATACTGGGTCTCCATTAAATTATCTTGCGCCCCGTATGGCAAAGTACACTCAATTTCAAACTCAAATCGCCGAGCATCATCTTCATTTTTTTGAATAGAGTGAATATTATCAAATCCGCCCTGCCAACGCAGCGCATCAAAAAAGTTACTTTTACCGCTACCATTGGCACCCGCAAATACAGAAAAATCATTAATATTCTTGAATTCCAGCGAATCAATGCTTTTGAAGTTGGATATTTTTAGATATTGAATCTTGGTTTGACTCACACTGTCTCCTCCGCTATGATAATTGCCGATTGTTTATTCTTCACCTCAAAAAACAGCATGGTTCAAAAACCACCCATTGTAACAATCAAAAATGACAGACAAGTGGCATGGGCAAAATGTACAAAATCCATCACACTGGCAAATAGATTTGGGCATCAAAAGCCCGCTACCCTCCAATGCCATTAAGTTAAGGTTTTTTGTAGGGTGGGTAGAGCAGAGCGAAACCCACCAAACCTTTGAAATTTATAACAATGGTGGGTTGGGCGTCCCGCCACTTCGTTGCGCTTTCGCTCTACCCACCCTACAATATCTCTTAACTTAATGGCATTGCCGCTACCCTCCCCTTCTGAGCAACAAGCGAGCCGTTGAAATTTTCTGGTTAGCTATCAACTGAGTCAATATCGCTATTGATAAAGAGATATTATTCAGACGTCCAAGATAAATCTTGGACTCCTACAAAAATTAAAAAAAGTTATTTGACTTTTATTTCTTTAACCAATTTTTTAGTATTTTCAGTTTGCTTTTCAAAAAAGTTTTTTAGCCTTTCAAAGGCGGGATTCTCAATAACCAATCGTGTTGTTTTTTTGTTCAACTCCGGCACAGATAAATCATATTTTGACAATGCTTGCAAATAGTCTTGTCTGTCTTGATTGTTTACTACAATGGGCAGAAAACCGTTTTTTAGTAGTGGAATGTTTGCTAGTAAGCGAGCCATTCTACCATTTCCATCAAAAAAAGGGTGGATTGAAGTGAAAGCTAGGTGCAATCGTGTGTAAGCGTCAATGGCTTGTGGTTCATTCTTTAGTTGATTTTGGGCGTTAAAGTCTATCAACCAAAGTTGCATCAGGTGCTCAATCTCTTCGGGTTTTGGGTATGCCAGATAAACCAGTGTTTCTTCTTTTTTGACATAGCGTCCATTGGCTTCGTTTTTCCAGCTACCAATTGGGCTGTAAATATCCATCACAATCTGTGTCTGAACAGCCTTATGTAAATTTAAAATATCCGATTTTTCTAGCATGTCTTTTTCGAGTAGTTCATAAACCAAATCAACCGCTCGTGCATGCCCTAATACTTCGTTATGATCTTGAATTGATTTGCCTTTGATTGTCAGCCCATACTCAATAATAAATTGAGTATCTCCCAGGCTCAGGGTATTACCCTCTAAGGCATTTGATGTATATGTCCATTCTACTTTTAACCTTTTAAGGAACTCCTGCTGCTGAGTTGCGCTTAAACCTTCAAGAAATTTGAAATGCTTTTGGCTATTTCCCATAATAAAATCAATTTTAAAATTTATTGGGAGAAGAAAGATACACGGTTTAATTTTATTAATCAAGCCTTATTCAGACGGTTTTTGTTGTACCACAGGAATACAATAGTTTTCCCGTCGATAATTTCCGTCTCAAACGCCCAATCCCCAGTTCCTCTGTGAGACATTGCGCCATTCGGTTAACAAGAAAGGGTTGCCCCCGTTTGTTTGTGGAGACTTTTGGGGCAAAAGTTTGCCAAATTTCATCGGTGTACTGTTCTAATAGAATGGCAAGCCGACGGGGTTGAAGATAGTGCCCAAGTTGCTGAAAAAATGTCGTTTTCCCTGTTTGACGTGGCGCGAAGATGATAATATAGCGTCCGTCTTTGATACGTTGGACTAAATCTGCGATTTCGGCGGTGCGCGGGACAATTTTACCTATAATTTCTTTGCGGAGCAAAGAGGCAGGCATTCCTTTGCCCCGCGTGGGAACGAGAACAAGCATTTTCAGATTGACTGTGGTGGGTTTAGGCACTACTGATCTCACATTTTATTTTTTCATAAGACTATTAATTTCCTTTAGATAAGCAATTTCTTTGTCCTTTTGTTGCAATAGCAGACGCTGCATACGCGCTTTTTCTAATTCATGTTCAAGTTCTTTTTTGTCATCTGAAAAAGAAATTGATTGTAAATTTTTACAGTTGGCGTTATTTTCATTATTTTGATGATTATCAGTAGCCAAATAAAAAACATTTTTTTCACCAAAATTAAATAACTCCAATAATTCCATCCCAAAAGTCTCAGCAATTTTTTCAAGCCGAGAAATTTGCACATCGGTTTCGCCCCGTTCAATATTCGCATACCCATTGACAGACAGATTTAATTTATCAGCCATATCCTCTTGTGACCAGCCTTTTGACTGCCGCATAAACCGAATTTTTTCATGCACTTTCATAATATACACTCTCACTGGGTAAATCACCCGTTTTGCAGCTTCCCTTTCTTGTTTACTGATTTTTGGAACTTGAATGCTTATTCGTTGATTCACAGAAGCTTTATCTACAATAGTTTTGTAGAAAAGCTCGTTTAATACTTTGTTGTTGTTTCAGTAGTGTTTTTTTGAGAACTGAAAACTTAGGATTTTTATTGAGATAGCCTATAAAAAGCTCATATTCAATGTTTTATAAAATAAACCCAAGAAAAAAAATGTCCAAGATAAATCTTGGACTCCTTTTATAGCATAGTTCTTTCCAATATAGCTTGTCCAATCGTACTATGCCCCTGCATTTCTATTAGTCGAGCCTCAGCATGGTGGGTAATGTGAATCTGCACATCTGCGGCGGGGGTTAAGGGTTCTCCTTTTTCAGGCCATTCAATCAGGCAAATGCTATTCTCTTCTAGGTAGTCACGTATGCCTAGATATTCTAATTCTTCAGGATCGCCTAAACGATAGTAGTCAAAATGGTAAATCATTTGTCCGTCGATTTGGTAAGGTTCAACCAATGTATAGGTGGGGCTTTTTACGATTCCTTTGTGTCCCAAGGCGCGTAAAAATCCGCGTACTAATGTGGTTTTGCCGACGCCTAAGTCGCCGCATAAATGGAAAATTGTGCGAAGATCGCAGGCGTATGCTAATTGGGCGCCGAAATTTTCCATCGCGGCGGCTGTGGGGATAAGTTGTGCCATTTTTTTTTAATGAAGTTCAGGATTAGCGTAATGACGTAACCAAGGCAATAAGTCGCTAGGCAATAAGCCGCGTTCGCCTTCTCGTGCCGCTTGATCGCCCGCTTTTGCGTGTAAACATACGCCGAGCGTCGCCGCTTCATTGCTAGAAAGTCCTTGTGCGAGTAGTCCTGCAATGGTGCCTGTGAGTATGTCACCCATGCCGCCTGATGCCATGCCGGGATTGCCAAGTGTGCAAATATTGATTTCTCCATTGGGTGCGGCGATTAGCGTTCCTGCTCCTTTGAGTACACATATGCCGGAAAAGCGTTCTTGCAAGGCTTGTGCGGCTGCAAATCGATCTGCTTGGATGTCGGCGGTTGATGAGCCTAGTAAGCGAGCGGCTTCTGCGGGATGCGGCGTTAATATGCTGTTGTGAAAACGAATGGGGGTTTGGGCTAATAAATTCAGGGCATCTGCATCGATCACAAGCGGCTTTTGTACGTTTTGGAGGGCGGATAATAGGCTTTGCCCCCAGTGGGTTTGACCCAATCCGGGTCCTATCGCAATCACGTCAATTTTATTTAATAAGGTTTCAAGTTGTTCGACCGTTTCTACGCCATGGCTCATAATTTCTGGGCGTGTGAGGTTGATGAGTGCGGCATGGCTGCTGCGAGTGGCGACACTGATTAAGCCGGCGCCTATTCGTGCCGCGCCTTCTGCCGCTAGACGCACCGCGCCTGTCATGCCACTGTCTCCCCCTATCACGAGCACATGTCCAAATTGGCCTTTATGGGCAATCCGTGAGCGTTTGGGTAATAGCGTGTGATCGTAATCCAGTTGGCTCACTTTTGTGTTGATTTGTTTGTAAATGCTTGAGGGTACTTGTAAGTCGTCAAAATATATTTTGCCGCAATATTCTGGTCCGGCACCTGTCAATAAGCCTTGTTTTTTGCCGATAAAGGTGACTGTGACTTGGGCGCGTACTGCGACACCGAGTATTGTCCCTGTATTGGCATGTAGTCCTGATGGTATGTCCAAGGCGAGCAGTGGACATGTGCGACGGTTAAGGGCTTCAATCACTTCTCGCCATTTTCCTAAGACTTCACGATCAAGTCCGGTACCAAAAAGGGCATCGACGAGTACATCAACGGGACTGAGTTCTGTAAATGCTTGCGCCGATAGTCCAACTTTTTCCATGGCTTCAAGTGCGATACGTGCGTCACCTTTTATTTTGGTGAAGTCTCCGACTTGTAAGACGGTGACATCGTAACCGGCTAAATAAGCGAGCCGTGCTAAGACGTAACCATCGCCGCCATTGTTGCCAGTACCACATAAGACGGTGATGCGGTGTGCTTGAGGCCAGTGGTTTTTTAATATAGTAAAGGCAGCACTGCCAGCGCGTTCCATTAAGCAGGTGCCCGGTATGCCCATTTCTTGAATGGCAATCCGATCAAGTTCGCGTACTTGATTGGCGCGATATAGGGGGAGCGTTTTTTTATTCATAGTTAGCTTATAATCTAAAAATCCTATTTCTTTAAGAAATAGGATTTTTTTAATAGCGATTCATAAAAACACTTGGGAAGACACTCGAAAACGCTTACTTAACAAACGTATTTGTTGAGCATTTAATTCTTTTTTTCCCTTGAGAATTTCTAATATTTCATCAATACCGCCTATTTCGGGTAACTCTCTTGGGGTTAGCGCATTTTGTTCCATTAAAAATTGCAAGACTTCATTACCGGAAACTTCTGGCTTAGGGTAATGCTCCGTTTCATAGTTCTCAATTAGAAGACAGAGCGTTTCCATTAAGCTGGATAAAGGGTGCGTGTTATTATCACCTACAATCTCAATTAACTTTTCAAATAAAGTGAGAAGGCGTTGGTATTGTGCTTCAGAATGTGGTACAGACAATACCTTCGAGATATCAGTCCAAAAATGAGAAAGAGTTGCAATAACATTTGGGTTAGATGGGTTCAAGTCAAAAAAAACACCGGCAAAGTTGTCAACTGGCTGAGCTATCATCATGCTATCCTCTCAAATTATTTGTTGCATTCCGTTTTCCATTTTCCTAAATCATATTCAACATGTGTTAACACATATTTGACATACACAGTTTTTATACTATAGAGAATTTTAGCAATCAATCTCACTTTGTTGCCCCCAATATTAAAAACAACACATTCTCCGACTTGATCAACACTATTTGAAAAAGTACGGCGCAAGTCATAAAAATTGTCATAATTGTTTTTGCTTAAAGTTTTAAACCATCTATCTAAAGCATTTTTTGTTTCTGGATATTTTTCAGAAAATTTTCTCAGTTTAGGATAGGCAATAACGTGCATTAACAAAATTCCTTATGTTATATAGTATTTCAGAAAATAGGAGTCCAAGATTTATCTTGGCTGTCCCAAGATAAATCTTGGACTCCTAGCAAAATCTTTATCTGAAAAGCTATAGTTAGACATTTGCCACGCGAGCCGGTAATCCTTTTTTTGCTTTACGTGACAGGAGAGCGATTATACAATAAAATTCATGATTCGGTACTTAAGTAGCGAATCATGAATTTTATTGTATTTTGGAGTCCAAAGCTTTAGCTTTGGACGTAGGTTTCCAAAGCTAAAGCTTTGGACTCCAAAATCTCCGATAATTCATGGTTCAGTACTTATATCACATAATTGAAGGGCATCGCACGTTCCCACACTCGACGCAGAGCGTGGGAACGAGGAGCTACCTTTAAGTCAGCCGCAAAAAATGTTGATGATAATATTTCAGTTCATCAATAGAATCGTTAATATCACTCATCGCTAGATGTTTGGATTTTTTTTCAAACTCTGGCAAATCAGGGCGCCAACGCTTTGCCAGTTCTTTTAGGGTACTGACATCTATATGACGATAGTGGAAATATTTTTCGAGTTTTGGCATATATTTGTACAAAAATCGACGATCTTGGCAAATCGAGTTGCCACACATAGGCGATGTATCGGGGGGGAGATGTTGCTGGATAAAGGCTAAAGTGAGGCGTTCAGCACTTGCAAGCGTGATTTGACTTTGCCGCACTCGTTCAATTAAGCCCGATTTTCCATGTTGATTGGTATTCCATTCATCCATCTTTGCTAATACATCATCGCTTTGATGGATTGGCAAGACAGGACCTTCTTCGACAAGTTTGAGCTTGACATCTGTAACAAGTGTCGCAATTTCTATGATTGTGTCATGATCAGGCTCGAGCCCTGTCATTTCTAGATCGATCCAAATTAAATGGCTTGAATTTTGTGGCATATAATTGTCCTTTGACGTCCAAGATAAATCTTGGACTCCTTTTATAGAAAATACTTTGTTATGAATGAATTAACCCTATTTTTTTTATTTTTTTTAGTCTTAGGAACGGGGCTACAAATCTGGTTATCCGTGCGCCAAAAGGCATCTATAACTAAACATCAACATGTTGTCCCGAGTGCTTTTGCTGAATCCATTTCGCTAGATGAGCATCAAAAATCTGCGGCTTACACTTTAACAAAAACTAGCTTTGGGCAAAAAATGCTGATTTTTGAGGCCGTTTTATTACTATTATGGACTCTCGGTGGTTTACTTAATATCCTTGATCAAGCTTGGCGCACCCTAGAATGGTCAGAATTATGGACGGGTGTTGCCGTGCTGCTCAGTTTTGGGTTATTATCTGCATTGATAGATTTACCCAGTAGTATTTATAGCACTTTTCGCATTGAGGCACAATTTGGTTTTAATCGCACCACGCCGGGCTTGTTTATCACCGATATGTTCAAATCGTTGCTACTCAGCTTAATTATCGGCATCCCCTTTATTGCCCTTGTGTTATGGTTGATGGCATTTGCTGGAGAATTGTGGTGGCTTTATGTCTGGGCTGTCTGGATGGGTTTTAGTTTATTAATGATGTGGGCTTTTCCCGTTTTTATTGCTCCCTTGTTTAATAAATTTAAGCCCATAGATGAGGGTGACTTAAAACAAGCCATTGAAGATTTATTGCACCGCAATGGTTTTGCCAGTAAAGGCATTTTTGTTATGGATGGCTCAAAACGCAGCGGACATGGTAATGCTTATTTTACAGGTCTTGGCAGTAATAAGCGAATTGTGTTTTTTGACACTTTATTGGACAAGCTCAATACTGATGAAGTTATTGCGGTATTGGCGCATGAAATCGGTCACTTTAAACACAAACATATCCAAAAACGTATCGTTTTGTTGGCGACGATGACTTTAGGTGGGCTCGCCTTGTTAGGTTGGCTGATGCAACAAGATTGGTTTTACAATGGTTTAGGGGTTAACTCTCCATCTACTTATATCGCGTTGCTGTTATTTGTATTAGTTTTGCCAGTATTCACCTTTTTTGTGCAGCCGATTACGGCGTGGTTTTCTCGCAAACATGAGTTTGAAGCTGATGATTTTGCGGCTGTGCAAGCGAGCCCTTTGACGCTGATACAAGCCTTGGTCAAACTTTATAAGGAAAATGCGAGTTCTTTGACTCAAGATCCTTTATATTCAGCGTTTTATGAGTCGCATCCGCCGGCGCCCGTGCGTGTTGCACATTTATCGAGTAAACTCAGTACATCATAGATTGGAGATAATTTTATGAAGATGACAACATGGTTTTTCTGTAGTTTGTTATTAGTGTCTGTCAGCCTGGCTCAGGCTGAGGCACCTAAAACTCAAGAGATGACAGCGGCAAATTCCGATATTGATGAAATCGGAGATGGTGTCAAAGAAGAAATGACGGCAGTCGAAAGGGGCAAACAATTGCATAATGACAACTGTTTGAGGTGCCATGGTAGTGATGTTTATACCAGGCGGCATCGCAGAATCAGAACTTATGCTGGCTTAATAAATCATGTGCAACGCTGTGCGACTAATCTGAATAAGCAGTGGTGGGAGGATGAAGTGGCTGATGTTGCAGATTATATGGATGCGGAATTTTACTTTTTTGGGGGGCCTAAAAAATAAGTAAAATGTTTGTTGTTTCGGGAAATCCATTCCCGAAACAATCTGGACAACTATCCTTTTTGTTGTTTAGCTTCGCTTACTTCGTTGCGGGAATTTCGCTACGCGGATTTCCCGAAACAATCTGGACAACTATCCTTGATTGGCATTTGGCGTACCTTGCACAAAATCTCTCATAAGAGCAGGAGTCGCGCTATCAAAGCCAACAACATCAAGCATACCAGCCTCTTTAGGTGAGGCGATTGAAAAAATCAATTGAGCGTTAATACCTTCTTTTAAAGCCCATAACATAGGCAAAGCACAATCCGTGCCTCCCATCGGGATTTTATTCAATGTATTGAGGACATCATCAAGCCGCTTTTGGCGCGAAATCAGTGATAACATGCTGCTTTTCAGTCTTAGCCGTCACCATAGACATGGCACCAGCGGCCATTTTTTGACGAGAGATTAGTTATGATAAACTACACTCATTTATTGGAAATCATTACACTCAGGCATTGAGTTTAAAGTACAAGGATAAATGAACACAGACTATAAAAATGCAGCACGTCGCCATTATGCTGAAATACGGTTTAACGGACAAGATTGGCTACGACAACCGATTGCCAGTCAAACCAGTATTCAACTCAACGTGTCACCGTTTTTGGCATTACAAGAAAAACCTGACACCTTGTCCATGTAGTGATAACTTTTTCCATTTGTCGGTAAGTAGTTGTGGTATATAGTCAAGCTCATTTATGTTAAATAGTAGTTTCAGGTAGCTGTTCAGAGTTTTTCATTTTTTATATATAGGTTTTTATCTCCGTTTATCGTTATAGAGATATTTTGATTGTCCAAAATAAGATTTTTTAAATCCTCTCGCCTATCTTGTCTTCGCAAAACAGTATTAACTAGATTTCTATGTGTTTGAATCTCTAGTAATCTACTATAGATACTAGAATGTTCATCAACCAGACACAATAGACAGGCTTCTAAAAAGCTTGTTTTGCCTACATTGTTTCTTCCACCTATTAGATTGACTCTTTTGAATCTGTCGGCTTTGAAATTGTTGAAGCATTTGTAATTTTCTATTTTTATTTCTTGTATGAAGTTCATTTTTATAGATGGAATCAGAAATTGATTTTTTTTACTCTCAAGTTATTTCAAGATTGTAGTTTATGTTACATATATAGGAAGTGAGGCTTTAGCCTCACAGATGTGCGGGACTAAAGTCCCGCTTCCAAAACTTCAAGATAAACATTAGGAGTTTTTGAAGTAATTTCACCATTTGGAAGTTCATAATAAAGGGTTCCATTTTTACTATAAACATTAGGAATACCTTTTCTAAGGCTTTTTTCTTGAGCTTTTTTGACAGCATAATTGCCAGATTTTAAAATTAAATCTCTTAATTGATAAAATTCTTTATCGTCCATTGATACTCTCCTTGAAACGTTCAAATAAAATTTCATTAAGAATTGTTTTCTTATCTTCTTTGAAATTGGCTATCTCTTCAAAATCATCATCAGAATTATAAAACAAAAACCAACTGTCTGCTAAATCTTTGTAAAATTCCCAAAACAGTTTTTTACTACGATGATATCTTCTAATAATGTCTTCTCTTGGAACATCATGTCCACCATTTAATACTCGGTTTCTAACTCTTGCGATATTTATTTGATAATGCTCAAGATATAGGTAAATAATGATGATGTTATAACCTTTATCTTTTGCAGTATTAATCACCTTATATAGGTATTTGCCGGAAAGTGTTGATTCAAGCATGAATGAGATGGAAAGAATTTTGAATTTCTATAAAAAATTTCTTTCCAGCCGGAATTTTTGCTTTTGTTATATCAAAAGGATTTAACTGTTGTGCAATTTCATCTGCGTTAATGAAACACAAATCATTATTGCGAGAAAATTCCATTGCAAAGGTTGTTTTGCCGCTGCCATTAGCACCAGCAATAATGTATAAATCAGTCATAGTTAGTGTTTAGTACAAGGAATAGATCTTGGCTAATCATGTTTTGAACATGATTTAAGGATTAAAGCGAGCGTAGCCTCAATGCCACCTTCGTTAAGGGCAACCATAAAGGATTGCCCCTACGAAAAATAACGGTTTGTAGGGGCGGGCAACCACAAGGGATTGCCCCTACGCCAATGGCATTGACCCTACGCTTCAATGCCATTTAGCACAAAAACTGTGTAGGGTGGGCAAGGTGTTTTTCTTGCCCACCATTCTCCGACAAGGTGGGCAGCAAAAACTTAGCAAACACCCTACCAGGCTACATGGCTTACCTACTGTTTTTTCAACAAACGATGAGACTCAAAAATGATAGCTTTTTCAAGATAAACACCAGATATTACAGAAGAGTGTACATATTTTAGTGTATTTGTAGCCTTGAATACTTGATTCATTTCCTTTACAAAAGGATCGCTGGTTTTTAAAATAGTTGATTGTATAATCTTTCTCAGGCTTGCTTGACTGAGATGCTTATTAAGTAGTGTGATTAAATGCGTTAGTGCCGTTTTCAGATTTAGATTGTCATAGGCGGGCGCACTGACAATAAGATTCCAATCGCCAATATCTGCATCAAAAGCTTTGAGCATAAATAATGATACAGGACCTTTTTCTTGCTTGATACCTTTTATCGTTTTACGAAACTCTTTTACCAATACTTCATTATCCATTTTAATACTCCATTAGGTTTATCACGCACAGCATTCAGTATTTGTTCAGCCTTGTCTTTTGAAATCGTTCCCTTGGCTTGGTATCTCATTTCAGGCGACCAAGGTATTGTTATAGACCAATTGGCATGTAAATCAGGATGTGCGGAACTGACTTTATTTTTCAGCCCAGATAACAAGAGAAGTTGATAAAAATCATGAACAGCGTAAGCAGATTTTAGTTTACCAGATGATGGATATTCTTCAAGATTTAATAATTTACAAATTCGAGCTTTTAACGCCATTTCTACGACATAGCCACACAGGTAAACAGCACCATCATACAAACCCGCATTAAAAAGCGTTTCAGCTTCTTTTAGTCGAAGTTTAGCAAGTTCTTTTAATTCATTTCGTGTTGGCATAACAGGTTTTGCAATGATTTTTGAGCTTGCTCTGTTTAGAAAAAAACTCTTATAAGAGTACTTTGGGGATTTTATTTTCAAAAATGGTGGGACTGCTAAGCGGATAGTTCGTCGCGAAAGTAAAATATTGTGCCACCCGCTTACCCACCCGGAGCAAAAATGCCATTTAGCACAAAAACTGTGTAGGACGAACAAGCCTTTTTCTTGCCCACCATTCTCCGACAAGGTGGGCAGCAAAAACTTAGCAAACACCCTACCTGGCTGTAATCCATCTCTTTAGATGCAGTTCGCTCCGCCTGGATTGTAGGGTGCGTCCTACGCACCGTTTTGTCAATGTGGATAAATCATACGTAACAAGACGGTGCGTGGGACGCACCCTACAATCCAGGCGGAGCGAACTTGCTATCCTCATAATAAGCAAACCCAGTTCCAGCAGGTATCAAACTTTTGCCGGAGCAGGTTTGCCGATAAACCGCGCCGATAAGCCTAGCTAGCGCAACCTGATCCGTAACGTTTTATGGTCAAAACGTTACAAACGGAGTTGCAAACGGCAAAGTTCGGTGATCCAATGCGCTCAGTGTGGGCTTACGTTAGGGCGCAATTTCAACAGAGGTTTTGGTCCTCGATTCACCACATTGAATTTTTGCTCTTTTTTTCGGAGTGCTTCACATATTTTGTGAAGATCATTGTCATATCGCGCGGCGTATACCTCACGATATTTTCTAATTTCTTCAACTACAGGATCATTTATCATGAATAGGCTCCTAGTTCTTCAGGAGAACATAAAATAGGACAAGTAAAACCAAAATTTTGCACAACATCAATGATGGCAGATGTTTTCTGCGCGTTATTTATATGCTTAAAATTCCAAGTTAGCAGGTAATCCATACCTTGGGACGCTGCTATACCTATATGAAGAGCATCTTCTTTACTCTTTTCAGGCAACGCGCATGCTGCAATCAAAGCGTGTGCGATTGATTCAGCCTTATCATGCGTACTCAAAACTTTGATATTTTGAACTATTTTCATACGCTGTTCGGCAGCAATTGGATCGCCATGCGAGATTTCTTCCCTTACGAGTGTAGAAATGAAAAGCTCAAATTCTGATTGTGAGTTTTCCCACCATTCCACAGTTATTGCTTGACGAGCAGATTTAACGACATCACGACTGGAACGTGCTGTCAGGTAGCTTATGACCGAAGATTCAACGTATACAGTAGCTTTCATAAGATCGTATCAACCCAATTTTGGAGAAAACAAATGAAATCTCTTGTCATAACCCAATTGATGCCCCAAAAAACAGGGACTGGTTTACAGGGCATAAATTTGGTTATGATGAGGGCGATTTTATTTTGCAATATCTCTATTGCATTATATTACAAAAATGAGCGATGGCTAAACCCCGCATTTTTACTACAATTTATGATTTTACACCCTTTTTTAAAATTGCCCAAAAAATGCAAAAGGCTTGATTTTAGCCAACCAGGTAGCGGGCAAGCGGGCGGATAGATCGTCGCGAAAGTAAAATATTGTGCCACCCGCTTACCCACCCGGAGCAAAAATGCCATTTAGCACAAAAACTGTGTAGGGTGGGCAAGGTGTTTTTCTTGCCCACCATTCTCCGACAAGGTGGGCAGCAAAAACACGCTGCCTACCTGGCTACAGGATCATTTATCATGAATAGGCTCCTAGCAAGCTCCGCCTGGATTAATGTAGGGTGCGTCCTACGCACCGTATTATCACGTATAGTATAATTGATATACATTGACAAAAGCTGCTTAATTTATAAAATTCTTTATCGTCCATATTAAAATAATTCAGAGTGTGAACCAGTTCGTACTAAAGCTAATTCTGTTTCTTTAGTTTTGTAAATCAACAACCAATCAGGTTCAATATGACATTCTCTACAGCCACGGTAATTTCCAAGCAAGGGATGATCGTTATAAGATGGCTCAAGCTGTTTACCAGCAGCTAATTGATAAATAACTTTTTGTAATTCAGCTAAGTTTTTACCTGATTTTTTAGCACCTTTATAGTCTTTTTTAAATTGAGTAGAACGTCGAATATGTTTCATTAATCATCTAAATCCTTAAATAGTTCTTCAACATTTTCAAACACTTTTCCACCACCGGTTTCAATTTCTTTCAATGCTGCCAGAGTCTTTTTATTAGATTGAGAATCTTTTGCTTGTTCAAATTGATCAATTTGTGACTCTTCAAGCAAAACTACATAAACTGATCTAGGTTTATCAAACATAGATATTGGTTGATCATCCAACCATTCTAATTGATTACCTTTTAAATTTGCTTTAAATGTCTGTAACATTTGTATTCCTTAAGTATTTATTTATATCGCTCAGCATTCAAATTATAAATAATAAACTATATTATTAGCAAGCGTAGGGTGGGTAGAGCGATAGCAAAACCCACCATCTCACTCTTTAGTTCGCTCCGCCTGGGTAAAATATAGATTAACATTGTAGGGTGGGTAGAGCTTCGCTGCACCCACCGATTCTATGAAAAGGGTGGGTTGGGCGTCCCGCCACTTCGTTGCGCGGGCAACCACAAGGGATTGCCCCTACCCACCCTACAAAAAAACCTATTTATGCTAAACATAATGGCATTGAGGCTGCGCTCACTACATTTTACCCTGGCTACGCTCGCTTTTGTTATATCAAAAGGATTTAACTGTTGTGCAATTTCATCTGCGTTAATGAAACACAAATCATTATTGCGAGAAAATTCAATTGCAAAGGTTGTTTTGCCGCTGCCATTAGCACCAGCAATAATGTATAAATCAGTCATAGTTAGTAAAATATAGATTAACATTGTAGGGTGGGTAGTTCGCTCCGCCTGGATTAATGTAGGGTGCGTCCTACGCACCGTTTTGTCAATGTGGATAAATCATACGTAACAAGACGGTGCGTGGGACGCACCCTACAATCCAGGCGGAGCGAACTATTCTATTAAAATGGTGGGTGCAGCGAAGCTCTACCCACCCTACGCTTGCTAATTTCCATTGAAAGCTTTTTCTATATCAATTCCCATTCGCTCCAGAAATTCTATATCTGTTTCTTTTTTTTGAGCAGGGCACTTATTTTGGCTTGTGTTTTTAGTTGTGTTCATTTCTGGATAATTTTGCACAGGTGGCTCAATAATTTTTTTATATTCTGCATACCTATCTGGCGTATTGAAAATATCTCCCAAACCACCCATAAACCGCGAAAGATTAGTCTTATCCTCAGCAATAACACCAAAAAAGCTAGCAAATATACCGCTAAAAGAGCTTCCAATCCTCGTGATTCCTCCTCCTACAATATCCATACTTCTACCGAATACATCAAAATACTCCTTAATAGTTTCCCAGAATGTTAGCCCACTAGGATCAACAAAATTAACCGGATCCCCCAACACATACCCATACAAATTCAAATCCCCCCCATCAAACCCAATAGGATCCTTAGCCGTCCACCGCCCACTAAACGCATCATAATCCCGATACCCAAACCGCGTTAGTCCAGTATCTTGATCATACAAGCCACCTGCAAAGCCAAACGGTACACTAAAGTTAGTATCACTATCACTTAACACATTGCCATAGCTATCATAATCCACTTGTTTGACAATATTACCTGCATTGTCGCTAACAAGTTTTAGTGTGCCAACTTGGTCATAATGCAGATAATAGGTTTGTCCATTTTTTTCCATTGAGACGGGCATACGATTATCCGCATAATTAAAACGCATCAGTAGGTTGTTTTCTTTATCATAAACTGCTAATAAAGTGGTTAAATCTAACCATAAATATTTCTCAACTATCACGCCATTGACTTTTTTAGCTACGCGCTGGTGTTTGGCATTGTGCAAGTATTCAATCACTGTTCCATTTGGCAATACTACTTTTTTCAGTTCGCCAAAAATACCATATTCATAGCCGGTTGTACCATTTGTGTCTTGTTTGCTGCCTAAATAGCCATCGTTATCATATTGGTAGTTTACGCCTTGATAGTTGATGACTTGGTCGTCTTCATTGACAGTAGCATCACTACGGTTGCCATTGGTATCATATTGGTAGGTTTCTACTGAGTTACCATTTTTGATGACTTTAATCAGTCTGCCGTCGGCATCGTAATTGTATTCATACGGAATGCTTTGCCCAGCAATGGTTTCTGTCTTGGTGATGATTTTGCCAATTTGATTTCGAGTTGTGGCGTAACTAAATAAGGCTGTGCCGTTTATATTAGTGGCTTCTTGCGTCAATTCGCCATAAGCATTATATTGTCGCTCAATCTCGACTGTGCCATCTTTGACTGTCATTGGTAAACCATTATCAGCATTTCTGTCAATAATAAAATTACCCCGATTAGTCAGCAATCCATCTTGATCGTATGTCAATGCTTGATTGCCATTGGCATAACTTAGTTGTGATAGTCGTAAATCATTATCATAATCTAAGCTAATGCTTTGATTGAGAATACCAGCATAAGAAATACCGCTTAAAAGTGAGCCATCGTAGCTATAATTTATAGTTTCAGAACCATAAATTACTTTGTTTAGGTTTTCTAAACAATCATATTCAAACTGGCTAGTGCCTTCTGGTGTTTCTACGCTGGTGAGTAATCCACCTGTGTAGTTATTTTGCTTGTATTTCCCAGATGGATAACTAACTTTTTGTAGTTTTCTTTCTAAGTCATATTCATAACCAGTGGCAGAACCCAACGCGCTTGTATATGCCGTTGTTTTGTTGACACGGTTAAATGTAAACTTATGAGCGTTTGCTGTTGGAGTAGAAAGTATGGTTAAATTACCATTTTGATCATACTGATATTGTAATTCTGCACCCGATGGGGTAGTCGTTTTTAATAGCCGATCCAGTTGATCATAACTAAAGTGCGTTACTTTGCCTTGTTCATCTGTCAAACTAGCAATATTACCTCGACTATCATAACTAATCTGTTGTTGCCGATCACCGGTTTTAGTCGCGATTAGTTGTCCTTTGTTATCATAGGTATAGCTTGTTGGATGCAATCCTGCTATTTCTGCTTTACTAGGCAATAGTGTATTGGTATCAAAATAAGACTTTGTGATTCGTCCCATTGCTGAAGTAGTGCTTGTAACACCTTGAGTATAATCAGTATTAACCACCGTAGTATTAGCATTGCTAGTAGTGTTAATGCTTAATGTTTTGGTAGTTTTATCATCATTGAAGGCATAAACTCGTTCAATAGAAGTCGTTAATGTCTTACCACTAGGTAGTGTGATAGTTTGATCTTTAATGACTTCATCGCCCGTTTTTTGGTCAAGAGTGTAGTGAGTAAGGCTTTGAATATCACAAGTTTGCACCGTTTTAGTCATGCCATCATCAGTGTAATTGACAATCCTTTTTTGTCCACTCGCTGATGTTGTTTGTTTATTGATGCCATCCATAACAATGTCACTACTACTTCCTGCGGCGGTTTCTACAACATAATTATTGCCATTTTTATTGTAGTTTTTCCAGCCACCTTCTTCATCAGTTACTTTGGTAACACGTCCATTGGCATTAAATTCATGGGTGAAAATATTACCCTTGGGTTCGATTTCCGATGTCATCAAATTGCCTTCATTGTAAGCAAATTGATAGTTTGAACTATCTTCGTAAGTGACTGTTGTTAGATTACCGCTGCCATCAATTGTCAAGTTAGTGATTTGTCCATTGGGGGCTTTGATGGCGGTAACAGTGCCATTGGTATTGCGTTCAATGGTTGTGGTATTGCCGAAACGATCTTTAATCGCAATGAGTCTGTCATTGCTATCGTATTCAAAGGTGGTTAGGACTTTTTCTGTTTGGGTGTCTAGGGTTTTTAGGTGTTTGCCGTCTATATCGAAAATATAGGTTTGTGAATTATCTACAAATTTAGTCACACTATCATAAGTAACACCATTAGAATCAGAGGTAAGAATATAAAGAGGAATTCGTGATATTCCTGCATGATAAGTAGAGATAGTTCCCATATCAAGTTCAAATGACTTTATCTGTTTGTAATTAGGCATATTCCAGATCTTGGGAGAAATCCCATCAGTATTATTTTCAGTGTACTCACCTTGGAAATCAAATTTACCGTTTAGTACAGATATATATCCGTAAATACTAGCTCTATATTTTGCTGAGCTAGTATCATGTCTATTTCCATCAAATGCAGTATAAGCACTCCAATGGCTTCCCTGTTTTTCATAAGCGAATGAATGAATAGTTTGGTTGTTTTTATCTTTGAACTTAATTCTAAGATAACCGTGATCACCAGCCCACCAAAGATGTCCCATCCCATGTTTATTAACATGAGCTTCATCATCGCTTTTGCCACCTAAATCAATAAAAAGACTACCTTCAAAAGGCAATGTAATATTATATGTTGCCCATTCATTATTGTTTGTTCTAATAACATCATCAAAATCATTAGCCAGTAAATTCACATGATTTTCATGAATAGTGGTTGAAATTACGACAACTTTTTTGTAACCACCATATTGCTTGGATACATTAACACCATTTCCTTTTGATAAAAAAATCTGGTCTCTTGCTTTAGATATATAGTTATGATTGGAAATTGACCACCCATTAGCAACTTGCTGTTCTTGAACAGGAATATTAAACCTAACATTCTCAGTTTTCCATTGAGTCACAGGATTAGCTTTAACATCAGTAAACTCGCTACCGTTTTGTCCAAATGACTGTCTAGCATAAGGAGGTTTCAGGTAATAAGCTTGATATTTATAACCAATACTTAGCCTTCCTGAAATGCTTCCTTCGACACGTTTACCTTCATTATCCAAACCATCCCAGATAAATTCAACACTTTGATTAGCTTGAGCAGGCAATGTTTTTGTATATGTTTTACCAGCAATCTCAAATTTAGCCGTAATATCAATTAATGCTGAAGGAATATCACTGCCACTCACTTGGGTACTGACGACATGCTGATAACCTTTAACTCGATCACTGCTATAATTCAGCGTTAAATCAGTGCCAGCAAGGGGAATATCTTCATGATAAACCTGATTTTGTACATCGACATAAGAATCACTTAGACTACATGAAGATTTTTTATCAAGATCGGTAGAAGGTTTTTCAGCTTTTTTAACTTCTGGCTCTACTTTTCTATCATCTTCCTTTTTCTTATCATCATCAGTTAATTTAGGAGCTGAGCCATAATTTAAATCCCATGTCGTAAAATGCGGAATCTCAGCACGCCAATAAGTTTTTCCAGCGGCATATTTAGCATTATCTTTAATTCCTGCAACTTCATCAGATGTATTGCCATCGCTGTTTAAATCATCAGCTTGACCATCATCATCATTGTCTAAACCATCAACTAGTCCATCACTGTCACTGTCCAATAATTTAACCACAACCCCATTATCAGCAGCTTCCCATTTGCCCGTTTTTTCATTATAAAAACCCACGGGAACAATTTCACCCACCTCAAATTTCAGGAAGTTATCCAAATAAATGATCACAGGTTTATCAAAATCTACCTGACTACCAGCTTCAACACCATCAAGCGTTAAAGCACTAGCAAAAGTAAAAGCCGTACCTTCAGGTAATTTAGCAGGCATAGATGCAGGCGTATCAAACTCAGTAGCGCGAACTTTAATATTTTCTAAATCATGGGTTGAACCATCAGCGCGTTTTACAGTCGCTTTACTAATGCCATCAAAAACCAAAGTAGTTTCGCGTTCGCCTCTGGCATCATTAGTTTTACTGGATACATGCAAAGCCGTTTTATCCGTTGCAAGCACAATTTCAGTTACTTTTGTATCCAAACTACTCAAAGCCACCGTCTCGACATTTGCCCAATTTTGTACTGGTACATCAATTTTACGGTGTACCGGCAAAAAGCCATCTTTTTGATAACTAACAGTTAAAGGTGTTCCACCTTCGACAGGAATGTTGAATTTTCCATCTTTGTTTGTTTTAACAGAACCATATTGACTATTGTTAAGAATTTTTATAGTTATATTTTCAATAGGGCTACCTGCTTTATCTGTGGCAATACCAGTAATAATTGCAAACTTCTTGTGATCATAAGCTGTCAAGGAAGCATCAGCCGGAATCAGATGTTGATATTGATCATATAGGCTATTTTTTACGATCTGGCTAGAATCAAGTCTCTCAATAACCGTTACAGAAACCTCATTTGATTCAATGTCATTTGAGCTGGCTTTGAAAGTAGTTGTACCTTTTGCCAAAGGTTCAATTTTGCCGTTACTAATACTAATGATACTGGTATCAGCAATGTTAAAACTAACTTGAAATGTAACATCATAAGATGAACCATCATCAAAACGTCCCAAAACCTTAATTTCTTGATTGCCATCTTCTCTAAGAGTAATTGAGTTATCTTCTATATACAAAGAACTAAGTGTAGATGCTAGCACATTAACTGTTCTTGTTGCTGTAGCTGTATTTCCAGCTTTATCAGTTGCTGTATAGGTAATGGTATAAGAGCCAACTATTGAAGTATCAACTGAACCGCTAAGCTCTACATTAACCGTACTATCAACATCATCTGTTGCGGTTGCACCGGCATCTGTATATACAGAATTTTGATTAACGGTTACTGGATTATTACCCAAAATGGTAATAATGGGAGGAATTGTATCCAAAGGAGCAATGAAATGAAAATAGTTATAAGTAAACGCATGGTATTGTATTTATTTATTCATTGATTTAATAGTATTTTATGGAATTCAATAGCACTAAATACTATTTGTATCTTTTATGTGACTCATTTTGTTGTGATGAAAAGATGGTCAGTACAGGAATCGTACTGACCAAATAGCTTTAAGCTCGTATCGAAGATACGTTAAGTACACATTCACTTGAACGTTACCCTTAATACTTAACCACAGGGCGAGGGACTGGATCAAACATCCCAGGGTGTGATTCACCTGTCTAACTCTGTTAGTCCCGTACTACAGAATACTATAGGTTAGGTAACTAATCTCGGGGTCGGACGAGACAATTTCAGCGCCCACTATATCACATCCCCACTCCGTACCACCAATATTTTTTCAACCTCCCTAACTTTTCAACACACAAACGCCAACCCATTTCGCAAAAACGCACCAACAACCCCCCCCCCAAATCCCCTATATATACACATCCGTCATAAGGCAAACCGACACCACAAAACGCGCAAAAAACATGTGCAAAAAAAATCCGCAAATCCCTGTACTCGCATTAAGCAATTAACTGAGTATAGAATTAGCTAATATAATCAAAAAAATTAACTTATACTTTGAAACCCCGCATAACCACCTAACAAAAAGAACAAAAATCAAAAATGTGCTCTCAGCCGCATAGCATAAAATAAAAAATCCCACCCCAAATTCCCACACCAGGCGACTGACACGCAAAGTCAATACAAAACCAGAGTTGTTGTTATTAGTGGTGTTTTTGCAGATGTCTGTGGATTTGGTTTGCACACTTTGTTTGCGCGTTTTGTGGTTTCGTTTTGCCAGAGCGGAGGTGGTGATATATGGGTGGTTTGGGGGTGTTGTTGGTGCAGGTTTGCGGGGATGGGTGGTCGTTTGTGTTAAAAAATTAGGGGGTTTGAAAAAAAATTGGGGCTATGGTGCAGCGTCTAGCACACAATTTCTTGGTCATCTTTGGCCATTCTTATCCATTTTGGCTAAGAAATTTGGTGATAAAAAAAATTGACATTTTTTTTTAGAATCCTATAATAGATAAAAAATGGAGCTATAAAATGAAAAAAGCTAAAAAAGTGACGAGAATTGCTTATGCTGATGACCTTAATCAAGCAAAATATGACGCATTAAATAAAATAGCTTTCGAGGCAAAAGTTTTCGCAGTACAACGCGAAAACTTTTGCCTCGAAAACATTGCGGTTCTATTCGTACAGAAGTCTGGCGCAATTATGGCTCAGTTGGCGGGCTTGGTGCCAAGTTCCGTCCGGTGCGTGATGGCTGGATAGCCGATAAACACGTATTGATATTACCACAAAGGATATGGCGAGCTACGTTATCCGATACTTTAGATGATGTCAAAGCGTATCGAGAAGCCGCCAAAGAAAAAGTTGTACGCCACATTTTTAGAAATATTGATGACAAGGATAAGCGTAAAGACTTATTTAAAAAGCTAAAAAATGATTCCGTTTGGGTCAATGATTCATATTTGCGCCGATTAATGCGAAAAGACTGGAAACATGGAAATAATCATACTTTTAATCAAATTGTTTTAGAACCTGGCAGCTATAAGTTATTTTCGCATAATGGAAAAAATTATATTGAAGTCATTAGCTTAAAAAGAGGTAAGCGCATTGCTATCCCAATAGGAACCAATTATTCCATAACGGGACAAATTCGCTTAATTCTGCGTGATGGGCAAGTTGAAATTCATTATACGATAGATAACACTGATGACCGTGCTTGTGGCAATAAGGAAATTGGCATAGATAAGGGTTATACTGAAGTTTTTGTTGATTCTGAAGGTGAATTTTATGGTAAAGGTTTTGGCGAGGTTTTATCAAAAGAATCCTAAAAAAGCGATAAAAATTAGAAAGCATAACCTAGGTAGAAAAAAGCTAAACAGGCGTCAAAAGAGACATCAAGCTCAAGTTGAAACAATCGTTTTCACTGCGGTCAATCGTGTCGCTGACAAGGCAAAGACTA